>CAZBXF010000001.1:0-38540 GCA_964495635.1 uncultured Phycisphaeraceae bacterium
GCAAGTGCCCGGAGTGTGGGGAGGCGCGGTGGTGAAGTCACGCCAGTGGTGGGTGAAGATCGCCGCTCACGTGGTCGCCGCACTCGGGCTGGCCGTTGCGAGCGTGGCAGCGACGAGCGTCCTTGGCGCGTATCTCGGACTCACGGAGTTTCACCGTCGCGCGAGCGTGGTTGGCCCAAGTCACTCTCTCTGGTTCGAGTACAGCCAAGGATCGATGCGCGAACAGATCAGGTGGTACCGGTACGAGACGCCCGCGCGGGCAGACTTCTCGCCCCCAGATCCGATCATGGAGCCGCCGTCCTGGAGTCTCCCGGCATCAGTTCCACCGGAACGCCTCGGCGAGTTGCCGGAGTACGCCCATCAGACTGCGACGGGTTGGCCGATGCTCTCTTTCTCAGGCGAGCCTCCTCGCAGGACATTCTGGGGCACGCCGTCGTTCGGACCCAGGCACGTCCTCGTGCTCGGCACGCTCGAAATCCCCTACCGCCCACTCGTCCCCGGGCTCCTCATCAACCTCATGCTCCACAGCGCGGCGTGGTGGTGCGTCCTTCGCGTGGCTGGCCACGTCCGCCGTCGCATCGTCCGCCACCGGCGTAAAGACAACGGCCTGTGCATGAACTGCGGCTATGACGTCTACGACCAGCCCAGCGGCAGCAAGTGCCCGGAGTGTGGGGAGGCGCGGTGGTGACTCAGGAGCGTGCATCTCGCCCGGGTGGCCCTTCCGATAACGGCTTGGCGTGCGGACTTTGCCGGTCGCGAGCGCACAGACCCGCCGCGCGGCGGTGCGGTTTGCTGGCACCGGGCCGCCCGATTGAGCGGGCACGCTTTTGCGTCGATGCTTCCCGGCGTGGACCTCCCTAGCCCGAAGAAACCGTTCCGATTCCGCAGCCGCGGCAGCCTCATCGCGGCCACGGTGCTCCTCCAGGCGCTGGTGATCGGACTCGGCTGGTTCGCGACGATGAGCGTCACGCGCTCGGACGTCGAGGAGAAGGCCCAGCAGCGCCTGATGGAAGAGGGTTCGCGTCTCGCGCTGGACGTCAGCCAGCGCCTTGAGGCCGAGGTCGGCGGCCCGATCGTCGCGGGTCAGGCCTCGTGGGAGAAGGCCCAGCGGCTGATCGAGTCGCTGCGCCTGCCCGGGGGCGCGATGGTGCTGCTGCTGGATGATCGCGGCGGGCTGCTCTGCCATCCGCTCGCGCGTCCGGACCCGGCCCGCTCGCTGGACTACTCGGAGACAGTGCTCAAGGTCTGGCCTCGCGGCGACCCTGTCACGCTCGGGAGCCTCAAGCCCGCGCAGGCCATCACCGGCGAGGCGGACCTTCTCACAGGGCCGACACAGCTGGCGGTGGTGCGCAACGAGACGCTCACGGCAACGATCGTGGTGCACCAGCCCGACGCGATGGTGCGTGCCAGCGTTGCCGCCATCACGCGTGACATGCAGCGATGGGCCGGCGTGGGTGCCCTGGGCGTGCTGCTCCTGACGGTAGTTGGATCGACACTGCTTGTCCGCAAGTACGACACGATGCTGATGCGCGTGAACCACCAGCTTGAGCTCGAGGTGGATCGGCGCATGCGCCGCGGGCTGGCGATCCGGAACGGCATGATCTTCGGCCTGGCCAAGCTCGCGGACCATCGGGACACCGACACCGGCAGGCACCTCGAGCGAATCTGCCGCTACAGCGAGCTGCTCGCGACGGAGATGCTCGGGCAGCGCGCGGAGATCGACCGCGCGTGGATCGAGCGGCTGCGCCTCGCGAGCTCGATGCACGACATCGGGAAGGTCGGCATCCCCGACGCGATCCTGCTCAAGCCCGGGCGGCTCACGCCCGCCGAGCGGGAGATCATGGAGACGCACACGATCATCGGCGCCGACACGCTGATCGCCATTCGCAACCACGCGGGCGACGACGAACTCCTCAACATGGCGATCCAGGTCACGCTCTCGCACCACGAACGCTGGGACGGGATGGGCTACCCGTACCGGCTGAGCCAGGAGCAGATCCCGCTGGCGGCGCGGATCGTCGCGCTCGCGGACATGTACGACGCCGTCACGAGCCAGCGCGTCTACAAGGGCGCGATGGGGCATGAAGAAGCGTGCGGGCTGATTCTCTCGGAGCGCGGCACGCACTTTGATCCGGCCGTCGTCGACACTTTCGAGCGCATCGAGGATCGCTTCAACGAGATCCGCGCGACGCTCCATCCGCCGGAGGGCGTGGTCGAGACGCCACTCCGCCCGGGCACCTCGACCCGCCTCGCCGCGTGACACGAGAGACGGGACGGGGCACTGGCACCGGCCAAGTGCAGAACGCAGGGGCGCGGAGAAGAGCGGAGGTCGCAGAGATCGCGCGAGTGAAGGAATGCTGGATCCAGTCGCGCGCAACGAAGCCGAAACTGGGGCGAATCTCCCTCACGGCCTTCTCTGACCCCAGTTCCCGATTCCCAGTGCCTGCTCCGCTCATCCGATCGCCGCGACGAGCGCCTCGCGCACGGTCTTGGCGTCCGCGCTGCCGCCGGCCTTCTTCATGACCTCACCGACGAGCCTGCCGATGGCCTGCTGCTTTCCGGCGCGGATCTCGGCGACGATCTTTTCGTTCTGCGAGAGGACTTCGGCGATCCATGCGTTCATGGCGGCGTCGTCGCGCACGACGAGCACGCCGAGTTCCTTCGCGAGTTCCTCGATCCTCGACCGCGCCGCCGCGGCGTCGGCCGCCGGCGCGAGATCGCTCGCGCGCAGGATCAGCGGCTCGACTCCGGCGTTCGCGATGCGGCCTGCGTCGCGCAGGGCTGCGATGGCGCCGAGAAACGCCGGGCCGATCCGTGCCGGGCCCTCGTACGTGCCGTAGTTGCCGCGGTTGTTCTCGGGATCGTTCTCGATTTTGCGGATGGGTCCGAGGACGAAGGCGGCCACGAGCTTTCCGGCGCGCGCGGGCGCGACGCCGAGCGATTCGGCCGCCGCGGCGGCGTCCTCCAGCAGGTCCGCGTCCCGTGCCTCGCTCATGAGTGCTGATGCCTCGCGCGGCGCCAGGCCATACTCACCGGTGTAGCGGGCCCAGCGCGACTGCGGCGTTGGCTTGAGCGTTGCGCGGAGCCGCTCGATCCACGCGTCGTCCACGTGCACCGGCGGCAGATCGGGATCGGGGAAGTAGCGGTAGTCGTGCGCGTCTTCCTTCTCGCGCTGCACGAACGTGACGGAGCGGACATCGTCCCAGCCGCGCGTGGTCTTCGTGCCCGGGCCCATCTCGCGGCCGTCCTGCAGCCAGCGGCCGGGCTGCTGCTCAAGTTCGTGGTCGATCGCGGCCTTCACGGATCGGAAGGAGTTGAGGTTCTTGATCTCGACGATCGGCGTTGAGATCGTGCGGCCATCCGCGAGCGTCAGGCGGCAGTTGATGTTGGGCTCGAAGCGCATCTGCCCGCGCTCGAGCATGCCGTGCGTCACGCCCAGTCCGCGGCAGAGATCGTGCAGCATGCGGCAGAAGAGAACGACCTGCGCGGATGAGCGGAAGTCCGGCTGCGTCACGATCTCCAGGAGCGGCGTCCCTGCGCGGTTCTCATCCACGAGCGAGTGGGCGATGGCGCGCCCGCCCGGCGCTTCGTGCAGCAGCTTGCCCGCGTCCTCTTCAAGGTGGGCACGGAGGATGCGGACGCGTGAGGCCTGCGGTCCGGCGTCACTCGTGCCGTCACGCGCAACGGTCGGAAAGCCCTGCTCGTCGGCGGGCGGAAGGTCCATGTATCCCTCGCCGCAGAGTGGCTGGTCGTGCTGCGAGAGCTGGTATCCCTTGGGGAGGTCGGGATAGAAGTAGCTCTTGCGATCCCAGCGGCAGTGGCGCGCGATCTGGCAGTTCAGCGAGAGGCCGACGCGGATCGACATCTCGACGGCGGCGTGGTTCATGACGGGCAGTGCGCCGGGCAGGGCGAAGACGGTCGCATCCACCAGCGTATTGGGCTCGTGCTCGCCCGCGGGCGTGAAGGCGGGGCTGGGTGCGCGGCTGAACATCTTGGAGCGTGTGGCGAGCTCGACGTGCACCTCCAGGCCCACGATCAGCTCGGTGGCGACGATGGACGGCCTGGCTGTGCTCGTGTCGGATGCGTGCATGAGCGATGGTATCGGCCGGGCGGGTCGGTGCTCCGGACCGACCTAGCCGGACCTGGCGAGCTTGAGGGACCTGGCCAGCGCGGCGTCGAGGGTGTCGGTGACGCGCGTGGGCGCGATCGCGAATCTCTCCCCGAGCTGCACCAGCGTCGCGGGTGGGGCTCCGTCGTCGGCACCCAGGCCAAAGCGGACGCGGATGAGCTCGGCGTCTCGGGCCGAGGGGAGTGATCTTCTGGCGAGAGCCGCCACGCGCGTGTCGGGCTCGAGCCAGCGCTGCCAGGGGCAGAGGGTGCGGGTCCAGTCTGGGAGCGTGGCGCCGGGCATCAGGATCGGTGCGGCGCGTTGGCGGTCCGTCCTGGTCTCGGCGGGATGGTCGCGGACCCATCGTGCGGCGAGGCGGTCGACGGCGAGCGCCATGGGCCCGGCAAGGCGTCCGCCGCGATGAGGTTCATAAAGGTCGATGGCGCGTGCCGCGGCGTCGATGGCGGGCGGGATGGCTGCAAGAACCCACGCTGCGGGAAGCTCCGCGAGGGGGCGCTGGGCACGCGATTCGACCGTTTCGACGATGAGGCGAAGGTGAGCGCGGAGGAGCTCGGCCTTGAGGCGTGCGGCCCAGCGCAGACGCGTGGTGATCGTGTCGATGGCGCTGGGGCTCGGGTGGAGAGGATCCAGTTGCTGGATCTGTTCGCGCGCGAGTGTGCGCAGCCGGTGGTAGGCGAGGGCTCGTGACCGTTCTTCGACGGCGAGGGGTGGCGGTGCGCGCCGGACGGTCTGGAGGAGTTCGAGAAGGTCCGTCGTGGGAGCGGTCCCGAGCCCGGTGCGTGCGGGGAGGGCTTCGAGTGGATCTGGGCGCGCGGCCGAACGATGCTCGGGACGCGGGTCCACGCCGGCCTCTGGACCCTGGTGGGGCGGAGAGAGGGAGCCGGCCGCGTCCCGCGCTTCGTGCTGGTCGGTGTTGGCGGGCGTGGCTATGAGAGATCTCAGACGCTCGGCCTCTGCCAACGCGAGGGCCCGGCGCACGGCCGAGCGTGACCGCTTCGCGAGCCGCGCGAGCCGACCGACCTCAACCCCCATTCGGTAGGCCCGGTCGATGGCCTTCCGGCGCTGGGCATTCAGTGGTGAGTCTTCGGGAAAGCCAAGCTCCGATGCGTGGCGCTGCAGGAGCTGGCGGATTCCCTCGTGGGAGCGGTTCGTTCGTGCGGCGATGCGCTTGGCGGCGGCGTTGAGCGAGAGTCCGAGAAGGGTCCGGTATCGCCTCGCATGACGCAGGATCCGGTCGCGCTGTTCGGGTGTGAGGCGGTCGTAACCACCCGGGCGCGCCACCAGCGTGGGGTGCGCCCGCTCGAAGGCCTCGATGTGCGTGATGGTGAAGGTGAGCGCGGCCCGACCGCGGGGTGTGCGGACGCGCCGTGCCACCAGCCCTTGGGAGCGGAGGCGAGCGATGGTTGCGGCACTGGCCTTCCAGCGGGCCACCAGCTCGCTGGCGCTCAGGGAGGGGGGCGGCGCGGGGCCATCAGGTCCTGGTGTGCCCTCGGAGATGGCCTGTGCGAACGCGTCCAGGTCGGGCAGGAGCTGACGCCCCGAGGCGACGTCAGACGCCATCGGGGATGATGACGGTTCGGGCGGCAGCAGTCGGAAGCGCAGCCACGACTCGGGATAGGAAGCGGCAGGGTCGACCTGCAGCGAGAGCTCTTCGACCGTGTCGAGCGCCCGCAGCCGCTCCGCCGCCGGGAGCGCCCGCACCGCGTCGATCAGACGCGACGTGAGCGGCAGGCGGGGTCGTGGAAGGGGAGGCATGTGGGAGCGAAGCGTTGGGGGCGAAGAGCGACAAGGAAGGGAACGGGCGACGCTGCGCGGCGTTGAGATCGGGGCTGGGGCACTACGTCAGGCTGGCGTGTGCGGCGAATCCGCCCAGGGTGGAGTGGCAGTGGGGAGCAGGCCCGCGCTCCTTGCTTCCTGGTAGAAGCGCGCCAGGCCCTCGCGCTCGCGCGGGCCCACCTCGTATCGGAGCAGCGTCTTGATGTAGTTGGAGGCGATTGGCACGGGCCAGCGGTGCTCCGGGGCTCGAGTGGCGATGATCCAGTCGAGGCGGGTGGCGTTGTGGCGGCGCTGCCGGTCCAGGAGCGCGGCCGCGAGCTGGACGCGATCGGTCGAGGCGTCGGCGGCGCGGCACATCCAGAGTGCGTAGACGAATGGAAGCCCGGTCCAGGCGTGCCATGCCTCACCCAGATCGAGCTGATAAGGGAAGCGGCTCTGCGGGGGTGGGTCGGCAACGACCTTATCGCCAATGAGGAGCACGGTCTCTGGCCAGTCATCGAGCGAGGCGGCCGGCTCGGGCGCGCCGAGCGCTACCCGCTCGCGCGCATGGAACGCGGCGACACTCACGTCTGCTCCGTGCACCCGCTGCAGAAGGAGGCGAGCGAGGATGACAGACGTGTGAGAGTCTGTGTCGGCGTGGAGGGTCGTGACACGCGGGAGGGGGACGGCCGAAAAGACCCGCACGGTGAGCGTGGGTCCCTCGCAGCCGATCATCCCGCATGAGAGGAGTGAGAGCGGGACGGCGGTGCTGCGGGCCGCATCAACCACGGAGGCCAGGCCAAGGTCGGCCTCGCCGGTGCTGAGGAGCGTGACCACGTTGCTGGGGACGGTGGGGATGAGCTGGATCCCCTGGGTCCGGTCCAGCCCCTCCACCAGCGGGGCGGTGTTGAGGTAGCGAACGGCGGCGACGCGGACGGGTGGCTGCATGACGGAGGGTACAGCGGGGGAGAGAAGTGGTCGAGTGGCAAGCGGCAAAGTGGAACCGTGGCGAAGTGGCAGCGTCGAGCACCGAAGCGGTCGAGAGGCTGCGGCGCCTTGAATCCGCAGCTTGGCTCCCCCGGTCAGCTTCCCCTCCGGCTGATGCTGTAGACTTCCGTCGATGGCGACTGAACTCACGTTGATTGGCGGCGGCGGGCACGCGCTCGTGGTAGCTCGGAGCGTGCTCCGGGGCAGCCCAACCGGCCTCGTCGTGCTGGACGACGATCCGGCGTGTGTCGCCGTCTCGGGGCTCGGACTGTCGTGGGCGGGCCGGATCGAGGGCGCGATGGTGGCTGGCGGCGCGGCGATCCTCTGCGTCGGCACGATCGCGACACGGTCGCGGATCCTGGCGAGCCTTGAGCGCGCGGGAGTTGCCTGGCGGACCGTCGTGGATGCCTCCGCGATCGTCGACGGCGCGGCCCGGTCGATCGGACTTGGCACGTACGTCGGAGCCGGGGCCGTGGTGCAGCCTCTCGCGAAGGTCGGGGCCCACTGCATCATCAACACCGGTGCCGTCGTGGAGCATGAGTGCGAGCTCGGCGACAATGTGCACGTGGCTCCCGGGTGCGTGATGGGTGGCGGCGTCGGGGTGGGATCCGGCACGCTGCTGGGCATCGGGTCGCGGATCCTGCCAGGGGTGCGCGTCGGGCGGGGTTGCATTGTGGGTGCGGGAGCCACGGTGACGCGTGATGTGCCGGATGGGGCCACCGTGGTGGGCGTTCCGGCGCGGGTGGTGGTCGGTGCTCCGGCGGGGGCTTGATGGGCGGTGATGGCGCCCGCGCGTGCCGTGAATACGGGTTGCGCGCATCACTACGTCCGGGGACCGCTAAACTCTGCGTCCGTGCGGATGCTTGTGGGGCTGTCTGGGCTGGCGGGTCTGAGTGTGGATGGACTGGGCCTGCGCCGGCTGCGCAGCGGAGGTTGTGCAGGGATGAACGCGCTGAAGCAATCGTGGGAATCAACGCCGCCGGGGCAGCGGGCGGTCTACGCGATCGTGCTGGTTCTGGCGTTGCTGGCGCTCGTGATCATGCTGCCCGGCGCGTTCAGGGCGGTGGTGCCGTCGGGGCCAACGGTGCTGGAGGCGACGCCCGAGGCTCAGGTTGAGATCGAGGACATGCGGGCGCTGGGCCAGATGTCGCTGGCGGACCTGCGTGCGGAGGTGAAGACGCGCCAGGACGCCCTCGCGAAGGCGAAGGCGAGCAAGGATCAGGCGCAGATCACGCTGGCTCAGGCGGCGCTCTCTCGCGCCAGCGACGAGCTCTTCTCCGCGCAGGCGAGCGGGCGCAAGTAGGGTCGGCAGACGAGAGTCCATGGGCGAACCAGAGTCCAATCCCGCCGGAACTGATCGGACGCCGGGCGCGAGTCCGGGCACCCCGGCCCAGACGCCGCTCATGCGGGCTCTGGGGCAGTTCTTCGGTGAGGTCTGGAAGGGTGTGAAGGCCGATCCGCGCGGCGAGGCGCCCGGTGACGGCGCCGGAGTGGCGCGTGCGCGCCGGCAGGTTGAGGAACGCGAAGTTGAGACGGAAGAAGGACGCGTGATCCTCCGCCGCACAACCATTGACGAGGTGATCGTTCCGCCCGCCCCGCCCGCTGGCGAGGATCGGAGCGGCGGTCAGCGCTGAGGGCCCAGCCGCGCCTGACGGAGCGTGCCAGTTACGCGGCCTCGCGGGTGCCGTCACCCTCGGCCTCTTCGAGTGCTTGCGCGATCCGATGACGCTCCCACTGGCGTGAGGTGCGTACGTTGCTGGGCGCGTCGAAGGGCTCGCGCCAGTCCTCCGCGCTCGTGAGCTTGACCTCCATCGGCATCGTCTTCCGATAACCCAGAAGCCGGACGATCTCGAGTACGTCGGTCCAGGTGGGGAAGGTCAGGGCGTTGCTCTTCTTGAACTGCTCGACGGCCATGAGGAACAGGAACTGTTCCTTCGTCATTTCACCCTCTTCGGCAGAGCGTGCGAAGTCAGAGAGCCTGCGTCCGGGGCCGCGCCGGCGTTCGAGGCCGGTGGCTGCGGGCGCGGGCTGACCCTCCACCCGGACGTTGCGGCGATCGGACCAGAGCCGGCGATCGACCACGCCGCCACCAGGGGCAAGACCTCCTGTGCCCGCAGAACGGGTGCTCGGAGCGGGCGACTTTCCCTCCGCAGTCCGGGGCAGGCCTGAAGCAGCCGTCCCAGGGGGCGTGGCTGGGCTGGATGCGGCAGACGAGGAAGGAGTGGAGGGGGTGGAAGAGGGCATGGCAAACTCCAGGGACGACCCGCCAGAGGGCGCACCCCGGAGTCCGCCAGCGATAGGGCGAGGGTCAGCGGCAGGAAGCCGCGTGACCGTGCGGACTAGAGGTCATCGTCCTCTTCTTCATCGTCCGCGTCGCCCTCGTCGTCCAGATCGTCGTCATCGTCTTCGAGGAAATCCTCATCCTCTTCGAACTCTTCCTCTTCCTCGAACTCACCCTCATCGTCGTCAAAGCCCTCATCTTCGTCGTCGAAGTCCTCGTCGTCCTCGTCTTCCATGACGAGGAGTCCGCCCGCGCGGCTGCCTTCGCCGGTGAGGTCCCAGCCGGCCGCCTTCGCGTCGGCGAAGGGCAGGGCCATGCCAGCACCGCTGAGGAGGAGCGTCTCCACGCGGGCGGCGGGGTTGGAGGGGGAGGGAATCATGCGCTGGAGCAATTGCCTGGCCATTTCAGCACCTTCTCTTCCGCCGCGACGCACGAGTGCGGCGAGAACCACCTGAGGACGAACCGGAGACCACCACGACGACTCGAACCAGAACCTTGCTGACCACCACCAACGAATCTCTCGCCGCCGCTCAGCCCTTGCTGCGGGGCACCGCTCCAGCGGGGCCCTTCTCGGCCGCGCGGCCCGAACTGGCGAGAGCCGCACGCTGGCCTTCATGGCCCGACGCGCCTCTCTCCGACCGGAGCCCGTGATCGGTTCCAACCGATCGGGGGAGTTCGAGCAGGAATCGCGGACCAACGACCGGGACGAGGCTCCGTTTGGAGCGGCGGTACGATACAGTCCGCGCCGCACAAGTCAACGTCCCCCCCGCGAGAGGTTGTCCACCGTTTTTCCACACCCGACCCGGACCGCGTCGGCACTCTACTCTGGCTCCTCCCGTGGGGGCCGACGCCTGAGCGAAACCCATGACAGGACAAGACACGCCAACCTTCAGACCCGTGGCCCTTCTCGCGGCGGCCGCGTTGCCGGGGCTCGGGCATGTCGTATCGGGCGAGGCTAGGCGCGGGATCCTCGCCGGTGTTGGAGTTCTTGGTCTTTTCTTTGGCGGGATCCTGATCGGCGGCGTGGATGTCATCGACGCTCGCGAGGACACGGCGTGGTTCGCTGGGCAGGCGCTGGTGGGGCCGCTGGCCTTCGGCGTGAATCACCTGCACCAGACGCGGTTCAAGGTCATTGATCCCCGGACGCGTCAGCTTCGGTCCGCGAACCCCACGGAAGGGCGTGACCCCCGGACGGCGGCCCCGATCGAGGGGGGCACGCCGCCCAACCGGCGATCGGTCGGAAAGATGAACGAGGTCGGAACGCTCTACGCCACGATCGCAGGGATGCTGAACCTGATCGTGATCATCGATGCTGCGCTCCCGACGCGCCGTCGGGTGGGAGGCTGAGCCTTGATGCACGAGACGTTCCAGCACCACACGGGCCTTTTTGACGCTGCGATGGTCACACTGGCGTACCGGCCCTTCCTTGATCCGATCGAGCTGCACCGGCTCTGGTTCCTCCTGCTGATCCCGCTGACGGTGGGTATCGCGATGGCGTACAAGGCCGTGCGCGTTCCAGACATGAAGGACTACCCACGCCAGGTGCTCGTCATGAGCGTGCAGATCGTGCTGGGGATGATGGCGCTGGGGCTGGGGGCGTACTTGCTGGTGAACGTGGTGCTGCCGCTGGTGGCACCGAAGTAAAGGTGATCGAAGAAGGCAATCAGAACGGCCCCGACGGGCCGAACCAAGCGGAAACCGCCGGAGCCACCATGGACTTTCGCATCATGCTCGGGAATCGGCCCGCCGGCGACGGCGGCGGCAAGGCCAGCGCGGGCGAGCAGCAGCTCGCGGCGTTGCGCGACCTCGGCATCACCCTCCGCGGCGGAGCCTCGCTGCGCGACCTTGCTCCCGGCGCGCCCAAGGGTGCGTTCGATGAGCCTCCGTACGTCTTTCTTCTGTCCAGAATGGGCGGCCTCGACAAGGCCGGAAAGCCATGGACCGACGACCTCTGGCTCTGGAGCGGCGGCGAGGAGACGCCCGAGGAGGCGCTTGCGAATCTGGTTGCAAACTTCGCGAGGCTGACGCGCCAGACTCTGGGCATCGAGGAAGCCACACTCTCGGCTGACGAGACCACGGGCGAGCCGGCGCTGGTGATCACGCGAAATGGCGAGGCGAGCGCGGTGGCACTCTCAACTGAAGCGGATCTGCCGCCGCAGATGATCTCGGTCCTCGGGGCCATCGCGACCGAGACGGGCGAGGGAACGCGGCTGGCGTTCACCGAACTCGAGGGTGCGGGCTGGCTCTTCGCGTACCGCGATGAGGAGCAGCTCAGCGCGTTGATGGAGACGACAGGCCTGGAGTGGCGCTGGGCTGAATAGAGGCAAGAAGGCAGGAAGGCATGCAGGCAAGCAGGGGAAGAAGTGCCGGGGACCGGCACACCACCCAAAGGCACTTCGCCACTCTGCCACTTCGCCACTTCGCAACTTCTTCCTAGTGGCTCGCCTCCGTCACCCGCAGCACTTCCTGCACTGTCGTGAGCCCCTTGGCGACCTTGCGCATGCCGTCGTTCCGGAGCGTGACCATGCCTCGCTCAATGCACATGCGCCGGAACTCCGCGACGTTGGGGTTGCGGGCGATGACGTCGCGCAGCTGGTCGTCCACAACCAGCAGCTCATAGATGCCCACGCGGCCTGAGAAGCCGGTCTTGCGGCACTTGTCGCAGCCCTTGGCGGTCCAGAGCTCGTCGGCGTCGAAGCTGTGCATCGCGAGGAACTCGGCCATCTCCTCGCTGGGCTTCTCCATCGCCTTGCAGTGCAGGCACAGACGCCGGATCAGTCGCTGGGCCAGAACGCCATTGACGGCGGCGCCCACGAGGAAGGGTTCGAGCCCGATGTTCACCAGTCGCGTGACAGAGCCGGGCGCGTCGTTGGTGTGCAGCGTTGAGAGCACGAGGTGGCCCGTCAGCGCGGCCTGCACCGCGGTCAGCGCCGTTTCCATATCACGGATTTCGCCCAGCAGGATGACGTCGGGGTCCTGACGCAGCAGGCTCTTGAGGGCCGCGGCGAAGGTCATGCCCGCCTTCTCGTGCACCTGCGTCTGCGTGATCCCTTCGAGGTTGTATTCCACCGGATCCTCGACGGTGGAGATGTTCATCGAGTTTCGATCGAGCTGACGCAGTGAGGCGTAGAGCGTGGTCGTCTTGCCCGAGCCCGTGGGGCCCGTCACGAGCACGATGCCGTGGGGTGCGTCGATCTGCTTCTTCCAGATCGTCAGCGAGTCTTCGTCGAATCCGAGCTGGTCGAGGCTGACCGAGATGCTCTTGTCGTTCAGGATTCGCATCACGGTCTTCTCGCCGTGCGAGCATGGCAGCGTCGAGACACGCAGATCGACCTTGCGTCCCTGGACGCTCGCGCGGATACGCCCGTCCTGCGGCTTCCTTCGCTCGTCGATGGCGAGGTTGGCCATGATCTTGAGGCGGCTGGTGATGGCCGCGGCCATCGAGCCCGGGGGGTTGAGCGCCTCATAGAGCTCACCGTCGATGCGGAAGCGCACTTTCAGCTTCTTCTCGCCCGGCTCGACGTGGATATCGCTGGCGCCCTGCTGGATGCCCAACTGGATGATGTGGTTGACGTAGCGGATGACCGGCGACTCGCCGGCCTCCTTCTCGAGGTCGACCTCCTGCTGCTTGCCGCTCTCGACCTGGACGTCGCCCTCCTGCACCTCTGCGAGGAGGTCGGCGACATCGACCTGGTTGTCGTTGGAACTCTCGCCGATGATCTCGAGGGCGCCCTTGATGTCGAATGCCGTCACCAGGACCAGCTTGACACCGGCGACCTGGAGGCGATCCCGGATCTCGTCGAGCAGGAAGACGTCGTCGGGGTGCGTCGTGCCGACGACGACGCGCTGCCCCTCGGTCCGGAGCGGGATGACCTGGTTCTTCTTGCAGAAGTCCGGCGTCAGGCGCTGCAGCAGCTTGCCGTCGAAGCCACCGTCGAGCCCCTTCTCGAGATCGATGCGCTCGAAGGCGATTCCGGCGAGCTCGGCCGCGGCGGCCTGCACGATCGCCTCGTCCACGCCCTGCTCGATGAGCACCTCGCCCAGCTTGCGACCCGGCGAGGCCTTGATCACCTGCTGCGCGTTGGTGACGCGCTCGGCCGAGACAAGGCCCTTGCTGATCAGCATGGCTCCCAGCTCGCCGGCGATGGCGCCGGTCTCCTCGGGGCTGTAGATCTCGCTGATGGCCGGGCCGACGCTGGGCGTGCCCGGGGTGGTGGTGCTCCTGGCAGCGACCTCGCTCGAGGCGGCGGGCGTGAGGCCGGCGCCCTGGGCTGCGGCCTCCGAGTAGCTGCGCTGGTTGGCCGGCACCGAAGGCAGCGGGCTGAAGGAGTGCTCGGCCTGATCAACCCGGTGCTTCTTCACGATCCGACGGGCGGCGGGGTCTTCGGCCGGCGCGCTTGGTCCCCCGACGCGGATGGGTCCGCCCGGAGTGGCCCGGCCCGCGTCCGGCGCGTCCTTGGACCGGGCGGGGTCCTTCTTCTGGTCGCTGACGCCCAGTTCGCTGAGGATGTCGTCGATGTTGTACTTGCCCACGCGGGTCCCTCGTCTGACATCGCCAGTCTGGTCTGTTGCGGCCTGTTCCGACGTCCGATCAGCGGGGCTTCATGCCGCCGCTCTTGTTCTCGGGCTTTCCGATGCGGGCCGGAGAGCGCTTGGGCGTGCGGTCGGGGCTCGCGTCCATGGTCAGGACGAAGGACTCGCCATCGGCCGTCACCGTCACGCTCCGGCCGTCGATGGCCGTCACCGTGAAGACCTCATCGACGACGTCGCCGATGCGGAAGGCGTGCCCGTTGATCCGCGCGATCGGCACGCGTCCGGCCAGAATCCCGTTGACCTCGAGGCGCGCCGCCTTGTCCTGGATCTCCGCGAGTCGGATCGCAGCCGCCTCGCGGGCCGCGATCGCCGCGCGCTCCTCGGGTGAGAGCTCGATCACCGGCTCGCCGTGGGCGGTGACCGAGGTCTTGCTGGTCTCGAGCATGAACGGGCTCTTGCCGAACTCGCCCAGGGCCACGTCCAAGGGCGTCTGCAGGCGCTGCAGGTCCGCCATGATGCGCTCGTAGGTCTTGGCCTTCTCAGCGTCGGGGCCGGCTCCGTCGAGCTTGACCTCCTCGAACTGCACGCCCGAGCGCAGCCCCAGCTGACGCATCGAGAAGAGCGCCGTCGCCGAGACCCCCATCACCAGCAGAAGGATGATCGTCTGCGTCGGGATGCGGCGCTTGACGCGGGCGGCCTCGACCGTCCCTGGGTTCGCGAAGGGGTTCGGGACGCCCGACTCCGGCGCTCCCGGGGCGCCAGCGCCACCAGCCTGCGCCGCGGCGGGCGACATCGTGCCCTGCTTGTCCTTGTGGATCAGGTTCATTACTTGGCCTCCGCGACCGGCGTTCCAGCGGGCTTGTTGTCTTCCTGGAAGTAGATGCTGAGTGTGAACTCGGCCTTGAGCTCGGGCGCGTCGTCGTCGGAGACGCCGCCACCCTGGCCCGTGAGCTTGAGGTCATGGATCCGCGTGATGCGCGGGAGCTTCTCGACCTGCGCGAGGAAGGTGAAGAAGCCGACGAAACTTCCCGTCACCTCGATGGCCATCGGCTGCTCCATGTAGAGCGCGGCGGGCACCGGCTTGAGGGACTTGATCGCCGGCGGGTTCAGCCCGGCCTGGATCGCGATGTCCGAGACCTGCCGCACCAGTCCATCGATCTCCTTCCCGCTGGGCAGGCGAGCCTCGATGATCTTGACCTGGTCCTTGAGGTTGTCGTTGGCCTTCGCCAGGTCCTCGTTCTTGGCCGTCTCCTCCGCCAGGCGCACCAGGAGCGACTCACGATGCTTGAGGTCCTCGCGGTGGGCATCGATGTCGCGGTTCGCCGGCCGGAAGAGCCAGACATAGCTCGTGACCGGGAGACCGACCACGATGAGAAGGATCAACAGTGTTCGCAGGGAGAGTCGCATTTACCGGTTCTCCTTGGGCTCGATGGCGCTGGCCGTGGCCGGGATGGCGGCGGGCTGGCCGGGGGTGTTGGCCTTGGCCTGAGCGGCCTCGGTGGCGGCGAGAAGTTCGGTCCGCTTCGCGACCAGGTCCTTGAGTGATGCCGCCAGCGCCGCCGGGTCCACGCTCGTCCGGATCGTCGCGGTCAGTTCGAACAGACGCAGGTCCTTGTCGTCCTGGCGGGCCTCGCGGATGAAGGTCATCTCAACCTTGTCGAGCGCGGGCGACTCCTTCAGGCTCGTCAGGAAGTCCGCGATGTCGTTGTTCTGGTCCGCTGCGCCCGAGATCGTGAGGGCGTACTCAAAGCGTGGCGGGAGCACCTTGGGCTTCTCGGCCGGAACCGCGGGCTTCGCCGCAGCGGCCTTCGCGGCGAGGCTCTTGGCCTGGGCGGCCGTGGGCTTGGGCGTTCCCGGCGGTGGCGCGGGAGGCTTGATCTCGATCCGCGTGCTCTTGATCCCGAGCGAGTCCAGACGCATCGCCGTGGGCATGCGCATCGTCACCTCGGCGAGGACCGTCCATCGCGGCACGCGCTCGAAGAGGGCCGCGGTGATCTCGGCCTTCTCCATGATCTGGGCCCGCTGCTTCTCGAGCTCGCGGAGCTGCTCCTTGCGGGCGCCCGCCTCCTTCTCGCGCTCGACGACGGAGGCGATCCGGCGTTCGAGGGTGATCTTCTCCTGGATGGTGACCATGAAGGCGCCGATCACGCCCGCGAGCACGACGGCAAACAGCGAGAGCACGAGGATGTTGGCGCGGGCCTCGCTCTTGGCCGCGACGTACTCCTCGGGGAGGAAGCTGCTCTTCCCCTGCCCGCCCTGCTTGAAGAGATTCTCGACCATTCGTGTCCTCCGGGCGACTGGTGCGCCGGCTTGCGTTGCTCTGCCCCGTTGGCCGGGGCCGGTCAGCTACAGATCCGTCGGGCTCATGCACAGTCCCATCGCCACCGCCCACCCGGGCTGCGGCTCGCGCAGATCCACACCCAATGCCGGCTCCTTGCCCGTGCGCGAGAGCCTTGCGAGTGGGTCGGCCATCTGGGCTGGAAGGCGCAGCGCCCTGGCCACGTGCTGGCAGAGGCCCCTGTGCCGCGATTCGCCCCCGACGAAGACGGCCCGGTCGATCTTCTTGGACGGGAACTGGCCCGCGTGGTATCGCAGGCAGATCCGGACCTCGTCCGTGAAGCCCTCCAGCAGCGCGTCCATCTGCACGTGCTCCGGCCCCAGCGGCGAGGCAGGGCCCGTGCCCATGTCCGCGCTGAAGCCGGGCTGGGAGGCTCCCGCTCCGGGCTTGATCGTGACGGTGCAGGCCGTTTCGGCCAGCTCGCGGAGACGGCGGGCCTCGATCAGGTCCACCTTCCGCTGCTGCGCCACCATCTCATCAAGGTGGTCGCCACCGAGGTCCATGACGCGTGCGAACGCCAGCTCCTTGCCGTGCGCGATCATGACGTTGGTGCCCGCGCTGCCGATGTCGAGGTAGAGGGTGTTCTGCGGCGCCTCGTTGGGCTTGTGCATGTAGTCGAAGGCATGGAGCGTCGCGGCGAAGGCGCTGTGCATGCCTACGGGCTCGAGCTTGGCCGCGACCATGCCGGCCATGAGCTTCTCCACCAGCTCACGCTGCACCGCCATGACGATGACCTCGGCCTTGCCGCTGGTGCCGCCCGCACCCAGCACCTCGGTGCAGCGGTGAACCCATGCCGCCGGGTCGAGCTGAAGCTGCACGGCCATCGCGGACTCAACCAGAGTCGAGAGGGGAACGCCATCCTGGCGCGGCACCTGCAGCGACTTGCACAGCGTCATCCAGCGCGGGATCGCGCACACGACGCGCCGACCCTTGAAGCCGCCCTCGCGCACCAGCCTGGGAAGGTTCTGCAGCTGGAACTCGAGACGCTTTCGAGGGTCCATGACAGGCTGAACCGGCGTTTCGATCGAGGCTGCGGCGATCAGCGAGGGGTTCGGACCCTCCGTGTTCACCTGCAGGCACTTGAGAGATCGAGCGCCGAAGTCGAGGGCGATCGGGGTTGGGCCCTTCGTGCCCGGGTTCGCGCCAGCGCCGCGCTGGGCCGCGAGCGTGCCGGAGAGGGCGCTGGTCAGCCGGCCGCCGAGTTGCTTGAGTGCGCCAAGGGCCATGGGGTCCACGCTCCGTCCGGACTGGGGATGCGAGCGTCGCCTCGGGCGAAGGCCCGGACGAGTCTGCATCCCGCGTCGTCATGGCATCGGCGGTTGCGGGGTGCGACCCAACCCGGCGGCACAGGAGAGCGCGTCCGGCCGCTCGCGCCAGTCGGCATGGACGGCGCACTCCCCGTGCCCGGCGATCGGTGGCCTCCTGTCCGGCGTTATCGGCCGCCGAGGATCGTCAGTACGCGGGTCCCGAGATCGCCCATCCGGGCCAGCGCCTCCCGGGCCTTCCAGATCTGGAGCGGCCTGTCCCCCGTGGTGTTGGAGATCACCCGAAGCTCTGCGAATGGCACGCGCATGCGTCGGCAGACGAGCGCGACGGCGGCGCCCTCCATGCACTCGGCCAGGGCCCCTGTCCGACGCGCCACCCGCAGCGCCGCCGCGTGAGTCCCTGAGCAAGTTGAGACGGTTGCCACCGGTGCCGCGAGGTCGACCAGCGGGAGGAGCTTCCCCAGCAGCGAGGCATCGCCGCCAAGTGCCGGTCCGGCCGCACCAGGACTGATCACTGGCTCATCCACCATGGGAAAGCCCATGGCGGCCAGGCTCTGGAAGGCCTCCCCGGGGCCCTCCAGCCCCTCGTCGGCGAAGGTGCTCGTGCTGGCGACGAGCGAGCTGCCGACCGAGAGCGGGAACACGAGCTCGTCTGGTTCGGACTTATCCAATGAAGGGAGCGCGCCGGCGATCCCAAGGTTGATGACGGCGCGATAGCCGCGGCCGCCGCCCGCCGCGCCGAGCGTCGCACCGACGGCTCCTGCGGCGTTGGCCTTCCCTACACCTGTGACCAGCAGATCGGCCCCGTGCCCGAGGGCGAACACGTCCCATGGCGCACCCGGCTCGCGGCTGGTCTGCGCGGCCACAGCGATGGCGCCGCAGAGGGCCCGGGCCTCCGATTCCGCCGCCACCACCAGCAGCAGTCGCGGCGCGGTACCGCCTGAGGGCTCCGTGCTGGAACGGCCGACGGCGTCGCTGGGTTCGCGCATCCGTGACTGTACCTGGGCGATCACGGGCCGCGGCCGTGGAGCTGCTGGAGAGAAACGCGGTCCCCGGAACCCCGGGGGAACCAGCACGTCTAAACTTCGTGGGTGGATCCAGCGAGCGGATGCCGCCGAACACACGGCAGCACCAGCCGCCCGAACGGAGAAGTCCACATGGCACTCAAGCGACCGAATACGCGTTCCGGCCGCACCCGGCTTCTGGCGGGGGCTTCGGTTTCGTTTGTTCTTGCGGCTGCGGGACTTGCAATTGTCGGGACGCCATCGAGCGGCGAGGCGGCCAACCGAGATGCGACCCGCTCGGCCTCGTCCGTACCCTCCGATCGGGCCATTGCAGCGGTGGCATCGTTCGAAGTGGTGACGACCGCTGGCGGCGAGCTCGAGGCCCGCAACAAGATCGAGGTCCGGAGCCCGCTGGACAATCCGGCCAACATTGTCCAGATTGTGAACGAAGGCATCAACGTCAAGAAGGGTGACCTCCTCCTCCAGCTGAACGTTGAGGAGATCGAGAACCGCCTCAAGGAAGAGGAGCTCCGGCTGATTCCCGCCGAGGCCGAGCTGGTTGCGGCCCAGTCGGCGTACGACATCCAGATCAACGAGAACGCCAGCAAGATCCGCCAGGCGGAGCTGAAGGTGACGCTCGCGGAGCTGGCCCTGCGCCAGTGGGAGGATGGGGACGTCGCCAAGAAGCGTCAGGAGCTCGACCTTGGCATGAACAAGGCCGAGCTTGAGCTCGAGCGCCTGGCACAACGGTACCTTCGGAGCCAGCAGCTCTTCGACGAGGGGTTCGTGAGCCGCGACGAGCGCGATCGCGACGAGGTGGCGTACATCGAGGCCATCTCCGCCTTCAACACCGCGCGCCTCGCCGGCGAGGTCTACGAGAAGTTCGAGTTCATCAAGGATCAGAAGACCAAGCAGTCCGACCTTGGCGAGGCCGTCGCCGAGCTTGAGCGGGTGAGTCTCAACAACATTGCGGAGCTGAAGAACAAGGGCTCTCGCCTCGAGCAGCAGCGAACACAGGTGGGTGTGCTGCGGAACCGGATCGATGAGCTCAAGGCCGACATCGCCGCCGCCCGGATCGTGGCGCCGGCGGATGGGCTGGTGGTCTACGCCACAAGTCTCGACCGTGGCGGGTGGCGTGGTGGCAACGAGGGCCCCCTCCAGATCGGCCAGCAGGTCTTTTCCAATCAGCTCCTGATGATCCTGCCCGACACTTCGGAGATGGTCGCGGCGGTGCGTGTGAACGAGGCGCTCGCCGGGCGCGTCCGCCCCGGTCAGCGCGTCTCGGTGCGGGTCGACGCCGCTGGCGGCGCGGTCTTCGACGGAACGGTCGAGAGCATCGGTGTGATGGCGGAGACAGGGGGCTGGCGCGATCCCAACCTTCGTGAGTACACCGTCCGCATCGGCCTCGAGCCCATCGACGGCGTCGCGCTCAAGCCCGCCATGCGCTGTGAGGGTCGGATCACGCTCGACGTCGTGAAGGATGCGATCGCGATCCCCGTGCAAGGCGTCTTCAACGAGGGCCCCGTCCAGTTCGTCTACACGCAGGAGGGCGGACGCTGGGTCAAGACGCCGGTTCGAGTGGGACGGCGCAGCGACACGCAGGCAGAGATCCGCGCCGGCCTCGCAGCCGGCAGCGTCGTCCTCCTCCGCGATCCAACCTCGGGCGAGACGATCAACCGTCCTTGGGACCCCGAGGCGCTCAAGGTCGCCGGTTACAGGCTCGACGAGAATGGCCGCGTTGTCTCGGAGGCTCCCGTACGAGGTGGTCCTCCCGGCGGCGGGCGTGCCGGTCCTCCGGCCGGCGTCCGTCCCACTGGCGGAAGGCCTGCGGAGGGCGGCGCTGCCGCGGCGCCCGCGGGCACCGCACCAGTCGTGGCCCCGGCCGCTGCCCCGGCCGCCGCGGCGGTCCCGACGGGTCGCTGACCAAGGCCGACGCTCGTCGGGTCCTGCGCTCAGTGAGAGATGCACGGTCCAGATTGAACGAAGTGTTCCGCCCGCTGTGATTCATGCTGCGGGCGGGCTCCACATGGCCTTTGCGATCGCCGCGAGGTCACCCTCGGGCAGTCGCCCCGCGACGCCGGGCGCGCCGGCGACACCCGCCGCTTCCGAAGCCGGGAAGAAGAGATCCTCGCCGACGTCGTGCCCCTGCGCTCGTGCGATGGAGATGCCACCCTTGCTGAGGTCGATGCGCTCGGTGCGCTGACGCCGCTTGCGGGATGAGGACGTCATCGGATCCACGATCTCAACCACAGGGCGGCATGGGTCGGCGGTGTTGATCGAGACCACTGCGGCACGCCGTCCATCCGACAGTCCCACGACCGATCCGGGCGCGAAGGGGGGCGCTACAGCGAGCAAGGCGCGGAAGACGATCGGATCGATGCGGTCGCACCAGGGCTTCTCGCGCATCATGCGGAGCGCGCGGACGGCGGGGATGGATGGGCTCTCGGCCTCGCTGCTGCCAGGCGCGTGGGCCGGGTGATGGAGGCGATCGAAGATGTCCGCGACGGCGCAGATGCGCGCGAAGATGTGGATGTCCGAGCCCGCGGGCGTGTGGATCGCGCCCGAGAAGTCCGTGGAGGCGGGGAAGCCAGAGCCATCGAAGTGCTGGTGATGATGGAGGACGACCGCGGCGGCGGTGGGGTCGACATGGTCCTTGAGCATCTCGTGCCCGAGGCGCACGTGGTCGCGCCAGTCCGGGTCCTGCTCGTCGTGCTCGCGGTTCCAGCGCGCCAGCGCGTAGTCGGGAAGACGCGTCATGCCCACGTCGTGGAACATCGCACCGACGCCGAGGCCCGAGAGGTCCTTGGCCTGCTGCGAGCGAAGCCGTGAGCGTTCGCGCAGGAGATAGAAGTCAAGCTTGAGGCCCATCAGCAGCGAGAGGACACAGACGTTCGCGCAGTGACGCACCAGCGGACGATCGCCGCCGGCGAGCTCGGCCAGAAAGACGTTTGCGGAGGGGTTGTCGGCCAGGTGCTCGAGCACCGAGACTACTGCTGACTTGTACGACGCATAGTCGAGGCGGGCCGTGGAGCCCGTCATCGCGGCGTCGAGCGCGACCGAGACCTCGGTCGTGAGGTGGTCGTAGGAGTCGAGCACACCCGGGTTGACGTAGCGGCAGAGATCCTCGAGGCCCGGGTAGCGGATCCACAGTGCGCCGATGTGCATCTGCGCCAGGCGGAGGATGATCGACTCGTCCAGCGTTGCGCCGGCGCGAAGGAGCACGAGCCCCGGGCGATGGGGGAGAGTCACCGGCATGGCCAGCACCATGCCGGCCCGCGCCTGGCTCACCGGAAGTCGAAGCATGGTTCTGCTATCGGAGCGAGGCGTGGACGGGTGGAGGCGTGAGGCGCGGAAGCTGCCGGCGACCTCGCCGCGGGCCGGAGGAGAGGTGACTTCTCGGACGCGTGCGGCGTGTGGAGGCGGCGTCAGGCATCGAGGCAAGTGCCATCGCGTGCGGAGGCGCGAGGCTCAGCCTGTGCTGTCACGCCATCTTGTCCAGGGCCTCGCTGACCTTGGCGACCTGGAGCAGGTCGAGCCCCGGAATCCGAGGCAGCTTGCCCTTTGGGGCCATCGCGTGGGTGTAGCCCAGGCGCACAGCCTCGCGCAGGCGCTGCTCCATGTGGGGGACCGCGCGGATCTCGCCCGAAAGGCCGACCTCGCCCAGGACGCAGGTGGCCGGCGGGAGTGACCGCCTGAAGTGGGCGCCGGCGATCGCGAGCAGGACCGCGAGGTCGCTGGCGGGCTCGCCGACGCGCACGCCGCCGACCGCGGAGGCGAAGACGTCGCGGTCCGCGAGGCGCAGGCCCGCGTGCTGCTCGAGCACGGCGATAATCATGGCCAGGCGGCTGGGATCAAGTCCGGATGACTTGCGCTTGGCGGCGCCAAGGAAGCCAGTCGCGGTCAGAGCCTGCACCTCGACGAGCATGCAGCGCGTGCCGCTCATGACGGGGCAGACGACCGAGCCGGGTGCGGCGGCGGCGCTCGCCGCGGGGAGGCCAGCACCCTCGGGCACCTGCGCGAGGCCCTTTCCGGTCATCTCGAAGAGGCCAAGCTCGAGGGTGGTGCCGAAGCGGTTCTTGACAGCCCTCACGACTCGGTGGGCGTGGTAGCGGTCACCCTCGAACGAGAGGACGCAGTCGACCAGGTGCTCCAGCAGTCGCGGGCCGGCGAGCGTGCCGTCCTTGGTGACGTGCCCGACCAGAACAATGGCGATGCCCGAGGCCTTGGCGAGATAGACGAGCTCGGCGCAGCAGCGCCGGAGCTGGGTCACGCTGCCGGGGCTGGCCGGCACGTCGGGCTTGTAGATCATCTGGATCGAGTCGATCAGCAGCACTCGCGGTGCGACCTTGCGCGTCTGCTCGACGATGCGGGCAAGGTTGGTGTCCGCAAGGATGAAGAGGGCGCGGTCGAGCTTGTCTGAGTTGCCGGGACCTGCGGCGGTGTCGCCCTCGCGCAGTCGCTTCCCGCGCATCGCGACCTGTTCCGCGGACTCTTCGCTGGAGACGTAGAGGACGCGGGTCCCGCGAGTCGCGAGGGCGAAGGCGGCCTGCAGGAGGAGCGTGCTCTTGCCGATGCCGGGCTCGCCACCAAGGAGCACCGCCGAGCCGGGGACCAGCCCGCGGTGTGGCGTTGCACCGCCCAGCACACGGTCAAACTCGCTGATGCCCGTGGAGAGGCGTGGCAGGGGCCCGGCGGCGTCGTCAATCTCGGCTAAGGGTCGGGCCCCCGAGGCAGCTTCGCCGCCGGAGGTGAGGACGCCCGCCTGCAGGTCCGACGCGGCGACGGCCAGGCCCTTGTGGGTGTCCTGGCTTGCGAGAGGGTCGAGCGTTGTCTCTTCGAGCGCGTCCCACGTGCCGCAGTCCGGGCACTTGCCCATCCAGCGCGCATGAACGCTGCCGCAGGATCGACAGAGGTAGACACGGCGGGCCTTCGCCATGGCGGATGATACCCCGCTCGGGCCAATATACGGAATGTGTTTGGATTTTTGGTGTTGATTAGGATTTTCGACTGACTGGGGCGAGCCTTTTCTTGGAGGTGCGTCCTGACGGGCAGGTTCCCAGTATCATGCTGGGCCGGTGCTTGCGAGTTCGGGGGGCTGCGGGCCTGACACGATGACGAACGAGACCACGCCGAACTCTGTTGGACGCCGCCGCGGCTCGCGCCTGCGCCGATGGGCGGTTCGCGGCGTGGTTGGGTTGGCCGTCTCGGTGGGGGGGTACTTCCTGTTAACACAGTCGTTTGTGACGCGATGGGTCGTCACGTCGAGCCTGTCGGCCCTGAGCGGCGGGGACGTCACGGCAGACTCGGTCCGGGTGACGCTGGGGGGCGAAATCGACCTTCGTGGTGGTGTGCTGAGAGCGCCCGGGGTAGCTGGGCCGGCCGGAACGATCTTCGAGGTGCGGCGGCTGCGGGCCAGGACAGACCCGTGGGCGATGGTGCGCGGCCGGGTCGTGCTGGAGGATGTGGAAGTTGAGTCGCCGCTGCTTCGGATCAGCCAGAGCGTTGATGACGCGACCGTGAACATGGCGGGCCTGGCGCCCCGTGGTGGCGCGAGTAGTGCGAGTGGAGGGGGCGGAGGGCGCGGGGCCGCGCTGGGCGCGCTTCCCCGGGTGACGGTGCGTGGCGGAGTAATCGAGCTTGGGGAGCACCGGGCGTCGGGGGAGTTCACAAGCCTGCGGCGCGTGGAGGTAGTGGGAGACGTGGAGCGAGAGGCGGATGAGGGTGGGGCCGCGGTGTTGTCGCTGCGGCAGGCCGAGAACGGCGTAGCGCTGGAGGGTGGGCTTGAGGTGCTGGGGCGGGTGTCGGCGACGGCGCTGACGCTGGAGCTTGGGCGACTGTCGCTGTCTTCACTTCCGCCCGAGCACGTGCCGACGCCGCTGCGGGAGGCTTTCCGGCAGATGCGGCTGGAGGGCGAGGCGACGGGCGTGGAGTTCGAGTACTCCTTCGAGGGCCGGGGAGTGACGGCGCGCATCCCTCTGGCGGGGCTTGCGGTGACGCTGCCGATCGAGCCTCAGCCCGGCGAGGACAAGGACGAGAACAAGATCCCGTTGTCGGAGGAGGACGCGAAGCGGCGCATGAGGATGGAGGGTGTGTCGGGGGAGATTGAGATCACGGCCTCGGGCCTGTCCGGCGAGCTCGCGGGGATCTGCGAAGGGGTTCCATACACGCTGCGGCTGGTGTGGGGCGGGTGGGATCAGGGTGCGCCCTTCGACGCGACGATCACCACGACGTCCTACAGGCTCGAGCAACGTCCAGACATTCTCTGGTTCGCGCCCGGCGTGGTGCGGCTGCGGCTCGAGCAGTTCGACAACCCCACCGGGCTGGTGGACGCGACGGTCCGGGTCTTCCGCGAGCGGGCAAGCGCGGAGGGGGTGGCGGCGCCGATCCGCGTGAGCGGTGATGTACGGATCCGGGAGGGTGTCGCGGCGTTCGAGCGGTTTCCATACCAGTTCAAGGACATCGACGCCCACATCACCTTCGACGAGACGCGGATCGACTTCCGCAAGCTCGATGGCGTCGCACCCAGCGGTGCGACGATCTCCGCGACCGGCTTCATCGCGCCCCCGGACGAGTTCCCGGAGGTTCGAATTCTGGTGGAGTCGAGGAACCTGCCCGCGGACGACACGCTGCGCGAGGCGATGCGCGCCAAGGGCCGCGTGGTCGACGAGATCTTCAACAAGGAGGCTCTGGCTGCGCTTCGAGAAGCGGGGGTGCTCGCTGGGAGCCTGGCCGAGGCCACGGCGGGGCGCCCGTACTTCGAGCTGGGTGGGCGTGCGTCGGTCACCGCGCTGGTGACGCGATCGGTGGGGAAGGGGAGCGCGTGGGGGGACGAGATCACGATCCGTTTCCCCGAGATGGCTCTTCTGCCGCGGGCCGTGCCCTACCCGCTCGTGGGGACGGATGTGACGATCTTGTCGCGAGACGACCTTGCGACGCTTGAGACCGGGACGTTCCGCGGCCTGACGGGTGCCAAGGTGGACATCGATGTCCGCGTGGACCTTGCGGCGCTCACGGACCCGGATCGGCCTTTCGTTCCAGAGATTTCGGTCATGGCGACGGACCTGCCTGCCGACCGGCTCCTCATCGGGGCCGTCCGGGGCATCGGCGGGGCTGAGGGTCCGGAGGCAACCCGGAGGGTGGCGACGGACCTTGATGAGTTCGGGCTGGAGGGGAAGCTGGGTCTTGCGGCGCGGGTCTTCGCGGATGCGAGATTCGAGGACTCGCTGGGGTATGAGGTGGTGGCGACGCCGGCAGGGCTGATGTCTCGGCCGCGCTCCGCGCAGGGTGAGCAGCGCGTTGTCGCGAGCGAGGTCGGCGGGCGCGTGACGATCACGAATCAGGCGGTGGTGGCCGATCTCGCGGGCCAGGTGGCGCGCCCGGACGGCTCGGGCGCGAGCGAGGTTCGGGGAGCGGTAACGCGGGCGCTGATGGAGGGCGTCGAGCCGGAGTTTGGCGCGGTGTTCCGGTCGGCAGAGCTGGATCCGTCGCTGCTGGTCGAGGACCTCGTGCGGGTGACCGCGCCGGAAGCAGCGGATGAGATGGAGGCGCTGCGAGCGAGGTACGACCCGCGCGGGCGCCTGGCGCTCGAACTGGGCCTTTCGGGGATCGAGCCGACGGACCTTGAGGCCACGCTCTCGTCGATGGTCGGGCTGAGCGTGCGGGTTGGGGATCGTCGCGGCGCGATTGATGCGCCGCGCGGGACAGTGGTCTTCACCACCAGCGGCGGGAACCGGCTGAACTTCAAGGAGCTCGAGGGAACCCTCTCCAGCAACAGCGATCCGGCCGGACGGGTGCAGATTGATGGGACGGTGGACCTGGCGGCGGGAGGGGAGCCGCGGGAGGGTGCGCGGCCGCTGACACTCTCGATGAGTCGCGGCAGGTTCGAGTGTCCGCTCCTGCACACCACGCTCCGCGCCGCGGGGGCCCAGCGGGTGTCGACGATCCTTGAGAAGGTCCAGGCGAGGGGCGTCTTTGATGCCGGCGTGCTCGTTGCGCTGGATGGGAGGGCGACGGGCACCATCCGGCCCTCCTCGGTCTCGGTGAATCTGGCAGGCTCCGTGATCGACGCGCCGACCGCCTCGGGTGTCATCACTTTCGAGCCGGACCAGGGGCGTTTCCAGAACCTCGTGCTCCGCGGCGCGGACAGCCTTGAGCTTCGCGCGTCGGGAGGGTGGCAGGAAGGTTCGGAGGGTGGAGCCGGCGTGACAGCGCAGGCGAGCCTTGAGCTCGATGATGCATCGCTCTCTCCGGCGCTTGTGGCGGCCCTGCCGCTTGCGGCGCAGGGGATCCTCCGCGACCTGGAGGTTGCCGTGGCGGGGCCGGTCCTGATGCGGGACGGCTCGCTGTCGCTGGTCATGGACCCGGAAGGGGACGTGGGCGCATTCAGATTTGCGGGGCGGGTGGGTGTAGATCGGGGGTCGATGGTGGCGGGCGTGAAGGCCGAGGAGGCGCGCGGCACGATCGAGCTGGGGATCGAGCGCACGGACGCTGGTGCAAGCCCGGCCTTCGAGGTCTGGTCGATGCTGGAGTCGGTGCGGGTCGCGGGAGTCAGCGCGACGGAGGGGCGGGCGCGGGTGGCGGGCTCGGGTGATGGACGGGTGATGGTGCCGCTGCTCACGGCGGCGGTGCACGGGGGCCAGGCGTCCGCAACGGTCACGCTCAGCGAGCCGGACACCTCGGGACGCCGGACGTTTGATGCCAAGGTCCAGGCGTCGGAGGTCCGTTTCGCACCGCTGCTGGCGGAGCTGCGGGGCGAGCAGGGGCCCGGCGCGGGCTCCGCCGAGGGGCCGGACGCTTCGCGCGGCCTGCTGGGCGCCAGCTTTGGAATGACTGGGATCGTGGGTGACGAGCGATCCCGGCGCGGGCGGGGACGGCTGACCATCGGCGGTGGCGGACGCATCCTGGATCTGCCGCTGCTGGTGCCGCTGGTTCGCGCGACGAACCTGCAGCTGCCGGTGCAGGAGCAGCTTGATCACGCCACGATGGAGTTCTTCATCCTCGGGAAGGTCATGTCGTTTGATGAGCTGACGGCGATGTCGCCGAGCGTGAGCGTCCACGGCTTCGGCGAGGCGACATGGCCTGAGATGGACCTCAATCTGCGCTTCCGGACGCGGGCTCGGAGCCAGATCCCGCTGGTCTCGGGGATGCTCGACATGCTCCGCAACGAGTTCTTCTCCACGCGCGTGCGCGGGCCAGTGCGGGATCCGGTCGTCACCGTGCAGACCTTTGGCGGAACGACGCGGCTGTTCGACCGCATGCTTGGTGTGGGTGAGAACGAGGACGAGCGCCGTCTGAATCTGATGGAGGGGCGGGGCCGCGGGCCGGCCTCAACGAGCCCGCTCCGTGCACCAGGGGTCGCGGCGGACCCGGTCCCCGAAGAAGCACCGATCGAGCCGGTGGGGGGTCGCTGACTAAAATGGGCCCCTGCAGTGCCAGCCGCGAGCCGGCGACCGGGGAGACGGGAACCATGCATGCCGCTTGATCCAAGCCAGCTCGACGCCAAGGCCGAACCCACGTCGCAGCAGCGGGCTGACGCCGCGATTGCAACCTCCGGTGGCAAGGCCCGGCGAGCCGATGATCCCGACATTGTGGCGCGGATCGACGCGCTCGTTTCGGAGCTTGCCGGGTCAGGTCCGTCCAACTCCTTCCACGAGAAGATGGTCCGGGAGATGGTGCAGACGGCGCTGAAGCTGATCCCCGATGGTCGCGACACGGGCGAGATCAAGCTGCTGTCGAGCGCGTTCAAGGAGCTGCGGTACGCCTACCGCGTCTTCGGGCGGTACAAGAAGCCGCACAAGGTGACGATCTTCGGCTCCGCCCGGACACCCAAGGAGCACCCCGACTACGCCGCGGCGGTGGACTTCAGCAAGCTCATGGCCGAGGCGGGCTGGATGTCGATCACGGGCGCGGGGCTGGGCATCATGGAGGCGGGGCACGTCGGCCCGGGCCGCGGCGGGAGCTTCGGCGTTGCGATCCGGCTCCCCTTTGAGACCTCGTTCAACCCCGTGATCGAGGGTGACGAGAAGCTGATCGAGTTCCGCTACTTCTTCACGCGCAAGCTGATGTTCGTGTCGCAGGCCGAGGCCGTGGCGCTCTTCCCGGGCGGCTTTGGCACGATGGACGAGGCCTTCGAGACGCTCACGCTCGTGCAGACGGGCAAGAGCACGCCGATGCCGATCGTCCTGGTGGAGGGCAAGGGCCACGACTACTGGGAGAACTGGCTCGACTGGATGAAGGCGCAGCTGCTTGATCGCGGCTGGATCAGCCCCGAGGATCCGTCGCTGATCTATCTTGCCAAGGACGCCAAGGACGCCGCGGAGCACATCCTGCGGTTCTATCGCGTGTATCACAGCTCGCGGTATGTCCGCGATGAGCTCGTGATCCGGATGAACTACTCGATCGGCAGCGCGGCCGTAGCGCGACTCGAGCAGGAGTTCTCGATGCTGATCAAGTCGGGCGGGATGCGCCTGAGCGGTCCGATCGAGGGCGAGGACGACGCGCTGGACAAGCCCCGCCTCGTCTTCAAGCACACGCGTAGCAAGTATGGCCTGGTCCGTCGTCTGATCGACGCGATCAACGAGTGTCCACCCGGCGCATGAAGACCCACACCGACACAACTTCGTTTGGTGGGCGGGCCAGCCGCGCCTGTGCCACGGCGCTCGCGGCGGCGTTGCTTGCGATGACGGGTTGCGGCGGCGGGGGGCCGCGCGCTGCCGACCAGATCGATTCGGGCGCGCGTGCGGGGGATCAGGGCGCGGGCTCGGGCGTCGAGGTGCGGATGTGGGTGGTGGATCCGGCGGGGGCGATCGCGCCCGGCGGTCCGCCGCGGCCGGGGCTTCGGGAGGTGCTGGCGCGATACGAAGCCCAGACGGGCGCGCTGGCACCCTCGACCGTCGCGCTGTGGCGGAGCAACGGGCTGCGCGTGATGGTCGTGCCGCGCAGCGAGCTCGACTTGCTGGGTCAGTCGCTGAACCGGATCGGTCCACTGCATACCCAGTGGCTGGGTGAGAGCCCACGCTGGACGGAGGCGATGCGCGGGCCCGCGTGGTCCGGGCGCGTGGTGATCGGGATGGACAATGGCCCGCTCGAGCTCTCGGCGGGGTCGATGCGCATGCTGCTGCGGGCCTGGATCGCGCCCGAGGCGGGCGGCGTTCTGACGGAGGGCGAGCCCCCGGCCGAGGGCCCGGAAGCAGCCGCAGCGACGCGGGCAGCCGTGCAGGTCGAGCTCATGCCACAGTTCCTTCCGTCGGCGACCGCGCGGCGCGAGTCGGAGTTCGGTCAGCGGGAGCCGACGCTGCTGGAAGCGCGCGAAGAAGGCGTGGCTTTCCCGCGGCTTGGGCTCGAGACGCTGCTCACACCCGGGAGCGTGCTGGTTGTAGTGCCGGCGCCCGCGCGCGAGGCGTGGACTGGCGCCAGTGAGACGGTCGCGGCAGAGGACGGGGGCCTTGGCCCATTGGAACCGGAGCCGGCGTCGCTGGGTGAGGCGATGCTCTCGGACGCGCTGCGGAGTGAGCCTCGCGGGTCGCGGGTCGTGCTGGTGATCGTGCCGCACGCACCACGAGAGTTCCGCGTGCGCGCGTACTGATTCCAGCGATCAGCGGGCCCCATCCTGGCGGCCCCGCCTCAGACGCTCGCGCTGCTCGGAGGTCAGGAGCGACTGGATCTCGGCCATGATCTGGCCCCGCGCCTCGGGCGTTGGGCTCGTGCCCTTGCCGTCGCCAAGGCGCTGGATGGACTCTCGGATCTTGGTCTCCTGCTCGGGATTGTCGGTCTGGATCAGGGCCCTGAGCAACTCGGTCCCCTCGCGCTGGCTCTCGAAGAACGAGGCCAGTGTGCGGGCGGTTTCGCGGAGCAGAAGGCCGGTCGCGCTACGCTCGCGGGCGCGTGCGGGGTCCTGGTCTCGGGCCCGGATGCGCTGGCCGTCGGACTCACGTCGGGCGGAGTCGTGTGGCGCGAAGTCCGCAATGTACTCGTTGACTATCTCGCGGACTCCAGTTTCGTTCTCGTCGGTCAGGAGTGGGGCGATCTGCTCCAGGAGCGTGGGGCGCAGCAGCGGGTCGGCGAGCTTGTGGAGTTCCCAGAGCTTCTCGCGAAGTTCCCTGTTCGGCTCGCGAGTCGCGCCGGATTGGCGGGCCCCGCGGAGCGCGTGGAAGAGGTCGCGGTGTGTTGCTCGCCCGTGGAGGCGTCGGTGGTGCTTGGCGAGACGGATGCCGGGGTGCCGGGGGTGCAGGAGGTGACGATCGGGCCGCGAAGGGGGTCCTGCGCCGAGGCGGCGCCACCGCCGGAGGTAAGGAGGGTCAGGAGCGCGGCCAGCAGAAGCCGTGCGAGCCGGCGGATTCGTGCAGCTCGGGAGGGCCGATGCCCGGGCGCTGCGGGCGGTGTCGAGATCCGCGGGTCCGGGGTGGGGAGGTCCATCGTGGTCCCTTGCGCGCGCCGAACCGAAGTCCGCTGGCACGTGGCGGATGGCGGCCGGGGCTCAACGCACAGCCCCGGAGGACATTGCCGCCCGCCGCGTTCGGGCGGCAGGGGTCGGTCGGGGCGCCAGGGGAGGAAGTTGTCGGCCGGGCTACCTTGGGCGGGGTGGGGCGTCAAGAATCACCATTCCCGTCGTGGGCGGGGTTGGAGGTGCCACGGGCCCTCTGGCGGGCGTCGTCTGCGAGTGCGAGCTTGATGAAGACTCCTTCCGACCAACCCGCCGCGAGTCCCGGCGCGAGAGTACGCGTGGGGCGTCGTTCGGCGGACATGGCGGCGTTCTGGTCGCTGGCCCGGCGGATGCTGCTGGACTGGCCGACGCTGCTGCTGGCGCTGGTGATGGTTGTGGCGTCGGGGGTGCTGCTGGGGGTGGGGCTGCTGGCGGCACTGCCGGTGATCGAGTCGATCCTTGGCAAAAGCCAGGGCCTGCCGCAGCTTGCGGAACGGCTGAACGAGGCGCTCGCAGAGAAGCGTGTGCCGTGGGTGCGTGTGCCGGAGTCGACGATCGCGTCGCTGCCCGCGGATCCGTTCGTATCGCTGGCGTGGATCATGGGCGGGGTCGCGGTCCTGACGGTGCTGGGAGGTGCGGCGACCTTCCTGCACGCGTATCTCTCGCAGACCGTGGTGAACCGGGCGGTGACGCGACTCCGGCGCGAGGCGTTCTCGGCCGCGCTTCGGGCCCCGCTCCGGCTCGTGATGTCGGGCGGCCCCTCGGACGCGATCAGTCGGATCGTGAACGACTCGGCGCAGGTGGCCAACGGGCTGACGGTGCTCCTCTCCAAGGCTGTGCTGCAGGTGTTCAAGGGCATCACGGCGGTGATCGTGGCACTGGCGCTGAACCCGACGGTGGCGCTGGCGGCGCTGCTGCTCACGCCCGTGTTGTACACGATCATCCGCAAGCTCGGGAAGCGCATCAAGCGGGCGAGCGGGCGCGCCCTCGAAGGGCAGGCGCAGCTGTACGCCGCGGCCAATCAGACGCTCTCGTCGCTGCGGGTCGTCAAGGCCCACACGACCGAGCGATACGAGGCGGCGAGGTTCCACAGGGTCAACAAGCAGATGCTGCGGGAGCTGAACCGTGTCCGGACGGCTCGCGCTCTGGCGAGCCCGCTGACCGAGACGCTCTCCATCTTCGTTCTCTGCGGGATCGTGCTGGTGGTGGGCCGGGCGATCGTGAGCGGGCGGATCGCGGCGGCGGAGTTCGTCCTCGCCATCGGCGCGCTCGCCGTGGCAGGCGCGTCCCTCAAGCCGCTGACGGGCATCATCAACGACATCCAGACGTCGGCCCCGGCGGCGACGCGCCTCATGGAGCTTCTGCGGGCGGCGCCGGAGTCCGGGCACGAGCGTGGGCTGAGGCGACTTCCCCGCCATGCGCACAGCATCGAGTTCCGGGGGGCCAGCTACACGTACGCCGGGGCACCTCGGCCAGCCGTGGACTCGGTCTCGCTGGTCGTGGCGCACGGCTCGCGCGTGGCATTCGTAGGTCCCAACGGCTGCGGCAAGACGACGCTGCTGTCGCTGCTGCCGCGTCTGCTGGAGGCCGGCCCCGGGCAGGTGCTGGTCGACGGCGTGCCGGTGGAGACGGTTGGGGTGCGATCGCTGCGCCGGCAGATCGGCGTGGTGACACAGGACGCGATCCTGTTCGCGGGATCGATCGGGGACAACATCGCCTATGGGACTCCTGCGACGCGCGAGTCCGTCGAGAGCGCGGCGCGCAAGGCACGTGCGCACGACTTCATCATGGCGCTGCCGCAGGGGTATGGCACGATCCTGGCGGAGGGGGGCGTGGGGCTCTCGGGCGGCCAGCGCCAGCGGCTTGCGATCGCCCGCGCCATTCTCCGTGACCCGGCAATCCTGATCCTCGACGAGGCCACGAGCATGATCGACGCTGACTCGGAGGCTCAGATCAGCGCAGCGCTCGCAGAGTTCTCACGCGGCCGCACATGCCTGATCGTCGCCCACCGTCTCTCGACCGTGGTCTCGTGCGATCAGATCGTCGTGATGGACCAGGGTCGCATCGTCGGTGTCGGAACGCACGCGGAACTGAACGCGACGTGCACGACCTATCAGCAGCTCGCCAGGCACCAGTTCGCGGCAACCGACGCCGCATGACCGTCCACGGACTCTGCGCCAGGACCGGACGCCATCTTCTTCTGGCCCGGTGCCCAGATCCCAGCCCCCGCCTCACTCGGCGACGGTTGCGGGGTCCTTGCCCTGCTCGATCGCGGTAATCTTGCGGATTCGGCGCTCGTGGCGGCCACCCTCAAACTTGGTGGCGATGAAGACGTCCGTGATCTTCTCGATCAGGCGCTGGCCGAGCAGGTCGGCGGAGAGGCAGAGGATGTTGGCGTTGTTGTGCGAGCGCGAGAGCTGGGCTGTGAGCTCGTCGTGGGCGACCGCAGCCCGCACACCCTTGATCTTGTTGGCGGCGATTGACATCCCGATGCCGGTTCCGCAGATGAGCACGCCCACGTCGGCCTTGCCCTCCGCGACGGAGCGCCCGACGCTGTAGGCACGCTCGGGGTAGTCGCACGCGGCCCCGACGCACTCTTCGAGCATGACGGTGTCGTGCCCCTCGCGACGGAGTTTCTCGTTGAGGGCCTTGATGGTCGAGGTACCGCGGTGATCTGCGGCGAGTGCGATCTTCATGGCGTGCTCCTGTCGCTGGTCAGGATCTCGGTCAGGCGTCGTTCGATCATCCCCCGCAGCATCCTGGCGACCACACGATAGTCCTCGAGTGGGCCGCCGATGGGATCCTCGACGTCCTTTCCGGCCGGGTCGAGGAGGGTTGCGTGCCTTGCGCCGGCGGGGTCGCCCGAGCGCAGCGCGGTCAGATGCTGGCTCGTCATCGCGAAGACCACGTCGGCGCCGCGGAGCATGTCGCGCGTCAGGGCCCGTGAGCGATGGGGTCCGGCGTCGATGCCCATCTCCAGCAGCGCCTCACGGGCCTCGGGCGTCATGGGTGAGCCGTCGCTGGCGGCCACCCCTGCGGAGATCACGCGCGTCGGAACGGGCACCATGCCTGCCTCCTGGGCCTGAGCGCTCAGCGTGGTGAGCGCGTGCTCGGCAATGGCCCGCGCCATCGGGCTGCGGCAGGTGTTGCCGGTGCAGACCATCAGGATGACGCGCTCGATCTTCCTGCGGATGGTCTTCTCATCGAGCGCGCCCTCGCTCATGACGGAGTAGCCGCCGCTGTCGAGGAGCTTGATGGCGGTGGAAGGGACCCCAAGGCGAGCGGGACCAGTGTCGAGCACCGGGATGCCCATGGCCTGCGCCCGAGCAATGTCGCCGGGGGTTGGGTGACGCGCATCGGCCAGCGGCTGACCGTCGAGGAGTGCTGCGTTCACGCGCTCCATGACGACCGGGACGCCGACGCCGGCGATGACATCCCGTGTCTGCGGGGCGTCGGGCACCCTGACGCTGATCTCGCCGGAGGGCCCGTCGATGGCGCCGGGCACACAACCAAGGTCGCGGGCGATGGCGGCGGCGTTGGGTCGCATCGCGATCAGCCGGATCGGACCGGGCGTGAGCACGGCGAAGAGCCGGCGCTGCAGCGGGCTGCGGATGTCGAGGGCCGCGAGGGCGGGCGCGGCACTCGAGGCGTGCCAGGTGTGCGGCACGGGGCCGGTGCCACCCAGGAGTCCGCGGAGTCGTGCAAGGCCAGCCTCGGATCCCGCCGAGCAAGCGATTCCGTACACGGTTTCCGTTGGGAGGATCGCGAGGCCACCGGAGATCAGGTGGCGCGAGAGCGACTCCAGACGCTGGTCGGACTGGCCCTGGGACGGAAGTGGAGTGGTGCTTGACACTGGTCGGGTGAGTATGAGGATCTTGCAAGCGCCGGGCAACTGGGGCGAGGTGAGTTGGGTCGGGTCGCGGGCGGTCGAGGGGGCGGGGTGGTGAAAAGCCCAAAAGAGCCGGACAAGGCCCAGGGCACGACAGGTCGGGTACCTGTTGGGGGGTCTGGCGGAGCCGGAATCGGCCTACGCTTTCGAGGGTCGACCGAGTTCGACGGCCGATACCCTCAAAGTCACTCGAACCGTCTCGCGGGGCGAGCGAATAGACCGGTGAACGTGGCGGCCTCCTGGGGAAAGCTGGACGGGGGATGGGGGCGTTGTCGGCTTCCACGCCGAACCGGGTTGTCTGCTGGCGAGTGGAGGTCCGCGCTCATGGCCAAGTCTGCACCATCGTCGCTTGAACGCTCGAACCGCAGCTGCGCTGCCCGTGGTGGCTTCAGCCTTGTTGAGCTCCTCGTGGTGATCCTGATCATCGCGGTGGTGATCGCGATCGTGGTGCCGGCGCTGGGCGGTGCGCGCAACATCGCGCGCAAACAGGAGACCAGCAACCTCATCACGACGCTGCAGCAGGCGAGTGTGCAGTTCCAGCTCGACAACCGTCGCGCGCCGGGGTACTTCACGGCGGCGGAGATGGGGAGTCAGGAGAATGGCAACCGCGGATTCTCCGGCATGCAGAACGCGATGCTGGACCTTGCTGGCGGCGTCGTCACCGGCACGCCCGCTGGCAGCTTGGACGTCGGTCCACAGAGCGCGCGGCAGGTTCGGGTTGATCCGACACTGATTGGTGCCAAGGTCGGGCGAAACAAGAACTACTTCGTCCCCACCGCCAAGTTCTTCAAGAAGCAGGATGGCAGCGAGGGCGGCAGCCGTACTTCGTCGGTCGCCGGTCACACCGAGATCCCCGAGCTCGTTGACTCGTGGGGTATGCCGATCATGTACTGGCAGCTCGACACGGCCGCGCTTGGCACCATTGCCGGGCCCAACGACTTCGCCCGCCTCGACAGCGGCGCAGCAAACGCTCCGACCGTCTCTCGCTTCTACTGGAACAGCAACCGCGCGTTCCTCGGGAACAACGCCGTCGGCTTCAGGCGGCTTGATCAGGCGGCCCAGAGCCTGCTTGGCGAGGGCGCTGGGACCGACCGATCGATCTCACTGGCGGGCATCCTGGGCAGCCCCGGCTCCCCCGGGCCGTACACCGCCGCGACTGAGGTCGATGCGATCCTGCCAACGGGGGCACGTGGGAGCTTCGTGATCCACTCGGCCGGTCTTGATGGGATCTACACGGGCCGGTCGGAGCGGGGCGGGGCACTCGCGGCAGGCGGGCCTCTGCACTATGGGCTCAATTTCCGCGCTGCGGACAACACGCCGCACACCGACGGGAGCGGCAAGCGCATCTCGATCGACCTGGCGAACGAGTTCGACGACATCATCGTCGGCGGCAACTAAAGGTCCGCGGGCGTTAACCCTGCGTCGTTGCCGGGACCAGTGACCGCCCTTGAGGGCGGTGCTACCGAAGAAGCTGCTGCAGTCTGGAATGAAGAAGGCCCGCCGACCATGGCGGGCCCCTTTGCTTGTCGCCGTTTCGTGTGGTCCCGTCCGTGGGCACGATTGGGCGTGTCTTTTCCCCTGCCTTCGATCAAATCCCCTGCTGGGCTCTGGACCCCGTGTGCGGTCAGGCGGCCTTGCGGGCGCCCTTGAAGTTCTTGGCGCTGCGGGCGGAAGTGTTGGGGGAGTTCTTGAAGGCCCATGCAACCTTCTTGGCCCAGTTGCCGCGATGGCTCTTGGGCTGGGTGAAGGAAGCAGTGGTGAAGGTGGAGGCGTAGTTGCCGCCGAACGTGGTGGCGAAGCCGGTGCCCGTCTTGCGGGAGAACTTGCGCGTGGTCTTGCGGGCCGTCTTGGTGAAGGTCTTGGCGGTCGTCTTGCTGGACTGCTTCGTGGTGCGCTTGGTCAGGGTCTTGGTGGTCTTGCGGGCGTTGGTCTTGCTGGTGCCCTTGGCCGCGGCCTTGGTGGTGCGCTTGCTGGTGCGCTTCGTGCCGGTTTTCGTGGCCCGGGCCTTGCGCGCGGTGGCCTTCGCGTTGGTTGTCGCGGCCCAAGCGAAGGTGCCGAAGGCGGGGCGAACAACACGGCCCTTGAAGTTCTTGGTGTTGCGGGTGGTGGTGGTTCGGCTGGTGCGGGTGCGGGTCGTGCGGGTGCGCATGTGCTGCTCCGGAAGTCGGGCCACTCTGGCCACGGGTGAGATTCGTGCGAGGCAAGAGTCCAACACATCCCGGCGTCCATGCCGGGGTTGTCCCGCACCGGTCTGGTGATCGGACGCTCTTGCCGGTCAATTCAGCCCGGGGCGTGAGATTTCGGGGAAAGGGGGCGTGGGGACCTCGGCACGCCCCCTCGTCGTGGCGATCTTCTCTTCCCGCGTCCGGAGCGGCGCGAGCGGCGTACGAATGAGTGGTGCGCGATGGGTTGGACGCCGATGGAACGGGACACCACGATCGCGCTGGCGCTCAGGGATTGAGAACGGCAGGACCATGACCGACCCGGCATCCGCAGCATCACAATCGCCGCAGAGAGCCCCCTGGAGTCCGCGCTCCTGGGAGCGCTATCCGCAGGCGCAGGCGCCGACCTATGCCGACCGTGCGCGCCTCGAGGCCGTGGAGAAGCGGCTGGCGAGTCTGCCGCCGCTGGTTACAAGCTGGGAGATCGAGTCGCTCAAGGAAGAACTCGCGCAGGCCGCGCGCGGCGAGCGTTTCGTGCTGCAGGGGGGCGACTGCGCGGAAGCTCTGTCTGACTGCCGCCCGGAGCCGCTCGCGAGCAAGCTCAAGATTCTCCTCCAGATGTCATTGGTGCTGATCCACGGCTCGAAGAAGCCGGTGGTGCGCATCGGCCGCTTCGCCGGGCAGTACGCCAAGCCCCGCACGAGCGCGACGGAGACACGCGTGGTTGGGGGCGTCTCAACCACACTCCCGAGCTACTTCGGTGATCTCGTCAATCGGCCCGACTTCGATGAGGCCTCGCGTCGCCCGGATCCCGGGCTGCTTCTCGAGGCGTACCAGCACTCGGCGCTGACGCTCAACTTCATCCGTTCGCTCGTCGACGGCGGCTTCGCAGACCTTCACCATCCCGAGTACTGGGATCTCTCGTTCATGCGTCACGCGCGCCTCAGCCCCGAGGTTCGCGGCGAGTACGAGCGCATGACGCGCAACCTCGCCGATGGCCTGCGATTCATGGAAGCGCTCGGAGAGCGCACCGTCGAAGACCTCGCCCGCGCGGAGTTCTACACGAGCCACGAAGGGCTGAACCTGCACTACGAGGCGGCGCAGACGCGACCGGTGCCGCGCCGGAGCGGCTGGTACGACCTCACGACGCACCTGCCCTGGATCGGCGAGCGCACGCGCCAGCTGGATGGTGCGCACGTTGAGTTCTTCCGCGGCATCAACAACCCCGTGGGCGTCAAGGTCGGGCCCAAGGCCTCGCCCGACGATGTCGTGACGCTCGCGCGGCTGCTGAATCCCGCGGATGAGCCGGGCAAGCTCGTGCTGATCTCGCGCCTGGGCGCGAGTGAGGTGGCGCGGGCGCTGCCGCCGCTGCTGCACGCGATCTCGAAGGCCGGGATCAAGGCCGCGTGGATCAGCGATCCGATGCACGGCAACGGCACCACCACAGCCGGCGGCATCAAGACCCGCTCCTTCGATGCGATCCTGAGCGAGCTCGAGCAGGCCTTCGCGATCCACCAGCGCGAGGGAATCCCGATGGCCGGCGTCCACTTTGAATTGACCGGCGAGGACGTGACCGAGTGCATCGGCGGCGCTTCAGGCCTTTCCGAGCACGACCTCTCAACCAACTACGCCAGCGCCTGCGACCCAAGGCTGAACTACCAGCAGTCACTGGAAATGGCGTTCCTGCTGGCGAAGAGGATGGCGGGGGAAGGCACCGGGCACTAGGGGCGGAGGAGAAGTGGGGGGGGGGCGAAAAGGCCCAAAGACGAACGGGTG
>CAZBXF010000001.1:38550-68147 GCA_964495635.1 uncultured Phycisphaeraceae bacterium
GCGGAGTGACGAAGCGGCAAAGTGCCTTCGGTCTCCGTCTTTTCACTTTGCCACTCCGTCACTCCGCCACTTCGCCACTTCTTTTTACGCCCCCTTCACGATGGCTTCACTTGCGTTGGCTCAAGTTGCGGTCCCCTCCGTCCGATGCTCCCGGTGTAACCCTTCCAGACTCCCCCCTATTCCGGGGAAGTCTCGGACGACCGACGACTCGGAGATCTGACCATGGGACGCACGAGCGCGATGCTGGAACCAGTGGCTGCCGTTGGCGAGATCACCGTTCAGTCGGAGCGTCGGAAGATCCCTCGCCGCCCGATCAAGGGTCACGCGATGGCGGTCTTCTCGGGTGGACCGACGGTTGGAACGCTGACGCGCGTGGAACTGGTCGACGCGTCGTGGCTTGGAATCGGGGTCAAGAGCCCGGTGCCAGTCGAGCTGGGCGCGGGCGTCTCGCTGGTGCCCGAGGACTCGATGTGGCCTCGCCAGACGGGCATCGTGGTGCGCTGCGAGGAGGGCGACGATGGGATGTACCACCTCGGCCTGCGCAGCAAGCTGAACCGCGCGGCGGCCTGAAGAAGAAGTGGCAAAGTGGCGGAGTGCCTTCGGTCTTCGTCATTCACTTCAACACTTGACCACCTCGCCACTTCTTCTCCGCCCCCTCGTGCCCAGCGCCTAGTCCGCAGTGCCTTCTGCACTCATCCAAACACTGAATACACGCCGCCGTGGATCCAGAGCTGGATGTCGTTGAGCAGCTTCACCAGCACGAGGCTGATCAGGATGATCGCGATGAAGGCGGTGACGAACGAGTCGGTGGTGGCCTCGCCCACACCCTCGGCGCCGGGCTTGCAGGTGAAGCCCTTCCAGCACGAAATGAGCCCGATGGCGATGCCGTAGCAGACGGCCTTGATGAGGCCGATGCAGACGCTGAACCAGTCGATGAACTGGTCGGTGAAGCGCCAGTACGCGATCGGATCTGCGTCGTAGAAGCGCGTGGTGATGAGGAATCCGCCGACCATCCCGCAGAGGTTCGAGACGATGGTGAGGATCGGGATCATGAGCACGCACGCGAGCAGGCGCGGCACGACCAGGACACGCACCGGATCTGACCCCATCGCACGCATCGCGTCGAGCTGCTCGGTGACACGCATGGTCCCGAGCTCGGCGGTGAGGGCGCAGCCCACGCGTCCCGCGAGCATGACGGCCGCCAGGACGGGGCCGAGCTGCTTGATGAGCGAGAGGTTGATGATGCCGCCGAGGCGGCCCTCCTGACCGATGCTCTCGAACTGGCGGTATCCCTCGAAGGCAAGAATCATCCCGATGAACGCGCCGGTGATGCCCAGGACCGGGATCGAGGTGGTTCCGACAAAGTAGAGCTGGCGGACAAGCCGGTCGCCGCGCGTCCAGGTGCGCACGTGCGGGATGCCGAGGATCACCTGCCAGCAGAACTGCATGAAGCGGCCAAAGGCGACCGTGCGCTTGAGGAGGTCATGACCAAGCGCAGCGATGAGGGCCACCGGCGTGAGGAGCGCGTCAGACAGAGCGCTGCGGGGCGGGGCGGAGGCCTGGTGCGGCTGGGTGTTCAAGGTCGCCATGAGCTGGAGAGGCTAGCAGGCTCCGTCGGAGCGAACGATCAGGTTCGACATCGACGCAGAACACGAACCAGGGCCTAACCGTTGATGATCCTCACCCTCGTGGCCGGGGCCTCACCGTCGAGAGGCCGCCATCCACGCCGAAGACCTGGCCCGTGGTCCAGGCGCTCGCGCGACTGAGCAGCCAAGCCGCGAGCGGCGCGATGTCGCTGGGCTCGCCGATGCGGCCCAAGGCGTGCATCGATTCGCTGGCCTTGAGGGCCACCTCGTTACCGGTGATGCCCTTCGCAAGCGGCGTGCGGACCAGGCCCGGCGCGACGACGTTGAAGCGGATCTGCTGAGCCGCATAGGTCGCCGCGGCGGACTGTGCGAGCCCGATGACGCCCGCCTTCGCGGCGGCGACGGCCTCGTGATTCGCAAGCCCCGTGCGGGCCGCGGCGGTGGAGAAGAGGAGCACGCTCCCGCCCTTCTCGCGCATCGTCTGGCCCGCGGCCTTCACGACGCCGAAGCTCGACCAGAGGTTCAGGCGGAGCGTTGCCTCAAAGTCCGAGTCTGTGGTGAGGTGGGCGGGCTTGAGGATGATCGAGCCAACACAGTTGGCCACGCCATCGGGCGGACCAAAGCGGGCGGCAGCTTGGGCGAAGGCTCGCTCCACATCGCCGGTCTTGGTCGCGTCGAGCTCGATGCACTCGGTCTCGCACGCCGCGTTGGCCGATGCGAGTGAGTCCGCCAGAGCACGAAGCCGCGCACCGTCGCGGCCGCCGATTGCCAGCTTCGCGCCGGAACGGGCGAGCACGTGGCAGAGCTCGGAACCGATTCCGCCCGTGGCTCCGAGGATGAGGTAGACGCCGCCAGACGAGGACGAGGGCAGTGAGTCGTGTTGCATGCGGGGCTCCGATCCGGGAGCCCCATGGTCCCGGACCTCACCTCTTCGCCCCGATCACCATGCCGGATTCCCGGCCCGGCGGCACGCCCAGATCAACGGTGGGAAGGGGATTCGAACCCCTGACAAGGACAAGCCCTGTGCCAGATTTCAAGTCTGGTGCTTTCAACCGCTCAGCCATCCCACCGAGGCAAGGTTAGGGATGCAGGGATGCAGGCAGGCGGCCAGGCAGCGGGAAGAAAGGGAGAGCGACACCAATTCCCGCCGCCACCACAGCATCCGACTTCCGCATGCCCGCCCGCGTGCCGGCATCCCTAGCTGCCTTGTTCCGCCTCTCCCGCTATCCTCACCGCATGGCCCAGCGTCGCCATCACTACGAGCAGGCGTTTGAGGTGTACCTGCGATCGCGCCGGATTCCGTACGTGGCGGTCGACGAGGCGAAGAAGGCGCTCCTTCCCCTCCAGTCTGCCGCGTGCCTTGATGCTCGCTTTGGAGAGTGCGGCGGTACCGGCGGCTGCGACGTGAGCTCTGCTCCCCCCACCGCGGACGCACCGGAGGGCGCGTGGGCGAGCCGGTCCGCGGCCGCAGCGCGAGAGGGGCCCGCCCGGGGGAAGCGCGGCTCGCTCAAGAGTTTCGACTTTGTGCTCTACGGCGAGGGAACGAACCTGCTCGCCGAGGTCAAGGGGCGGCGCGTTGGCAGACGGGCAGCTTCGGTGGCTGGGCGAGCAGCGAGAGATGCGAGGGCAGGGAATTCCCAGACACCTCTCGGCTCCTGCAGGCTCGAGTGCTGGTGCACCCGCGACGATGTCCAGAGCTTGCAGCGTTGGGAGCGGCTCTTTGGATCGGGCTTTGAGGGCGCGCTGGTCTTCGTCTACTGGTGCGACGAGATGCCGCCCGATGCGCTCTTTGAGGAGGTCTTCGAGCATCGGGATCGCTGGTACGCCATCAGGACGGTGCTGGTGGGCCCGTACGCGCGCGCGATGCGGACGCGATCGCCCAAGTGGGGCACGGTGGACGTCGCTCCCCGCACCTTTGACCAGATCTGCATGCCGCTGGCGGGTCGAGCCCACTCGTCGTGGGAGGGCTCGGGCTTGAGTGTGCCGCCGGTTCCGGCCATGGCGCTGCTGGCCTGATGGGGCTGGAAGTGACGGTATCGGGCCGCGCATTGTTTGGGTGGCGAGCGGGTCCTGATGGTGGCCAGCGAGGGGTGCAGTGAAAGGGTCGGGCGGACCGGTGCGCGGGAGGACGCCGGGGGCGGCTTCTGCTACCATCCCCTTATGTCCATCTTCTCCAAACTCACGGCTTCCAAGGCCTTCCGCGGGGCACTGACGTCAGCCATGATTGTGCTCGGCGGAGTTTCGATCGTCGCTCCGGCGATGGCCCAGACCGGCGACGCTCCGGTGGTGCCCACTCCGCCGACGCCACAGAAGCCAGACAACCCCCCGACGCTCATGATGATCCTCTTCGGGGTTGTGATTCTGGGCGCGATCTTCGCCGTCAATGTGATGCCCAGCAAGCGCGGCCACCAGGACTGATCGCGGCCCGCGGCCAGAGTCCGGATTCCCCTGCTCCAGTAGGTCCTGACACGTCTCGACACGTCCTGACACGCCTGGACATTCCCTCGGAACGTACCAAATGCCCACGTCATCCGTTCGACGCACGCGACTTCTGATCGGCATCAACGCCGGCCTTGCGGGGCTTGCGCTCGTTTCGGCGTTGGCTGGGGCCCAGGCCGGTGCCGCCCGTGCCCGTGGCGAGTACACGATGGTCTCCGGTGCCACCAGCGCAGGGGGCCCTCAGGCCATCTTCGTCATTGACTCGGCCAATCAGGAAGTGCTCGCTCTCCGCTGGAACCAGGGGCGTCAGTCGCTCGACACGATCGGATATCGAAGCATCGCCACCGACGCGGCCGCCAAGCCGGGCCGCTAAGGACCATTGCGTACACCAGCCATGAACGACGCTTCCTCCGCAACTCCGCCCGCCGCACCAAGCGCGACACAGACCGCGCCCTGGTCCACGCCGCAGCGCACCCTCGCGCTCGCCGCGGCGGTGCTGGGCCTCCTGTGCCTGCTTCAGATCGTGCCCGCCATCTCCACGCTCCTCCAGCGCGAGGCTCAGGCCGGCATGGTCTCCTCCAGCGGCCAGCTCACCGTTCTCACCGCCGAGGCGTCGAACGAGGATCTCCTCGTCGTCCTCGACGGGCGCGGCGAGGACCTCTACGTCTACCGCACCGACGCCCGCAACGGCATGCAGCTCTTCCAGAAGCTGGCGGTGCCGCAGCTCTTTGCCGAGGCCCGCGCCAAGAACCTGGGCAGATAGCCTCACAACACCATGCCGATCATCCCGCTCCCACAGTTCGAGGAAGACCTCAAGGCTCATCTCGCCGAGGAGGACCGCAAGGCCTACGAGGCCCTCAAGGTCCCCACGTCGATGGTCGTGCGCTTCGGCTCCATGAAGCTCGTCGGCGAGTTTCCGTACGTCGGCACCGCCAAGCCCGGCTGCGGCTCCAAGGTCGTCGTCCGTGCCTGGCGCGGCACCGAACTGGGCGAGATGCTCACCAGCACCTGCCCCAACTCCGGCTGCAGCAAGAGCGTCTCGCGCCAGGACATGCTCCGCTACATCGAGAACTCCGGCGGGCGCGACTACCCCTTCTTTACCGAAGGCCGGGTGCTCCGCATCGCCACCAAGGAAGATCTCGACAAGCAGGACTCCATCGAGCAGTCCAAGCATGGCCTGCGCCTGCGGGCCCGCGAGATCGTCGAGCGACTGCGCCTGGCGGCCAAGATCGTCGAGGTCGAGCCCATTCTGGGGGGCGAGTCGATCACGGTCCACTACGCCGCGGAGGAACGCGTCGAGCTGCGCGACCTCTCGCGCGAGCTGACGCACATGCTCAAGGGCCGCGTCGATCTCCACCATGTCGGCGCCCGCGACGAAGCGCGCCTCACCGCCGACTACGAGAAGTGCGGCCAGTACTGCTGCTGCAAGAACTTCCTGAAGGTCCTCTCGCCGGTCTCGATGAAGTCCGCCAAGGTGCAGAAGGCCACGCTGGATCCGCTCAAGATCTCCGGTCGCTGCGGCCGGCTTATGTGCTGCCTGCGCTATGAGGACCAGACGTACGAGGACCTGCGCAAGCGCCTCCCGCGTCGCAAGAGCCGCGTCGGAACTCCAGAGGGCGACGGCATCGTGCTCGACGGTCAGATCCTGACGCAGCTCGTGCTGGTCGAGCTCGATGAGGTCGGTACCGACGGCAAGATCCGGCAGATCGCGGTGCCGGTCGAGAACCTCACGCCGCCGGGCAAAGCCAGCGCTCCAGCGCGGCCGATGCCCGAGGACCGCGCTGGTGATCGGCGCGACGCGCGACCGCCGCAGCGGGGCGGGCCAGCAGCGCCGGCGTCGCGGGGCGAGCGCCCACCCCAGCCAGCCCGTGACGGTCCGGGGCCGGGTCCGAAGGGCCCGCGTCCGGATGGGCGTCCGGAAGCACGAGTGGAGATGCGGCCAGAGGCGCGGCCTGACGCACGCCCCGAGGCGCGCCCTGATCGTGAGATGAGCGGTCCGGTGGACAATCGTCCGGCGAGGCCGCCTCAGCGTGGACCGGTGCCACCAGCGGGGCCTCAAGGTCAGGCGAGGCCGCCGCAGCCCACGAAGCCACCCGCTCCCGGCGGTTCACGCAGTGCTGATGACGAGATCGATGATCTGCTCGGCGACATGGAGACAGACCTTGGCAGCGGTGGCTCGGGTCCATCCGCGCGGCCGGGGCCTTCGGGTGATCGCAAGCGTCGTCGTCGCCGGCGCGGGGGCGGCGGTGGCCCCTCGGGCGGGCCCGGCGCGTGAGCGACCGGCTCCGATACACTGACCTCATGAAGCCTCACTGCCGCCAGACCGGCCACTTCGTTCAGCAACTCAACGCCGGTAAGGCGGCGCGGTCGGCACTCGCGGTGCTGGGCCTCATCCCGCTTGCGCTGCTGGCCTCATGCTCGAGCCCCTACAGCCCCGAGGTCTCGCTCGCGGGTGCGCGTCTGGTTGAACGCACGAGCGACGCGACGCTGCTGGAGCTTGATCTGGACGCATCGAACGCGGGCGACGAACCGCTGCGAATGAAGGACATCGCGTACGAGGCCCGCACCTCGGACGAGGTCTTCACGGCGACACGCTCGGCACAGGCGGTGATCCCCCCCTTCTCGACGCGCCGCGTCGTGCTGCCCGTCGCGATCCCGCGCGACCTCGGCGATGGTCCATACACGGTGGTCGTCCAGGGGCGCATGGTCTACGTCCCTAACAGCGTGATCCGCGACACGATGAGCGACCTCGGCTGGCCCTCACCCTCATCGCCCGTCGGAGGCGACGCAGTCGCCGAAGCCAACGCCTCGGCGGCCACGCCACCCCAAGGCCAGTGAAACCTGGCCCGTGCGGCGCAGTACAAGTCATTGTGCCGCGTCCCGAGAACGCGTGGTCTGACCGTGGCCGCGCTTCATCGCGCACGAGGGAGTGACCGCTGTGATCACGCCGCCCAAGCTCCACCGACCAAGCAGGCGATTGGTCAAGCGAGTGTTCGTGCCGCTCGGGCTGCTGGCGCTCGTCGTGATCGCGTTCATGTCGAGTCCCTTCTACCACCCGGCCCTCGTCCGTGCCGCACAACGCGGCGACGCAGAGGCAGTCGCCAGAGCGATCGCCCGCGGGGCAGATTTGAACCGGAGAACGAGCGTCTTCGGCACCGGTGAGTTCAACGACTGGACCGCGTTGATGTGGGCCGCGTACAGGCGGAACGACGAAGTCGTTCGGCTGCTGGCCGATGCGGGCGCAGACGTGAATGCGCAGTCCGAGGGCGGCCGCACTGCCTTGCACCTGGTCTTCCGCACCAACGACCCCGCGCCCGAGACCACTATTCAAGTCCTGCTCGCTGGTGGCGCGGATCCGAACATCGCGACAAGCTGGGGCGATACTCCGCTCCTCTCGTCGGTTCGCAGTCGACGTCACCTCGCCAGCATTGTCTTGCTCATTGAAGCTGGCGCAGATGTGAATGCTACAGATGAGGACGGAGACTCGGTGCTTTGGAATGCACTGCGAGACGACGAGCATGGACCGATCCCGGCCCTGCTCCGAGCCCACGGAGCCAACCTCATCCACGTGCGTCCAGATGGACGACGCATCTATGACACCCCACCCGTATCAACCGAAGCGCCCCCAGCAGCCACCGATCAAGTCAACGCCCCCGCCGCCCCCAACGCGACCGCCCCCAAATAGCTCAACCCCCCCGCATCAAGCCGCGGCACACCGCGCACCCCTCCGCGACCTCCGCTCTTCTCCGCGCCTCCGCGTTCTGCATTCTGCGCGCGAGGGGCCCTCCCTGACGGTCGGGCTGCATATCCGCGGCACCCGCTGGGGCTGCATCCTTCTTCCCCAGTGCCCAGTCCCTAGTCCCCAATCCCTTCCCCTTCGCTACTTCGCTGGCGCATCGAACACCAGCGTCACCGGTCCCTGCGAGATCAGGATCTTTCCTTCGATCACCATCGGAAGGCGCGGCGCGTCCATCAGCACGACGTTGGCGATGTTCTGGAGTCGGCCGCCAGGGAGCTCGATGAAGTAGATCTTGGAGGTCGATTCGCCGGGCTGGGTCTCGCGTCCGCTGGCCTCAACGGCGATGGCAAGCCCCTCGGCCAGCACTGGCGGCTCGATGCGTCCGCCGGCATCGATGCCGTCGGCGCCGATGGTGCGGCCTTCTTCATCCAGCACCACAAGGCCCAGCGAGGTCGAGACGGTGAGCGCATCGCCCGCGGGCAGCAGGCTCACGGGAAGCGTGAGGCGTTGGCGCGTGTCCGTGGGCTGATCATCGACATCGCCGGTCCTGAGGTCGACGCGCCAGAGGTTCATGCTCGAGGACTCGAGGACGAACGCCGCGCCACCGGCCTCGACCACTTCCGCGACGTCTTCGGCTGCGTCTCCGCCCGGACGGCGCCCCGCGATGATGCTGGCGCCGATGCTTCCCTGAACGTTGACGCCGTCGGTGCGCCAGCGCATCGCGCCGGTAGCCGGGTCGAGGCGCAGCAGGCCCGACGCGGTGCCGACGAGCACGTCCGGCTCGCCCGGGACCGGCACGACCCAGCGGGCGTGGTCGCCCAGAGCCTCGGGTCCCAGTCGCGCGCTGGGTGAGCCGTCTGGCGCGAGGCAGAGCAGCGCCGCGATCAGTCGCTCCTGTCCCTCGTCCCGGGCCAGCGCAGCGCCCGAGACGATCGCGCGCCCATCGTGCGAAAGTGCGACGTCGTAGACGCGCGCGAGCGCCCTTGCAACCGAGAACTTCGTAGCCCCGGTGGCGACATCGATGCAGACCACGCCGCCCGTGCGCCGGCCGATCAGGACGCGCTGGGCGTCGGCAGTGATTACGACGTCGTCGAGGCCAGTAGCACCGTCGAGGGGCGTGTTGACACCGACGCCAGGCTGGGCGCTCGTGGGGACGGAGAGGATCTCGGAGAGTTCGGCCGTCTTCCAGACGGTCGCTCCCTCGGGCGAAACGGCCTCGAGCCACCCACCGGCGGAGGTCGGCCAGAAGATGACCGTGGCCTCGGGTCCAATTCTGACGACGGTGGGCCGGTGGCGGAAGGGGCGCGACCAGAGGGGTGCGAGGCGGTCGTCGTAGGCGCTGACAGCGAAGAGGGAGAGCTCGCCGCGCGTCTCGCTGATCATCGCGACGCTGTCGCGCGAGAGGCCGGTCGAGGTCCGGTCGACCGGCTCCACCAGCTCGAAGCCCTCGATGACCTGGGTTCGGCCGGAGAGGTCACTCCCGATGCGCGGGAGCCAGGAGCGTTCCGCAAGGGTGGAGGCGATCTCCCCGGCAAGCTCGCCCGCGTCTCGCGGCGATCCATCGACCTGGATGCTGGGTCCGCCTCCGGAGGCCGCAAGGCGCCGGAGCAGGCGGTGGATCGGCTCGAGCTCGCCGCGCTCGCGCGAGCGCGAGATGACCTTGGCCGCGAGCGTCGCGAGTGCTTCGGCCTGATCCGTACGGCCGATGGACATTCCCAGCTCGGCGGCGGCGAGCCCGCGGCCGAAGGCCAGTCGTGCTTCGTCGGGCCGGTTCTCGCGATCGAAGGCCTGCCCGGCGCGTCCCCAGGCGTCGGCGGCGACCGCCGCGACCGGATAGCGGCGCGCCAGCGCCGCGAGGTTTGCGGCGCTCTCGTTCTCGGCCAGTGCGCCAAACTGAGCGCGGGCCTCCTCGTCGAAGGGTGCGTACGGAGCGGGCCCCAGGCGAGCGAGGAGGTCGGAGAGGCGGCGGGTGGCCTCGTCGCCCGCGGATGCGGTGCGCGGTCCTTCGGCACCGGTTTCAAGCGCCAGAAGCGTGGTGTGCGCGGCGGCATCGGCCAGGATCTCCTGGAGCGCTTCGACGGCCTCGGCGGGACGGGCCTGCGCCTCGCGCAGCCACGCGCGGTCGAGCAGAACGCGGGCCTGATCGGTCGCGCTGTCGGCGGCTCGCGCGGCTCGTTCGAGGATCTCGTCCAGGAGGGCCAGCGACGGACCGGTCTGGCCGGCAGCGTTCTCGGCCGGGCCGGGGGTGCGCTGTGCCTCGGCGATGATGGCGAGAAGCCGTTCGAGCAGGCGGCTGCGGATATCGGCGGCCGCGGCGGGCTGCCGGGACGCGAGATCGAGAAGACGGTCGGCGAGGGCGGGCGTTCGACTGGTCTGGCCCACCTTGTGGAAGAGCTCAACGGCCGTGAGGAGCGGCGCCGGATCTTCAGCGCGACGGGCCATGCGGGCATCGAGGAGGCGCCCGGCGGCCTCCCAGGAGAGCATGGTCTGCAGCCGCTCGCTCCCGGCGGAGAGCACCACCGGCTCGCTCGCGCCGGTGTCCGGCGCGATGATGATGTTCCCGGCCGCGGACATCTGCATGCGAGTCTCGACGCCGGGCTCCGCCGGATTGATGACGGCCAGTGCCTCGGCCATCGGCCAGAGGACCCTGGCCTCCTCCGCCACGCCGGCGACGATGGCGCGTCCGCTGGGAACACCCTCGCCGAAGTTGCGAGAGAGAGCGATCTGGCCGGATCCAAAGTCGGCGGCCCGAAGTGTGGCGACGCGTGACTCACCAACCGCGACCAGGTGTTCGCCCGCGCCGAGCAGGTAGCGTGGTTCGCCAAGCTCGGTCTGTGAGCGCCGGGCCAGGATCGCGCCGCCCGCGCGGTCGATCTGGAGCGTGCGCCCGCTGCCGGGCTCGATCGAAAAAAGCCAAGGGCCCATCGCAACCGGCACCATCGACTCCCAGGGCGGCGGTGGGGTGGGGATCCGGTAGAGCGCCGAGTCGAACGAGCGCGAGTTTGGGGAGAGTCGCACCCAGATCGGGCGGCCACGGGCCGCCTCGTACGCACCCAGCACGCCCATGTCGTCGGCGCGGTAGACCACGCCATCATGCAGGAGCCCGCTGTCAGAGCGTCCCTGCGAGCGGCCCCAGGGATTGGTGCCCGTGGAACCGACCATGCGTACCCAGCGGAGCGATCCGCTTCGAAGGTCAACGCCCGCAAGGTACAGCGCGGCGACGCGACGCGAGACGGAGGGCTTGCGGAGCGGGATCACAGCGACGCCACCGTCGATCAGGATCGAGCCGCGGACGACGCCCCCCTCCAGCTGCGGATCAAGGCGGCTGGGGTCGATGGACCAGAGGACGCGTCCGGTGGCCTCCTCGACGGCGTGCACGCGTGTGTCGCCCCGCCGACTGCCGTTGTCGGGGATTCCCGTGGCGGCGACCAGCACGCCCCAGCCCGCGGCGACCGTTGATGGATCGTCGGGGATGCCGGTGTTCGCCATCGCGAATGGGACCATGCGCCGGTCGACGCCCAGCCGCGTCGCGACGTCGTCGGGCCGGGCGGTCCACACGGGTGAGAGGGTGGCGGCGTCGAAGGCCGCGATGCCAACCCCGTCGTTGATGAAGACACGCTCGCCCAGCACCGTCGGCAGCACCCACGAGACCCCCACGGCGACATCGGCCGAGTCGTCGTTGATGGTGCGCCGGAACGGGTCCAGCGCGATGGTCTGAAGAGGCCGATCCAGCGGGATCGTGGGAGGGAGTGCGGCGTGAGGGCCCTGCAGGGGGGAGATGCCGGCGCCCAGCTCCGGTCCGATCTCCAGCGGCGCCAGCGTGTCCGGTTCGATGCCCGCCTCCACGGCCCAGCGCCGAGCACGCTCGATGAGGTCAGGCCGGGGCAGGCACGCGGCGACCAGCGCAGCGATCGCTGCCCCGCCTGCCCGCCCGTTCGGCGTGCGGCGGTCGGGGTGGGACTCGAGCTGGTCGACGATCAGTCGCGCGGACTCAAAGCGTCCGGCCTCGGCCTCGAGCTGGGCGAGGCGGAGTGCCGCCTCAAAGCCCGACGGGGTCAGGAGGCGGGTGCGCTCGGCCTCCTCGAGACGGCCCGCCGCCAGCAGCTCCGCCGCGGCGGGCTCCTGCTCCTGCCGGTACCGATCCAGCGCCGCGGCGTCGGCCATCAGCATCTCATGGACCACGCGCCGCACGGGAACAAAGAGTGTGTCGTCGCCAGCGTGGGGGAGGAGGCGGTCGCCCTCGTCGTCGAGAAGCGACTGAAGGACTCGCATGGCCTCGGCCGGATTTCCCGCGGCCGTCAGCTCGCGGACACGGACGAGCGCGTCCTGAGCCTTCACGGACTCATCCGTGGAGACTGCGCGGGCCTGCTGCGCCGAGGCAGTGGCGGGAGCGATCATGGCCGCGAGCGTGCCGGCCCCGAGCAGGCCCGGAGCGGGCAATACACCTGCCCCCGCCGCGAGCCCCGCCCGCATCCAGATCCAGACTATCGGACGCATGCTCGCCTCCGAATCTCGCGGGCAGCTCTCGCCCCGGGCACGTCTCACCGGAACATCATGCACATCTACCGACCACCCCGCGTCGGGATGCCCGTGCTGGCTGCGGCAGAGTGCCTGGCCAGCACAGATCTGTACGCACGGACTTGGGTGCGCGGCCAAGGTATCGGCCCGAAGCGGCGTCATGTCCAACCCCCCAGCAGAGTCCAACGCACGGCGCCACAGGAAGTTCCGTGTGGTGGGTCCGAGAGGCACCGGCACGTCCGAGCATCCTTCATGTGGGCGCCTTTGACAGTCCGGGAGGGTCCGATCCGGCTCGGGGGATTGTGAATCCTGGAGTTACGGTTGTGTGAAGGTGCTGGCAGGCCGATGCGTCCTGATCGTGGCGGCACTCAACTCCCCGGTTGCCCAGTGCGTTCCCTCGCGGCCTGCCGCGTCGACGCAGATGCCATCGGAGGGGTTCGTCGGTCATCTGGCTCGCCTCGGTGCCGGGCTGGGTCGCATTCGGCCCATCAGTCACGCCTCATCGCCGGAGAGCCGCTGCATCCGCGTCGCGATGCTGCTCTCGGCCACGCTCATCATGAGCATCGGCGACCTCTACATGACGCTCACTCTGGCGACGAGCGTCGGAATGCTCGAGGCCAATCCCTTCTCGCGGGCCGTGATGGCCCAGGACTCACCCGCGCTGGTGATCCTGTGGCGTATGGGAACGCTGCTCTTCGGGCTTGGGATCCTGTACCACTTCCGTCGGCTGGGGCGGGCTGAGATTGCGGCCTGGATCTGCTTCCTCGCACTCCTGACGCTCACCATCTACTGGACCCAGTACATCGAGGCGATTCAGACGCTGACGCCGGCGTACGGCAGCCTCGCCATGACAACCGATCCGGACTGGATCATGATGGACTGACCGGCGCCGACCCGGCCCGGCCTGCTGCCTGACTGACGCCTGCCAGCGCGTCAGGCGTCGGGCTCCATTCGCGAGCCGCCCCGTGGGAGGGCCTGCACACGCCATGGCCGGCGGTGGATACCTTGGTGGGGTCTTCTTCACGGAGCCCCGCATGTCCACCCCCACCCCCACATCCTCCCCCTCGTCGTCACGTCTCGCCACTGTTGAGGTGTCCGGCAAGATCGCGACCCTCACGCTCCGCCGGCCCGAGGCCCGCAACGCCCTCTCGCTCGAGCTGCTCAAGGACCTTGAGTCGTGCCTTGATGAGATCCTCGCGGGCCGCGCGGCCAAGGACGCGAGAGTTCTCATCCTGACCGGCGAGGGGAAGGGCTTCTGTGCCGGCCTTGATCTCAAGGCGATCATGGACGATCCGCACGCGCCGGGCATGCTCCTGCGCCGGCTCGGCGAGCTCATGATCAAGATCCGCATGCTCCCGATGGTGACGCTCGCCAAGGCCAACGGCGCGGCGATCGGCGGCGGCGCGGGCATGACTTCCGTCTGCGACATGGCCATCACGCACGCCGACGCGAAGATCGGCTATCCCGAGGTGGATCTGGGCGTCTGCCCGGCCGTCGTCGGCCCCTGGGTCGTTCGCAAGATCGGCGCGGGCAAGGCGCGACGCGTGCTCCTCTCCGGCGGCATCATGTCGGGCCAGCAGGCCTACGACATCGGGCTGATCGATCACCTCGTGCCCACCGCCGCGGAGCTCGATGCGGAGACGACGAAGATCGCCGAACGCCTCGCCGGCGGCGGGTTGCTGGCGATCCAGAAGACCAAGGAACTCCTCAACGAGATCGACGGCTCGGCTGACATCGCGATGGCAAGGAAGGCCGCGGAGCTGTCAGCCTCGGTAATCGGCAGTGAAGAGACGCGAGCGCTGTTGAAGGCCCGGTTGGCGAAGTGAAGCGGGCAGATGGAGCCATCCCTGTGATACTGGCCTCCTGGCCGATGTCCTTCATCGCACGGGGTGCGTGAGCACAGCCCTCGAAGCCATGTGCACCGCCCGCGATACCGCGTGGTGCCTTGGGCAATTCACGGCGTACCGGGCGAGCGGCCTGTGCATGAGCGCGTCTGATGCATCGGGCCAGCCATGCCGCAGATATCCGGCATTGCCGTCGGGCAAGATCCCCGTGCTGAGCACCGGAACCAAGCCCCCGACCATTCGCCAGAGCTCGAGTGGTCATGGGACTCCCGACTCCTCGCTTTCTTCCCTCCCAAGTCTTCAGTCCCACATCCCCAGTCCCTCCCCCTCATAGACTCACCCACAATGGCTGATCGGCGTGTTGTCATCACGGGTCTTGGGGCGGTCACCGGGCTTGGCCTTGGTGCCGCGGCCATGTGGGATGGGCTGCTCGCGGGTCGCAGCGGCGTGGCTCCCCTCACGCGCGTTTCGCCCGAGGCCTTCCCCTGCGGCGTCGGTGCCGAGGTCCGCGACTTCTCGGCCAAGGACCATGTTCCGAAGGGATATCGCAAGGCCGTGAAGGTGATGGCGCGCGATACCGAGCTCGCCGTCGCCGCAGCTCGGCTCGCGGTGGCCGACGCGGGCCTCACGACGCGCTCGCACAACGAGAGCGACGCGCCCGACTTCGCAACGACCTATCCGCAGCCGCGCCTGGGTTGCCAGATCGGCGCGGGCCTGATCGCGGCGGAAACGCTCGAACTCACGCAGGCGCTCGCAACGGCCCGCACCGGCGGCGCTGCCGTGCCCGGCCGCATCACGCCCGATGGGTTCGACATGCAGGCCTGGGGCGCGGCCGAGGGTGGCGGCGGGGGCATGAACAACCTTCAGCCCCTGTGGATGCTCAAGTACCTGCCCAACATGCTCGCCTGCCACGTCACGATCATCCATGGCGCGGAAGGCCCATCGAACACCATCACCTGCGGCGAGGTCAGCGGGCTCCTCTCGCTGGGCGAGAGCCTGCGTGTGATCCAGCGCGGGGCCGCGGACCTCTGCTTCTCCGGCGGGGCCGAGAGCAAGATCAACTTGATGGGTATGCTGCGCCAGACGCTCGCGGGTCGGCTCGCGGATACGCGCGTGCCCGGCGCGGGTCCCCGGCCCTTCGACCCATCCTCGTCGGGCACGGTCCCGGGTGAGGCCGGCGCCATCGTCATCCTGGAAGAGTTGGGCGGCGCGAAGGCCCGCGGCGCGTCCGCCTACGCGGAAGTGGTGGGATTCGGCGCGGCCCAGTCAACGCCGACACTCCCCGGCAAGCCCCGCGCCGATGCGGGCAAGGCCAACGACGGTCTGGCACTGGCCATCCGCGCAGCTTTGGCAGACGCAGGGATCGGGCCGGATGGGGTCGATGCGATCGTGCCCCAGGGGCTGGGAGTGCCCGCGCTCGATGGCCCCGAAGAAGCATCGCTGCGCGAGGTCTTTGGAGAGAAGCTTGGGTCGCTGCCGCTGGTGCTGCTGACGCCCGCGCTGGGTGACTGCTGGGCCGGGCACGGGGGCGTTCAGATTGCCGCGGCCGCGATGATGCTCCGAACCCAGACCCTGCCGGCGCGCCCTGATCTCGGGAGCGCGCCCGCTGGACTGCTCACGGGAACGTCGGATGCGGCAGCAGCCACACTCCGGCATGTGCTGGTCTGCAGTTCCAGCCTCGGCGGACAGAACGCGGCCGTGATTGTGCGAAGAATCGATGGGTCGACTGCGGGGGTGGGTGCCAAAGATGGTCGGTAGTCTCAGGCTGAATGACGGGCGGGGGCCGCGGTGGTCGCGGCCTCAATCGGACGGACGGAGCCTCGTGTGACGGGTCGTCGGGGTAGGATGGTTGCCGCTTCAATTCCCAAGGAGTCTCATCATGAACAACGAGTATCCCCGTGATGGCCGTGACCAGTCGCGTGATGGTTCGCAGGACCGAGGGCGCGGTGGTGGTGGCGGTCGTGGTGGCTACGGAGGCGGGCGCGGTGGACATGGTGGGCACGGTGGACATGGCGGCCACGGCGGCCACGGCGGTGGCGACCGCCGCGGCATCCCCCTCTCCGATCTGGATCCCACCACGACCGAGGCCTCTCGCAAGGTCATCGGCGCCTCGATCGACGTGCACCGCACGCTGGGTCCTGGCTTCGACCGCAGCGCCTACTTCGGTGCGCTGTGCAGCGAGCTCGACGCCCTTGGCGTCAAGTACAACGTCGATCACCACTTCGCCGTCATGTACAAGGACAAGAAGGTCGGCGAGATCGCCAGCGATCTCTTCGTTGAGAACCTCTTCCTGGTGAAGGTTTCGGCGACGCCCGGCCCGGTCGGCACGCCCGAGCGCATGAGCCTGCGGGCCCAGCTCAAGGCCGCGAACCTGGAACTCGGCCTCATCATCAACTTCGCTGAGCGCCGGCTGAAGGACGGGCTCGTTCGCGTCGTCAACATCGACAAGATCCGCGCCGAACGCGGCATCGGCCTCGAGGACGAAGAGGGCGGCTCCGGCGACGGCAGCATGCATGACTTTGATGACAATGCGTGAGGAAGGCACCAGGGACTCGGCACTTGGCACCAGACAGAGGAAGATGAGCCGGCATTCGGCATTCGTGGAAGGCCTGCCGCCTCGAACTCCGTGTGTATCTCCTAATGCCTAACGCCGGGTGCCGAATGCCCTCGCCTTCGCCTCCCCCAGTCCCAAGTCCCCCTCACGACTGCCTTCCTCCGAGCCCATCCGTGTCCTCCGTGGTGAACTCTTCTTCTCTTTCCTAGTGCCGAGTGCCGAGTCCCTGGTGCCTTCCTCTCTCATGCCTCCTCGCGTAGTCATCACTGGGATGGGCTGGGTCACGCCGCTGGGCGACGATGTGGACGCGGTCTGGTCGCGTCTGCTCGGCGGTGAGAGCGGCGTTGGTCCCGTGACTCGATTCGACGCGAGCACTTTCGCGACGAACTTCGCGGCGGAGGTCAAGGGCTTCGATCTTGGCCGGTATCTTCCCGACGCCGCCGCCCATGCCGGCGCGGGTCGCTCGACGCAGTTTGCCCTCGCCGCGGCCAAGCGCGCCTGGGATCAGGCCGGGCTCGCTCGCCACAGCGGGCTCCGCCGCGAGCGCATGGGCATCTACGTTGGCGCGGGCGAAGGCTCGCTCGACAATGACAACTTCTTCGACAGCAACCTCGCGGGCTACCGCCCCGAGAATCGCAGCATCGACGATGTCGCCTGGGCCAGGGCTGCGATGCAGCGCATGTCGATGGTGCGCGAGATCGAGCAAGAGCCCAACATCACGATCACGCATCTCGCACACGCCTTCGGTTGCCGCGGCCCTGCCTTCAACTGCATGACTGCGTGCGCCGCGAGCACGCAGGCCATCGGCGAGGCCTTCGAGATCATCCGGCGCGGCGATGCCGACGCGATGCTGGCCGGTGGCTCGCACACGATGATCCACCCGCTGGGCATGACGGGCTTCATCCGTCTCACCGCAATGTCGACCCGCCGTGACGATCCCACGCGTGCCTCGCGCCCCTTCGATCAGACGCGCGACGGCTTCGTGATGGGTGAAGGAGCCGGCATCCTCGTGCTCGAGTCGCTCGATCACGCACTCGCGCGCGGCGCAACGCCGCTCGCGGAGATTGCGGGCTTTGGCTCTTCCGCCGACGCCTTCCGCATCACCGACATCGCGCCTGAGCACCGGGGTGCTCAGGCCGCCTTCCGGCAGGCGCTGCGGCAGGCTGGCATCGACCCCGCCGAGCCGGGCCCGGACGGGCGTGCGCCGGTGCAGTATCTCTGCGCCCACGGCACCGGAACTCAGGAGAACGACAAGCTCGAGACCGCGGCGGTCAAGGCCGTCTTCGGCGAGCGTGCCCGCCAGATCGCCATCTCCTCCGTCAAGAGCATGATGGGCCATCTCATCCAGGCCGCCGGCGCAGCGGGGACGATCGTCTGCGTCCAGGCCATCCGAACCGGCAAGGTGCCACCCACGATCAATCTGAAGCACGCCGATCCGCTCTGCGACCTCGACTACGTGCCCAACGCCGCCCGCGACCTTTCAGGCCAGGGCGGAGTAGAGGTCGCGCTCAACAACTCCGCCGGCTTCGGCGGCCAGAACGATGCCGTCTGCGTGCGGCGATATCGCGCGTAGCGGCAAGCGGGCGGTTCTTCCGCCGCGAGTCCCGCACCGGGCCGCTACCCCGCCACAATCCCATAGACCAGCACGGCCAGCACGGCCACGCAGACGGCGGCGTAGAAGCGTTCACGCCTGCTGGCCATCGCGATGAGCAGCCACGCGACCCTCACCGAAGGGATCGCGATGATCGCGATGACCCCCAGCTGCAGCAGCGCGTCGGCCCGCAAGGCCGCGAGTCCCCTGAGCGTCTGAGCCAGCGAGCGATACTCAACCCGAGTGCTGTCGAACTGACCGAAAGATGGTCGGGGCATGGTGAAGCCATTGGCCACTGTCTGCCAGACGAGGCCCGCAATGATGAGGCTCACCGCGATGAGGAGGCCCGACCGAAGCACGCGCGACAGCCTCACGCCCAGGGCCCGGTCGCCCGGAACGTGAGCGAAGCGGGCTTCGGCGGCGCCCGCCACGGGCGTCTCGCCGGGTCCGTTGTCGGGGCGGGGGTTGATGTCGGTCATGGTCCCCCCCAGATGGTCCGGCGCAGCATCTCGATGCCCGACGCCACGACGACGACCGCGAAGATGATGCGCAGCAGCCGGGTGCTGGCGCGCGCGATGATGGCCGCCCCAATGATCGACCCCCCCGCGGCCCCGAGCGCCACCGGCCCCGCCAGGCGCGGGTCGATCTGGCCGCGGTGCAGGTAGATCGCGGCGCTGGCCCCGGCCGTCACCATGAGCATGAGGTTGCTGGTCGCGGTCGAGGCCTTGAAGGGCATCCGCATCAGGCGGTCCATCGCGAGGACCTTGAGGATGCCGCCTCCGATCCCCGCGAGCGCGGAGAGGACGCCCGCCAGCACCATGACGCAGAGCGCCGCGGGCACGCGCCCCACCGCGTAGGGAACCTCCTTGGGTGCGGGCATGATGGAATCGAGCCGCAGCCGCGTGGCGAGCGCGTCAGGCGGGGCGTCGAGCGGATGTGGCGCTGGCGTCTTGAGTGTTGCGATTGCGGAGTAGAAGAGGGCCGCCACGAAGATATAGGTGATGGCGTCGGTGGAGATCAGTCCGGCAACCGTTGCCCCGATGATCGCGCCGAGCACCGTTGCGGCCTCCAGCAGCATTCCGACACGGAGATTCGCGGTTCCGCTGCGCAGGAAGTTTGTGGCCGACCCGCACGAGGTGGCGATCACCGCAACCAGTGAAGCGCCGATGGCGTAGCGCAGGTCCACCCCGAAGGCCAGCACCAGCAGCGGAACGATCACCACGCCGCCGCCCAGGCCTGTCAGCGCCCCCAGCGTCCCGGCACCCAGCGACGCCAGCAGCAGGACGAGCATGAACGCGGCCTCGCTCACGCCGGGTCCTCCTCGCCGAGATCAGGGACCTCGATGATGCCCGCCTCTCCGAGGAACGTCTCGATCGTTCGGATGTACGCCCGGAAGTCGCGCGGGAAGTCGTTGTGGTCACCCTCGAGCAGAGCGACCTTCGCCCGTGGCTGCAGCGCTCCGAGCCGGCGCGCGTGGGAGGCAGGGATGATCGTGTCTTGCTCGCCGTGCAGGATCAGGACTGGGAACCTGAACTCCGGCAGCACGCGGTCGGTGCGGAATGGATGACGCACCAGAAAGGGCGGCACGCCGTAGCCCACCGCGAACGACGCGACCGATGTGAACGTGGACTCGGTGATGAGGGCCGCTGGTGGGCGTGCCGCCTGCTGCAGCGCGTGGGCTACCTGCGCTGCCACGCCGCCCCCAAGCGAGCGACCGTGCAGGACGAGGCGCGAAGCGTCGACCTGCGGTTGCTTCTCCAGCCACTCCAGCCACTGGACGCCATCGTCCACAAGCGCAGCCTGGCTCGGTTGGCCCGGGAGGCCGCCGAAGCCGCGGTACTCCGGCACCAGGACGGTGATGCCGCGGCGCGTGTACTCAGGGATCAGGAGGAGCGAGCCCTCGATCGTCTCGTGGTTGCCGTGGAAGAAGACCACGGCCGGCCCGGGTGACTCGGGCGATCGCCCCGTACCCAGCGCGAGCCATGCGGCGCCGCCCGTGCCGTCGGCCATCGTGATCTCGACGCGCTCGGCACCACGCGGCGTCAGCGGCTGAACGCCGCGGACCGCGCTGCTGAACGCCCCCGGAAAGATCAGCCGATCCTGGCTGAAGTAGAGCGTCCCGCACCAGATCAGATACACCACAAGTGCGAGGAGCGCATACCGCATCATGCGCTGTCGCAGCGTCTCGCCGCGCCGGGGCATCGGCACCGTGACGGACACACCAGCCTTGCGATCAAGGCTTCCCTCGCCGTCATTTGCTCCATGCGAGTTTCCGTGCGCGTGTCCGCTCATGCACCCGTCGCTTTCAACGCCGCCTTCCGCTCCGATCGCCCCTTCGCGACCAGGTTCAGCACCTCAACCGCGAGCGAGAAGGCCATCGCGAAGTAGATGTACCCCTTGCTGATGTGCTGCCCAAGCCCATCCGCAACCAGCACCATCCCGATCAGCAGCAGGAACGAGAGCGCCAGCATCTTCAGCGTCGGGTGCTTCTCGACATACGCCGAGATCTTCCCCGCAAAGATCAGCATGATCCCCACCGAAATCATCACCGCAACCACCATCACCCACAACTGCTGCGCCATCCCCACCGCCGTCACGACCGAATCAATCGAGAAGACGATGTCGATGACCAGGATCTGCGCCACCGTCTGCTTGAAGCTCCGCGGCTTGGCCTTCGGATCAATCGCGCGCGCCACCGGCGCCACATTCCCCGCAGCGACAATCTCAACCTGCTCAGCGCCCGCTCCGCCCGCAACCGCCGCCTTCGGCGCAATTGCTCCAACGCCAAGCTCCGCTTTCCCCACAACCCCCACAACCTCCTCATGCACCTCGAGCTTGTTGTGGATCTCGTGCGTCGCCTTCCAGATCAGAAAGAGCCCACCGATGATGAGGATCAGGTCGCGCCCCGAAACCATGTGGTCCAGGATCGGGATCGTGAAGAGCTTGCTGTTCGCCGCCCCGATGATCCACGTCACGGTCATCAGGAAGAGCACGCGCGTGACGAGCGCCAGCCCAAGCCCGAGCTGGCGTGCCTTCGCCCGCTGATGCTCCGGAAGCCGACCCGATAACACCGCGATGAAGACGACGTTGTCGATCCCCAGCACCGTCTCCATCGCCGTCAGCGTGACCAAGGCCGCACCCGCGTCAAGGATCGGGTTGCCAGTCTGTGGAGTCGGAACATCGCTCATGTGCAGAGCCTAGCAACCAGGCGGCGGAAGCACAGGGCGGGTTCGTGCTCTGTCTGGACTCCCCAGCCCCAGCGCCCAGCTCCGAAGCCCAGCCCTGACCAAGGGCCCCAAGCCCACCCACTCAGCCCGCTCTTGCAGGCCGCCCGAGCCCCCCAATGCAATCCAGAGCCCGCGAGATTCCGGGCTGGCGACTGCGCCCGGACGTTGTAGAATCACGAAGTGCAACTGATGGCGTCACCAGCCGATAGAGGCGGGTCCGCGCCAAGTGAATGATGCCCTGGCGCCGCCGCCGCCAAGCCCGACTCGCGCACGAAAGGAACCCATGACCGCCATCCTTCCCAAGCCTTCCTCCATCCCCGGCGTCTCGCCCTCCAAGAAAGGTCCCACCGCCCCCACCCGCGCGATGACGGCCGACGAGAAGGCCCGCCTCATCGCCGACGTCGAGGCCTACTGCAACGAGCTCCGCCCCATCGAGGAGCTCGCGTACGTCGAGCGCCGCTTCAACCCCGAGATCGTCAACCTCGCCAAGAAGCACAACATCTGCGGCATGCCCATCCCCACCGAGTACGGCGGCCGCGGCGCCGACAGCCTCACCTACGCCCGCATGCTCGTCCGCATCAACCGCGAGGGCACCGGCCCCCGCACCTTCTTCTCCGGCCAGACCTCCATCGGCCAGTTCCCCATCCTCAAGTACGGCACCGAGGATCAGAAGCAGCGCTACATCCCCGCCTCCTGCCGCGGCGAGTGCATCCTCGCCTTCGGCCTCACAGAGCCCGACGCGGGCAGCAACCCCCTCGAAGGCACGACGACCTACCGCCGCGAGGGTGACAAGCTCATCCTGAACGGCGTCAAGTACCTCATCTCCAACGGCTCCATCGCCGACGCCGTGATCGTCTTCGCCTTCCCCGAGGGCAAGACCGGCGCCGAACGCCGCATGAGCGCCATCATCGTCGACACCGGCAAGAAGGCCGACGGCACGCATCCTGACAGCTTCATGGCCGAGCAGCTCCACAGCAAGCCCGGCATGTACACCAGCGACACGGCGATGTTCGAGATGCAGAACCACGTCGTGCGTGGCGACAACATGCTCGGCCAGGAGGGCGAGGGCTTCCGCATCGCGATGCACACGCTCGTTTCCGGCCGCCTCTCGGTCGCGTCTGGCTGCCTGGGCTCCATCGAGGACTGCCTCGCCGAGGTCCTCGACTACGCCCGCACCCGCAAGCAACACGGCAAGGAGATCGGCAAGCACCAGCTCGTCCAGGACCACATCGCCAAGATCGAGATGGCCCGCGCCGCCAGCGACGCCCTCATCGAGCGGGCCGCCCTCGCCAAGGAAGCCAGCGACCAGAACCCCAATGACAAGGACCTCCTCAAGGAGGCCGACACCAAGGTCGCCCAGGCCAAGTTCTTCGCGAGCAACGCCGCCTTCGACGCCGCCGACCACGCCGTTCAGGTCTTCGGCGGCCGCGGCTGGAGCGAGCTCTACCGCCCCTTCCGCCACCTTCAGGACGTCCGAGTCTGCCGCATCTACGAGGGCACCGACGAAGTCATGAAGCTCAAGATGGCCTGCGCGCTGCTGGGCAAGGACTACGAAGCGTTCAAGTAAACAAACAGCCGATCCCGCAACTCCGACCGAGCCCCGTGCGCAAGCACGGGGTTTTTCATCGGTCGCGCTGTGCCACGATCATTCCCAGCCCTGGGGGATGATCGTGGAGTGCGCCCAACCTCGTCCACATACTTCGCCGCCGGTCACCGGTCCACGATCGTCCTCGCAAAGCCGACGATGATCGTGGCACACCTACCATCCCCCCGGTCAAGCCCTGATCGTGTCCCCTTGCCGGGCCGCGTGAGCGTTCGCTGCTGCGCGTTCCATTCGGAGTCCCCATGTTCGACAAACTCACCGACACCTTCAACGGCCTCTTCAAGAAGCTCAGCGGCAACGACACCATCACCGAGGCCAACGTCCGCGAGGCCATGGGCGAGGTCCGCACCGCCCTCCTCGAGGCCGATGTGCACCTCGACGTCGTCAACCAGTTCAGCGAATCCGTCCTGAAGGACGCCCTCGGCCGCGACGTGACCAAGAGCCTGAAGCCCGGCCAGGAGATGATCGGCATCGTCTACGACCGGCTCGTCGAGCTCCTGGGTGGCCGCAAGACCAACGCCGCGTCGATGCCCGATGTTCCCGCCCCCCTCGCCGCGGCCTCCGCCGGCGTTGATCAGGTCCCGCACATCATGAAGGCTGTCCCCGGCCCCACCATCATCATGATGTGTGGCCTGCAAGGCTCCGGCAAGACCACCACCTGCGGCAAGCTCGCGGCCTACCTCAAGAAGCGCGGCCGCAGCGTCATGCTCGCCGCGCTCGACCTCCAGCGCCCCGCCGCCGTCGAGCAGCTCGAGACCGTCACCGGCCAGGTCCGCACCGAGATGCAGGGCGGCGCCAACGTCCTCTTCTACGCCGAGAAGGACAAGGTCCAGGAATACGGCAAGGCCGTCGGAGTCGCGGTGCAGGTCGCGCAGCGCGCCCTCGACGCCGCCCACAAGGCCGGCGTCGATGTCCTGATCCTCGACACCGCCGGCCGCCTGCACATCAACGACGAGCTCATGGGCGAGCTCGAGGGCGTCAAGCGCGTCGCCCCGCCGCACCACATCTTCCTCGTCGTCGATGCCATGACCGGGCAGGACGCCGTCAACTCCGCACGCGCCTTCCACAAGCGCCTCGCCGTCGACGGTGTCATCATGACCAAGTTCGACAGCGACACCCGCGGCGGCGCGGCCCTCTCCGTCAAGCACGTCACCGGCGCGCCCATCAAGTTCGTCGGTGTCGGCGAGAAGCTCGACGCCCTCGAAGAGTTCCACGCCGAGCGTTTCGCCGGCCGAATCCTCGGCATGGGCGATGTCGTCGCTCTCGTTGAAAAAGCCCAGGAGCAGGTCGACGAGGAAGAAGCCAAGGGCCTGCAGGAGAAGATGGCCCGCGGCGAGATGTCGATGGACGACTTCCTCAAGCAGCTCAAAACCCTGCGGAAAATGGGCCCGATCAAGCAGCTGCTCGGCCTCCTCCCCGGCGTCGGCAGCCTCCTCAAGGGCGTGAACATCGAGGACAAGCAGCTCGATCGCGTCGAAGCCCAGATCTGCAGCATGACCAAGGAAGAGCGAAAGAAGCCCTCCAGCATCGATTTCTCACGCCGCAAGCGCATCGCGGCGGGCTCGGGCGCCAAGCAGGAAGAGGTCGGCGCGCTGGTCAAGCAGTTCGACATGGTCAGCAAGATGACCAAGCAGATGGCCGCGTTGACGACCAACGAACGTGTGAAGGCCGTCAAGGACCTTGGCGATCCCGCCGCAGCGATGGCCGCGATGCGGAATATGCCGGGCCTCATGGGCGGTCGCGGCAGCACGCACACTGCCAGCATCAAGGACCGCTTCAAGAAGCGGAAGAAGTGATGCCTTTGGGCACACAACCCCCGCGCGCCGTCGTCCTCCTTTCCGGAGGCATGGACTCGGCCGTCACCCTTGCACAGGCCAAGGCCGACGGCCTGTCCTGCCACGCGCTCTCGTTTGATTACGGCCAGCGCCACCGCGTCGAGCTGCGCTGCGCCGCACTCGTCGCGGCCCATCTCGCCTGCGCTTCGCACAAGGTCCTGAGCCTGGACCTCCGCGCCATCGGCGGCAGCGCCCTCACCAGCGCGCAGGAAGTCCCCAAGGACCGCGAGACACCCGCAAGCAACGCAAGCCAGATCCCCATCACGTACGTCCCCGCTCGCAACCTCACCTTCCTCTCCCTCGCCGTCGCGCACGCCGAAGTCATCGGCGCTTCGCGCCTCTACATCGGCGTCAACGCCGTCGACTACTCCGGCTATCCCGACTGCCGCCCGGAGTTCATCGCCTCCTTCGAGCGCACGGCCAACCTGGCGACCCGCGCGGGCGTCGAAGACGGCGCGCCACACTTCCGCGTCGTCGCGCCGCTCATCTCCATGACCAAGGCCGAGATCATCCGCCGCGGCCTGACGCTCGGCGTCGACTTCGCCATGACCACGAGCTGCTACGACCCAGCCCTCGACGCCGCCGGTGCCCCTCTCGCCTGCGGCCACTGCGACGCCTGCCTCATCCGCATCCGCGGCTTCGAAGCCGCGGGAGTGCCCGATCCGACCCGCTACGTGAAAGGAAGCGCGGCGTGAAGCGCGTGCCGCTGGACATGCTTGATGGTGGCGATAGCGGCGCGAGCGACGCTCCCGAAGCTCGCGAAGCGCCGAACGCGCTCCCCATCAGCGAGACCTTCACCTCACTCCAGGGCGAAGGCAAGCTCAGCGGCGTCCCGAGCTGGTTCGTCCGCACCTCCGGCTGCAACCTCCGCTGCGCCTGGTGCGACACGCCCTACGCAAGCTGGAAGCCCGAAGGTGTCCGCCGCACGCTCGACTCGCTGATCGAAGAAGCCCGCGATATTCTCGCCAAGCGCATCCGCCACGTCGTCCTCACCGGCGGCGAGCCCATGCTCTTCGCCGCGCTCGCGCCCCTCTCCGCCGCGCTCCGCGCGATGGGAATGCACATCACCATCGAGACCGCGGGCACCATCGACCCCAATCGAGACCCAAATCGCGCCCCCACGCCAGACTGCGACGTCGCGTGCGATCTCCTCAGCCTCTCGCCCAAGCTCTCCACCTCAACCCCCCGCGAGGGCGACGAGCGCGACCCCGGCGGCACGTGGCGCAGACGCCACGAACAACGCCGCATCAGCATCGATGCGCTCACCTCCCTCCTCGCGCGCTACCCAGAGCGCCAGCTCAAGTTCGTCGCATGCGAAGAGCGCGACCTCACCGAGATCGAAGAGCTCCTCGCCACGCTCACAGCCCGCGGCAGCACCATCGACCCAAGCGATGTCCTCCTGATGCCCGAGGGCGTCAAGTCCCCATCGCCGCACCACCGCGCCTGGGTCAACGCCGCCTGCCTGGCCCGAGGCTGGCGCTACTGCGCCCGCCTGCACATCGAGCTCTACGGCAACACCCGCGGCACCTGATCAGCCATCAGAAGCTCACATCGCCGCATCGCCTCTGCTTTTTCAGGCTCGGAGGGCCGTCAGCCTGATGCCACGGATGGAGCGAAGCGCAACCCGTGGACCCCTACACACCCCACCCACCCGCGCGCAGCCACTCCCACTGCCGCGCCACGCCCTCCGCAAACGGCACCTTCGGCGCATATCCAAGCTCCGCTCCGCTCCGCGTGAGATCGGCCCACGTCCGCTCCACATCACCCTGCTGTGCGGGCGCCGCCGTGATCTGTGCGGGCTTCCCCACCACGCGCGCAATCGTCGCGATCATCTCATCAAGCCTGATCGGGCGGCTGTTACCCAGATTCCAGATGCGATACCCATGCTCTGGAACGCGGTCCAGCGCCGCGACCACGCCCGACACGATGTCATCGATGAACGTGTAATCGCGCGACGAGCCCGGATCACCAAACATCGTCACGCCCTCGCCCCGCGCAAGGCGCCCCATAAACAGCGAGATCGCAAGGTCCGGCCTCTGCCGCGGCCCATACACCGTAAAAAACCGCAGGCACGCCACCGGCATCTTCGTCAGCCGATGGTGCGTCCAGCACATGAGCTCTCCCGCGCGCTTCGTCGCTGCGTACGGACTCACCGGCTCGTTCACATCCATCGTCTCCGCAAACGGCGCAATCGGGCAGTTGCCATACACCGACGACGACGACGCGAACACAAAGCGCTCACACCCCGCGGCCTTCGCCGCCTCAAGCATCGACGCCGTCCCCGTCAGATTCACGTGCGCATACCCAACCGGATCTGCAATGCTCGGCCGCACGCCCGCCTTTGCCGCCAGGTGCACCACCGCCGCAGGCTTCTCTCTCGCCGCAAGCGCCCGCATCGCCTCACCATCGCACAGGTCCGCCTCCACAAACGTGAGCAGGTCGCCGCACGCCGCCCGCACGCGCGCCAGGTTGGCCTCCTTGAAGCGCCGGTCATAGAAGCGATCAAAGTTGTCCACGCCAACCACGCGCTGTCCACGCGAGGCCAGCGCCATGGCGACGTTACTGCCGATGAAGCCCGCCATGCCTGTCAGGAGCACGGTGCCGCGAGACGGCTGGTTGGGTGCGGGAAGTCCAGTTTGGATGGTCATGGGCGTTCAGAATACGCGTCAGGAGGTACCCCGCCGGACCGCGGTCACTCTGTCCGGACTGCAATGCGCCCCGAGGTGCAAAGTCCATCGATCGAGGGGGCCCTTCCAGCGACAGAACAAAAACAAAGCAGGGCGCTGTCAGAAACAGCGCCCCGCTGGAGGAGAGAGAGATCGTGAGAAGTATACCGGATATCGGATTCCAAGTTGCCTATCTCTCCAAACTTCATGCATCGATTCGACAAGTTTGTCACCAATTCGCCAAAGCGAAGGACGTTCACCGTCCGCATCTACGAACCAACTGCGAACACAGTGTTGTGCGGCTCCCCGCACTAGGTAGAAAAGCAGCACCCCGCTCCTCGAAGGAGCAGGGTGCCGCCGGGTGCCTTCCTGGTGTGGTCTGCGCTTCCTGAGCTGCGGTTACTCGGGCTTCTTTGGCTGGTCGCCGCGCTTGCCCTCGGTCTCGCGCCGCTCTCTGTACTGGCGGATCGCGGCCTCGCGTTCCTCCGGCGTCATTTTCTCAAGCCGCTCGCGAAGTCGGGGGGGCAGCGTGGTCATGTCGATCTCACCGCCGGGCGCCCCCTTCGCACCGCGCTCTCCCGCGCGTCCAGCGCCGCGCTTGCCGGCCTCCTCGCGCATCCGCGCGAGTTCCTTCTCGACGACGGGCTTCTGCTCCGCGCTCAGCACGGCCCACATCTTGGCCTGGGCGTCGGCGACGCTCGGTGCGCCCTCGAGCAGTTCCCGAAGCCGTGCCTTCGCGGCCTCAGCATCCGCCGGGGACTTCACGCCACCCTCCGACATCGGATCCTCCTGCATCGGATCCTGCTTGGCGGGCTTCTGCTCACCCTTGGCGTTGGGCTTGGCGCCCCGCCCCGCACCCTCGCGCAGGAAGCCATCGACACGCCGACGCTCCTGCGGCGGGAGCATGTCACGCAGCTTCTCGATCTCGGCCCGATGCTCCGCGCGGTACGACTGGATCGCCGCGGCGTAGTCCTCGCCCATCTTCTTGAGCGACGCGGCCTGCTCGCTGGTCAGGCGGACCGACTCGGGTGCCTTCTCACCCTCCAGAGCCTGGAGCGCCCGGACGAAAGCGGGCATGGGCGTCTGCTGGGCACGCTCGCGGGCATTGCCGCCGCCGCCCGTGAACTTGCGGTTCGTTCCTGGTGCTGCCGGATCTGTGACCTTCGGCCCCTCAAGCCCTTCGGCCGGCTTGGCCTGCTGGCCCTGCGCGAGCCCGGCAAGGAAGATCATCGACACAACACAGGCGGCGGTGCGGGTTGGCATCTTGGAACGCTTCATCGACAACTCCTCAGATTCGGGTGGTGGAACCGCTCGGGTCGGTCGTCGGACCTGACTTGGTCCGTGCATGCCACCGGTGATGGTCTGTTGGTCGGCGGCTGGCACTCCGGTGCCCCCGGCACTCATCGGCCGTTGCTGGCCGTCCCTGAGCCACAGCACAACGCTCCAGAGCCGCGCAGATTGCACCAACCCGCGCCGACTTCACGATCGCCTTACGCGTCGCACGACCCACGGCTATCCGACCTTGACCCCCATGTACGCCAGCGCACGCCGCATGCCGTCGACCGGATCCGACTCGCGCCGGAACTTGTCAGAGATCGCCTTGGACGCGGCCCGGAAACGGGCCGTGTTGGCGGGATCGGTCACCTCCATGAGCGCTTCGGTGAGCGCCAGGCGATCACCCGGCGGGAAGAGACGGCCGCTTTCGTGGTCGGCAACGAACTCCGCCGCCGCCCCGACGACCGGCGTGGTGACGATGGATAGGCCCGCGGCCGAGGCCTCGAGCAGCACCACGCCCCAGGCGTCCTTGTTGGACGGATGCAGCAGCACCTCGCACTGGTGGTAGATCGAGTTCACGACTTCCTGCTTGTCGATGAAGCCTGCGAACGTAACGCGCTTCCGCAGCCGGTCCGGAACACGGGCCTCGAGGAACGCGCGCAGCGGACCATCGCCCACGATGAAGAGATCCCAGTCTGGACGACGGTCCGCGATCGCGGC
>CAZBXF010000002.1:0-19692 GCA_964495635.1 uncultured Phycisphaeraceae bacterium
CCAGAGCCTTCGGCCTTGAGGCATGACGCTCGGCGCGTGCGGTGTGGGAAGACCCATCGGCCACCACGGACGCAGCATCGCGAACGCGGGAGCCTCCTGATCCACTCCGGATTGCGTTTCGCACGTCTACACTGGGCCACTATGCCCAAGAAGACCATCGCCAGCGTTGATGTTTCCGGGAAGCGTGTCCTTGTTCGCGTGGACTTCAATGTCCCCGTTGAGAATGGCTCGATCACCGATGATCGGCGCATCCGCGAGGCGCTGCCCACCATCAAGTCGATCGTTGATCGCGGCGGCAAGGCCGTGCTCATGAGCCACATGGGGCGGCCCGAGGGGACCGGGTTTGTGGCTGAGGACTCGCTCAAGATCGCGGCGGCGAAGCTGTCGGAGCTTCTGGGCAAGCCTGTGCAGTTTCCCAGCACCGACTGCACGGATGGCGCGGCGGCGGGCGCGGTGGCGGCGCTCAAGAACGGCGAGGTGCTGCTGCTTGAGAACCTGCGCTTCCACAAGGCGGAGAAGAAGGGTGACCCGGCGTTCGCGGCGAAGCTCGCGGCGTATGGCGATGTCTATGTGAACGATGCCTTCGGCACGTGCCACCGGCCGGACGCGAGCATGGTCGCGGTGCCGAAAGCGATGGCGGGCAAGCCGCGCGTGGTGGGCTTCCTTGTTGAGAAGGAGATCAAGTTCCTCTCCGAGGCGATCGGCAATCCGGCCAAGCCCTTCGTGGTGGTGCTGGGCGGCGCGAAGGTCTCGGACAAGATGGGCTGCATCGACAACCTGCTCCCCAAGGCCAGCACGATCATCGTCGGCGGGGCGATGGCGTACACGTTCCTCGCGGCCCTTGGCCACAAGATCGGCACCAGCCGCGTCGAGACGGACAAGATCGCCGACGCGAAGAAGACCATCGACCTTGCGGCCAAGCTGAAGGCCGAGCTGCTGCTGCCGATCGACCATGTCTGCTCGACGCAGTTCTCCGAGAACTCCGGCGACATCGAGGTCTTCGAGGAGCACATCAAGGACGGCTTCATGGGCCTGGACATCGGTCCCAAGACGCAGACCAAGTACGCGATGGCGATCCGCAAGGCCAAGACGATCGTGTGGAACGGGCCGATGGGTGTGTTCGAGTTCGCACCCTTCTCCACTGGCACCAAGCAGGTTGCGAAGGCGATCGCCAATGCGACCGAGGCGGGCGCCACGAGCATCGTCGGCGGCGGCGACTCTGCGGCCGCGGTTGAGAAGTTTGGCCTTGCGAGCAAGATGTCGCACGTCTCCACCGGCGGCGGCGCGAGCCTCGAGATGCTCGAGGGGAAGAAGTTCGAGAGCGTGGAGCTTTTGGACAACGCGTGAGGCCGGAAGAAGTGGTCGAGTGGCGAAGTGGCGAAGTGGTCGAGTGAAAGCAGAAGACAGTACATCCAGAGCCACTTGACCGCTTGACCGCTTGACCGGGAACGAGTTGACCAAAGACCCGCGCGAGGTGGCACGTGCGCACGCGGTACTCGGATCCTGAGGTCTTTGAGCTGCGGTGTTCGGGCTGTGGCTATGCGGTGACGGATCTGGCCCGTGTGGCGGAGGCTTGCCCGGAGTGCGGCCTTGCGCTGCCCCAGAACTGGCGGGCGCTGGAGGCGCGGGCGATGTCGGCGGAGGGGCGGCGGCGGGTGGCGATCGGGCTGTTTCTTTTCCTGCCGCTGCTGTGGATGCCGGTGCTGCTTGTGATGGTGATGATGGATGCGAGGGCTCTCCTCGTGATTCTGGCGGGGATGGCCGTGGGCGTGCAGTTCGGGGCTGCGGCGCTGGCGGCGTGGCCGACGCGTGCGGGGTACGAAGTGGGCGAGGTGATCGTGGCGCTGTCCAAGGCCGCGGTGGCGACCTTGGCGCTGGCGGGCGTGGTCTTCGCGGCGGTGTACCTGGGCGCGGCGTTGCTGTGAGTGATCAGCTGCGGCCGAAGAGGCGCTCGAGCTCCTTGATCGAGAGGCGGATGCTGGTGGGCCTGCCGTGCGGGCAGTTGCTGGAGCGTTCGACCTCGGATCGGAGCCTGACGAGTTCGGCGAGCTCGACGTCGGACATTCCGTCGCCGGCCTTGACTGCGGCCTTGCAGGCCATCATGTCGAGGACGTCGCGGATGGCCTCCTCGCTGGACTGCTTGAGTTCCGCCGCGAGCGGGCCACCTTCGGCCTTTTCGAGGAGCTCGCCCATGAAGTCGACGGGATCGACGCCGCGCGAGAAGAGGAGGCTGGGGAAGGCGTGCACCGCGGCCTGGCGTGGTCCTGCGGCGGTGGCCTCGATGCCGAGTCGTGCGAGGAGGGTGGCGAGGTCGGGGAGGGCCTGCACCTGTGCCTCGGTGGCGTCGACGATGGCGGGCATGAGGAGTCGCTGCTGTTCGAGCGGGCCCGAGGCGACCTTGGCGAGCAGGTACTCGAACATCACGCGCTCGTGCAGGGCGTGCTGATCGATGATGACCACACCCTGCTCATCCTGCGTCACGAGGTAGCTCTTGTGGACCTGCAGGATGGAGGTTGCGGGTGTTGGCGTGCTGAGAAGCGTTGGCTCGTTCGTCGCGGGCTCGCTGCTGGTGACGCCCGGGCCGCTCGTGCCGGGCGATTGCATCATCTCGCCGAGGCCGCGCTGGCCGGAGCCCTGGGGCCTGCTGAGCACATCGACGAAGTTGGAGATCGCGCGGGCGTCGGGAGTCTGTAGCGGCAGGCCCGAGCCGGGCAGCTCTGTCGGGAGCGAGAGGCCGGGACCGAAGGCGGGCGTTTCGAACTGCCCCACTGCGCTGGGCTGGGCGTATCCGATGCCGCCGAGGGTTGGGCGGAGGCTGGAGGCCGCGGGGGTGAGGTCGGCGCGGCGGAGGGCCTCGCGGAGGGCGCGGAGAACGACGGAATGGACGAGGCTGGAGTCGCGGAAGCGGACCTCGGCCTTCTGCGGATGGACGTTGACGTCGACGGCGGCGGGCGACATCTCCAGCATCAGCACGGCGGTGGGATAGCGGCCGGGCTCGATCAGGCCGCGGTAGGCCTCGACGATGGCGTGCTGGATTGTGCGGTCGCGGATCGGGCGGCCGTTCACGAAGAGCATCTGGCCCTTGGCCGAGCCGCGGGCGATGGAGGGAAGGCCGGCGAGGCCCCAGAGGGCGATGCCGCGCGAGTCGTCGAAGGCGTCGGCGTTCACCTCGAGGAGCTGGGGGCCGAGTTCCTTGCCGAGGATCGAGACGGCGCGCTCGCGGGGCGTCTGGCCCGGCGCGAGATCGACGACTGTGCGGCCGTCGCATGTCACGCGGAAGCCGATGGCGGGATGGGCCATCGAGAGCTGGCGGAGGGTCTCGATGCAGCGTTCCTGCTCGGTGGCGACGGTCCGGAGGAACTTGCGTCGGGCGGGGGTTGAGAAGAAGAGGTTGCGGACCGTGACGCTGGTGCCGATGGGGCCGGAGGTTGGTCTGGGCTGCGCGATGGAGAGACCCTCGGCATCGACCTGCCAGCTCTCGCCCGGGTCGTCGGTGACGCCGCTGCGCGGGCGGGAGCGGATGCTGAGCCGTGAGACGGAGGCGATGGAGGCGAGTGCTTCGCCACGGAAGCCGAGGGTGGCGATGTGGTCAAGGTCCGCCGCGGCCTCGACCTTGCTGGTGGCATGGGGCGAGAGGGCGAGGGTGAGCTCATCGCGCGGGATTCCGATGCCGTCGTCGGTGACGCGGACGAGCTCGATGCCACCCTGCTCGATGTCGACGGTGATCTGCGTGGCACCGGCGTCGACGGCGTTCTCGACGAGTTCCTTCACGACGGAGGCGGGGCGCTCGACGACCTCGCCGGCGGCGATCTGGCTCGCGACCAGCGGCGTCAGGACTCGGATGGGGCGGTGTGGAGGCGTGAGCACTTGCACATTGCGATGGTATGAACGCGGCGGCGGTGGACCGGCCGGATGTCGGTTGTCCGGGGTGGCGGTCGGGCGTTCAGTGGTCGGATCCGTACGATTGGAGCATGGGCGACACCATCTTCTCGAAGATCCTGCGCGGCGAGATTCCCTGCCACAAGGTGTACGAGGATGCGCACGTGCTGGCGTTTCTGGACATCTTTCCGATCTCGCGCGGGCACACGCTTGTGATTCCGAAGGAGGCTGCGGCGACGCTGGATGGTCTGAGCGATGAGGCCGCGGCGGCGGTTGGGCGGGTGCTGCCGCGGATTGCGCGGGCGGTGATGGCGGCGATGGGGGCGACGGCGTTCAACGTTCTGCAGAACAACGGAGCGGCGGCGCACCAGGCCGTCTTCCATGTGCACTTTCACATCATCCCCAAGCATGAGGATGGGAGCGGGCTGGGGATCGGGTGGAAGGCGGGAAAGCTCGACAGCGCGGCGGGGGCGGCGCTGGCGAGTGATCTGGCGGCGCGGCTGACGCGCTAGCGGAGCGTGCCAGGGTGCTAGCGGAGCGTGCCGGGCACCATGGTGGTCTGGAGCGCGGGGAGCCTGGCGAACTGCGCGACTGAGGTCCGGACCTCGATCTCGCCGAGTGGCTGGATGGAGAGGACGCGTCCGTCGTATCGCTGGCCGTTGTGCTCGAAGGTGGCTTCGCGCCCGGTGACGATGTCGCGCTGACGCCACGCGGCGAGGATCTCATCGCGCGACCGGGCGAGGGTTCGGTCGAGGATGAGGGTGAGGTCGAGCAGGGTCGCGAGGCGATTGGCACGAGCGCCGATCATCGAGAGGGAGGCGGCGCGGGTGGCGAGGTCGGTGGGGAAGTCTGCGGGTGCCTGCGTGATGTTGATCCCGATGCCGGCGAGGAGGAGGTCGTCGCGGCGCTCGACGAGGACGCCCGCGAGTTTGCGGCCCGGTCGCGCGCCCGGGGCAGACTCGACCACGTCGTTTGGCCACTTGAGGCCGACAGCGGGGCGCGGGCGGATGGAGGCACGATGGCAGGCGCGCTCACAGGCGATGCACGCGGCGATGCCGCAGGCCAGCGAGACGAGCTCAGGCTGGTGTGCGCGGGCGTCCAGCACGAAGGTGGCGGCGAGGCCGTGGCCCTGGGTATCGGCCCAGGCGCGGCCGAGGCGGCCGCGGCCGGAGTGCTGATGCTCGGTGGTGACGAGGAGGCCGGGCTGGCTTGATGCGAGCGTGATGGCTTCGTCCTGCGTCGAACCGCAGGAGGGGAGACAGATGGCGCGGTTGATGGAGCGGAGGTGACCGGCGTGCACGAGGTGCTGGATGCGCCGGGTGATGCTGGAGAGGTGGCTGGGCATGGGGCGCGGGGGCTAGAGGTCGAGCGCGACATCGAGCTGGACGGCGGAGTGCGTGAGGCCGCCGACGCTGATGCGATCAACGCCGGAGCGGGCGATGGCTTCGATGGAGTCGAGGGTGACGCCGCCGGAGGCTTCGAGGAGGATGCGGGGTGCGTGGGTGTTGCGGAGGGCGACGGCGCGGGCCATGGTGGCGGGGTCCATGTTGTCGAGGAGGATGAAGTCGATGTGGGCGGGGGGCGGGGCGTGCTGCTGGGATTCAAGGATGGCGCTGAGCTGCTCGAGGGAGTCGACTTCGACCTCGACGAAGGCGAGGTCCTGGCGGAGGGAGCGAGCGCGGGTGGCGGCGGCCGCGACCCAGGGGCCGAGCGCGGCTGGTGCAATGCCGGCGATGTGATTGTCCTTGATGAGGACGGCGTCGTGGAGGCCGAGGCGATGGCAGAGGCCGCCGCCACAGCGCACGGCGTACTTCTCAAGGACGCGCAGGCCGGGCGTGGTCTTGCGGGTGTCGAGGAGGCGGGCGGGGCAGGAGGCGGGGATTGCGGCGGCGAAGGTGGCGGTGCGGGTGGCGATGCCGGAGAGTCGGCCGACGAGGTTGAGGAGGGTGCGCTCGACGGCGAGGATGTGCTCGCGCGGGCCGGAGAGCTTGGCGAGCGTCTGGCCGGGTGTGACGGGGTTGCCGTCGCTGGCGAGGATGTCGGCGGTGATGCCTCCGGGGAAGGCGCGGAGGATGTCGGGGATGGCGGCGAGGCCGGCGATGGTGCCGCTCCTGCGGGCGACGACGCGGGCCTGGGTTGATGGGCCGCCGGGGGCGCCACCGAGGAAGCAGGCGGCGCTGGTGATGTCGGCGTGGTGGAGGCCGGCGGGACCAAGGTCCTCATCGCGGGCGAGGTCGAGGAGACGTGAGACCAGTCCGGAGCGGGCGAGGTGCGCGTAGAGGTGCGGGAGGGGGAGCGTGTTGGGATCGATGCGGGTTGGCTGGCTTTCGGACATCGGCGGCATGTTACGACCGGCGGAGCGCGGGAGTGCCGCGATTCCTCATGACGGGCTCCGGAAGTGGCTTTCCGAAACGGGTTCGGTACAGTTTCCGAAAGAGCGGCCGATGAAGGAGGGCGAGGACGAGGGTCGTCCTTGGCGAGGGAAGTGGGCCGCGAGGCAGGGATGCGAACGAAGGGGATCTAGCGATGCGAACGGGAAATCCGGTTCTGAAGCCCGAGCTGTTTGAGGGGAACTTTCTTGATCAGTTGCAGGCTTCTTCGGCCGCGCGGTCGACGACGATGACGGTGCGGGGGACTGCGATCAAGGCGGCGGTGCTGATCGGCGTGCTGGCGACGTCGGCGATCGTGTCGGTGGCGCTGGTGAAGGCCAACCCGGGGTTGCAGGGTCTGTTCATGTTCGGCGGGATCATCGGGGCGCTGGTGATTGCGCTGGTGCTGTCGTTCAAGCCGGCGCTGTCGCCGGTGCTGGCGCCGGTCTATGCCATCGTGAAGGGTGCGGCGGTGGGCGTGATCTCGATGATCTATGCGGAGCAGTTCAAGCAGGTGAACGTGGGCGGGGTGAACCTGATCGGGCAGGCGGTGGGGCTGACTGTGGCGGTGGCGGGGGCGATCTCGATCGGGTACGCCGCGGGGCTGCTGCGGCTTGGGGGGACGGCGCAGAAGGTCGTCATCGGGATGACGATGGGGGTGATGCTGTTCTATCTGGCGCAGATGGGGCTGGGGCTGTTTGGGATTCCGTTCCTGACGAGCGTGCACGGGAGCGGGATGATCGGCATCGGCTTCAGCCTGTTTGTGATCGCGCTGGCGTCGTTCAATCTGATCATGGACTTCCAGATGGCCGAGGAGGGGGCGGCGAACGGCGCGCCCAAGTTCATGGAGTGGTACGTGGGCTTTGGGATCATGGTCACGCTGGTGTGGCTGTACCTGGAGATCCTGCGGCTGCTGAGCAAGCTGAACAGCAGGAACTGATGAGTGTGCCAGACTATGCCTTGCGAACCGCGTGCTGGTCACGCGGTTTTTACTTGGGCACACTGTTCCCGCCGCCTCCACCGCCGCCGGGGCAGACATCGCCGTTGGCCCCTATCGAGCCATCTATCCCCGTGCCGCCGCCACCGGTCTGTCCTGGATTTCCGTTAACGCCCGCGGGCTTACCAGTTTGACCTCCGCCGAGGCCACCCGTCCCTCCCAAGCCCGGCTGCCCGACTGTGTAGAGACCTCGGCCGCCCTTTCCGCCACCGGATCCGGCGGGAACACCACGCCCGCCCTTCGCACCGTTGCCGCCGTTTCCACCGAAGCCGTTGCCCCCATTTCCACCATTTCCTCCGTTGCCTCCGGCGTAGGCAGATCCACCTGTGCCATTTCCGCCATTCCCGCCGTTCCCACCCGTGCCGCCGATACCTCGGCCACCAGTTCCACCAGAGCCACCGCTCATGCCCGGACCGACCGGGGTGCAGCAGTCCGTCGCCGCGCTGCCGGAACCACCCTTTCCACCGACTCCGTCGCCGCCCACGCCCCCATTTCCGCCGGTGCCACCGAGCCCGTCGGGCGAAGTAGCGTTTCCACCGTTTCCGCCTTGGCCGCCTGTGCCTCCCTGCGTGTCAGCCCCAGCTCCGCCCGAATTGCCCGCGGTGCACGGGGTTGCCACGCCGGGCCCGTTCAGCCCATTAGCACCGGTGAGCTTCGCACCCGGCGAGCCGGGTGTACCGGGGCCGCCATCTTCATTGCCGATCTGCGGAGCGGCGGCTTCGACTCGGGCGTCGCCGCCTCGGCCGCCGACGCCGCCGGAGCGACCGTTTCGGTTCAGTCGTGTTCCACTGAGTCCGACGCCTCCTTTGCCACCGGTGCCGCCGACGATTCGCGTACCTTCGACGGTCGTGACAACATCGCCGATGCAGATGACGTCACCGCCACGGCCGCCGGGCATTCCGCCGTGGCCACCCGTGCCGCCGTTGCTGCCGATGAGTGTGTCAACGCCGCTCAAGATGATTGATGTGGATTCAAGCCGGAGCGTCCCACCGTCTCCGCCCGTCTGGCCGGGAAGACCTGCGCCACCCTGTCCAGCCTTGATCGAGCCCGATATGACGATCACGCCCCCAGCGCGAAGTGTGAGATTGAAGCCGCGCCGATCCAGATCTGCCGGAGCGCGTTCTGCCAGTGAGAGACTGCCTTCGATGAGGATGTTGCCGGGGACCACGATGGTCGTGTCACCTTCCAGCTTTCGAAGCACGTTGGCGGGAACGATGAAATCGTCGCCAATGAAGCCCCCCAACGCTTCTGCGCCACCGGGCTGCTGTGGCTGAACAGCCAGCACGAGGGCGTTGCTGGTGGCGAGCAGAGCGAGTGCCGGCAGGAACCAGAGCTTCTTCATGGGAGCCTCCTTTCGCGCAGGCTACCACAGGGGGGGGGGGGCTGTGTCAAGCTGACTTTCTAACATTCCTCTGTCGAGTGACCTCACGCTGACTGGCCATCGATTGATGACCACTTCCACGCCTGCAGGCAGACGGGCCTCATCCAGCGTTCGAGCGCTCGTGGGCCGACGGCGGTGGCGTGGGGCTGGTTGGTGGCGGGGTAGGGGCCGCCGTGGACCATGGCTTCTGCGACGCGGACGCCGGTGGGGACGCCGTTCAGGATGACGCGGCCGGCGCTGGCGATGGCGCGGGCGAGGAGGGCGGGCATGTCTGGATCCTGTGCTGCGTCGGCTGCGGTCCAGATGGTTGCGGTGAGGCTGGGGTGCAGATCGGGGAGGGTGTCGATGCTGGCGACAGGCGTGATGATCGCGGCCGGGCCGAAGATCTCTTCGCGGAGCGTGTCGCGCGTGTCGGGCTGAGCCATCGCGGCTGCGCTGGCGAAGAGGAGGGTGGGCGTGGCGTGTCGCGGGGTTGGCTGCGTGGCATCGGGGGAGGGGCCGGCGAGGATCTGGACGCCTCGGCAGGCGGCGCAGTCGCGCAGGCGCTTCTGGTAGGACGCGGCGATCCAGGGGGCGAGCATCTCGCGCGGTGGTGTGGCGTTGAAGGCCGCGATGAGGCCGCGGGTGAGGGGGCTTTCGGGGATGTCGCTTTCTGATGCGAGGCAGAGGATGAGGCCTGGGCGGGTGCACTGCTGGCCGACGCGGGTGAGGATGGAGGCGCTGAGGGCCGCGGCGATTTCTGCTGAGCGCTCTCTGAGCGCGGCGGCGGTGATGTAGATCGGATTGGCGGAACCCATCTCGCAGAAGGCGGGGATGGGGCGGGTCCGTTCGCGGGCGAGGGCCGCGATGGCGTTGCCGCCGGCGAGGGAGCCGGTGAAGCCGACGGCGGCGATGTCCTGGTGCGCGATGAGGGCGCGGGCGGGGGTGAAGTCGCGCGGGTCTTCGCTCCGGAGGTAGCCGATGACGGCGGGCGCGATGCGGCAGGCTTCGGCGGCGTGCTGGGCGAGGGCGTGGATGAGGCGGCCCGTGGCGGGGTGGGCGGGGTGCTCCTTGATGACGACGGCGCAGCCCGCAGCGAGTGCGGAGGAGGTGTCGGTGCCCATGACGCCATAGGCGAGGGGGAAGTTGCTGGCACCGAAGACGGCGACGACGCGGCCGAGCGGAACGAGGCGGGACTCGAGGGCGTGGTTAGGGCCGATGGGTGATTGATCGGCTCCAGAGGCGGGTGGACTCAGCGCCGGGCGGAAGGCGTCGGGCGTGGTGATGTACGCCGCGAACTGACGGAGGACGCCGACGGTGCGGGCGTGCTCGGGGGCGAGCTCTGTGGGCGTGAGGCGGGTTTCGCTGGCGGCGGTGGCGAGGATGTGGTCGCGGTTGGCGTCGAGCGCATCGGCGATGGCGCGGAGGAATCTGGCGCGGCGGGCAATGTCGGCGAGGTCGTGGCTGGCTCGGGCGGCTGCGGTGACGACCGTGGAGACGACCTCGGCGAGGGAAACTTGTTGATCGTGTGAAAGTTCTGGCTGGGACGCCACGGGTTCGCCTCCAGTTCGGTACACTCTGCACATGCTCGCGAGGGTTCAATCGTACTTGCTGCAGGGGATCGACGCGCTGCCGTGCGAGATCGAGGTCGATCTTGACCTTGGCGCGAGCGTGCCGGACGACTTTCGCCCGATCATCGTGGGGCTGCCGGACACGGGCGTGCGCGAGGCGCACGAGCGAGTGCGGGCGGCGATGGGCAACAGCGGGTACGCGTGGCCGCAGGGCAAGATCGTGGTGAACCTGGCGCCGGCGGACGTGCGGAAGGAGGGGCCGGTCTATGACCTTCCGATCGCGGTTGGGATTCTGGTGGTGCAGGGGATGATGCGGCCGCGGCCTGCGGCGGCGGGGAAGGGGGCGGCGGCGGGATCGGCGGGGGGCGCCGCGACGGCCGAGCATGAGCCGCTGGACTATCGCAAGATCTGCTTCGCGGGGGAGCTTGCGCTGGATGGGCGGCTGAGGCCGATCAAGGGGTCGCTGGCGCTGGCGGCGATGGCGCGGGCGCGCGGGTGCACGGCGATCATGGTGCCGGCGGACAACGCGGCCGAGGCGTCGGTGGTGTCGGGCATCGAGGTGTATGGCGTGCGGACGCTGGCGGAGGTCGTTGGGCTGCTGACGGGCGCACTGGAGCCTGTGCCGACGGCGACGCCGGATGTGCTGGGGCTGCTGACGCAGGCGACGGCGCCGATTGATTTCGCGGAGGTGCGCGGGCAGGAGGCGGTGAAGCGCGCGATCGTGATCGCGGCGGCGGGCGGGCACAATCTGCTGATGCTGGGGCCGCCGGGCTCGGGCAAGACGATGATGGCCAAGGCGCTGCCGGGCGTGCTGCCACCACTGACGCCCGAGGAGGCGGTGGAGATCACGCGGATCTACTCGGCGGCGGGGCAGTTGTCGCCGGGGCAGGGGCTGGTGACGACGAGGCCCGTGCGGATGCCCCACCACACGGCGAGCACGCCCGCGATCGTGGGCGGCGGGATGGTGCCCCGGCCGGGGGAGATCTCGCTGTCGCACCGCGGGGTGCTGTTCCTGGATGAGCTGGCGGAGTTCCCGAGGGACGTTCTGGAGGCGATGCGGCAGCCGCTGGAGGATCATGTGGTGACGATCGCGCGGTCGCACTCGGCGGTGCGATTCCCGGCGAACTTCATGCTGATTGCGGCGATGAACCCGACACCGAAGGGGGACATGCCCAAGGGGGAGGTCGGGCGGCGCGAGATGGAGCGGTACATGGAGCGGCTGAGCGGGCCGCTGCTGGACCGGATCGATCTGCACGTGGAAGCGCCGGCGGTGCCGTGGAAGGAGCTTTCGCGGACGGCGTCGGGGAAGCGTGGCAGTGCGCTGGGAGAGAGCGGGCCGGGCGTGGGGACGAGCACGCGGACGATGCGCGAGCAGGTGGCGAGGGCGCGGGGCGTGCAGACGGCGCGCCAGGGGCCGACGACGCCCAACGCGCGGCTGTCGGGGAAGCAGCTTGATGAGCTCGCGCCGCTGGATGATGCGTCGAGGGGCGTGCTGGGGGACGCGATGACGCAGTTGGGGCTGTCGGCCCGAGCGTACGACAAGATCCGACGCATCTCGCGGACGATCGCGGACGTGGCGGGGATGCAGAACGTGACGGTGGACCACGTGCTGGAGGCGATCAGCTATCGTCTGCTGGATCGGAAGCTGTAGCGAGGGCTCTGGGAGGATCGGCCATGCGGCGAGCATCGGTGCTGGGATTGGCGATCGTCGCGGGCGGTGCGCTGCTTTGCGGGTGCGATACGTCCTATCCGCCGGGGACGGGCGGCGCTGCGGGGGGAGGCGCGGCCCGCAACCAGATGCCGGCTGATGAGCGGCGCGTGGTGGGCTCGGGGACGTCGGCGAGCGGCGGCGTAGGAGGGCAGCGCGGTGTTGGTGTGCCGGATGGGATCTGGGTCGTGAACCGGCTGCCGATTGCGCTGGTGCGGGGTGAGGCGCCGGGGCTGGAAGTGCTGAGCGAGCACGCGAAGAACCTGATCATCCAGGGGGAGACGGAGGTTGAGGTTTCGCAGCTTGCGGACGCGGGGATTGATCGCGTGCGGCGCGTGGAGGATGTGCGGACGGCGCCGGATGTGCAGATGGTGGTGGTTGACGTGGGGCCGGCGAGCAAGTTCGGGATGACGCATCCGGTGGCGACGGCGGCGGGGCCGGACCTGCCGCCCGTGCTGGTGGATGAGCAGGGGCAGAAGTACCTTGCGGTGGGCTACGCGTACATGGACATGAGCAAGGCGCGGGTGCGGTACCTGCCGGGGGAACCGATCCGGGCGGCGAAGGAGTTGCCGACGATCTCGAGGAGCCGGCCGGACCAGAAGTTGTGGCTGGTCTTTCTGGTGACGACGGGGAAGAAGGTTCGGTACTTCGGGCTTGGGAACAAGGCGGTGGCGGAGTTCAACCCGACGTTCAGTGCGGAGCCGTGGCGCGGGCTTGAGTGAGCGGGTGGGCGGCTGATCAGGCTGGGTGGGAACAGGCTTGGTGGGATCAGGCTGGGTGGACTCAGTCTTCTTCGCGAGACTTTCGGCCGCGCCGACCCTTGCGGCCACTGGCGGAGCTGGAGCCGCCTCCGATAAAGCCGATGTCCACGAGGACAGCGAAGACGAAGAAGGCGATCCACCAGCCTTGGAGGCCGCCGCCTTCGTTCTGGATGATGGCGTAGGCGAGGGTCGTGAAGGGCATGAAGAAGAAGCCGAGGAGCGGCCAGATCGTGGTCTCGTAGGCGCGACCGATGTAGTCGCCGACGATGACCAAGACGATCATGACGAAGCGCGGGAAGAACCAGCCGGCGAGTGCGAGGAGACATCCCATGCCGGATTGTTCGGGCGCCGGTGGCTGGCGTTTCAGGATGGCGATGGTTGGAGGCGGATCAGCGGCGGCGGCGGTTCACGAGGGCGAGCAGGCCGAGCAGCGCGGCGGCGCCGGGCGCTGGGACGGTGACGAGGACCAGGCGCTGGTCCTCGTAGACGGGCTGGAGGGTCAGACCGTTTGGCAGCGAGAGGCCTGAGAAGGAGGCGAAACCGCCGACGCGTGAGCCGAAGGTGATGATCTCGAAGGTGTCGCCGAGGCCGGGCTCATAGCCGTCCAGGAGCGAGATGCGGAGCGTGCCCGCGAGGGCCTGCTCGAAGGCGAGTTCGCCGGAGATCGAGATGAAGTCGAACTCGGTGCCGGCGTCGTCGTCGCCGGCGAGCTCGATGAGAACCTCGCTTGCGAGGCCCATCTGGACGTCGCCGTTGATGAGGATCTCGCCGGGGGACGCGCCGGGGCTGATGATGCCGTTGTTGACGACGCGGCCGTTGATGTTGCCGGTGCCGGCGAGGGTGCCGCCGAGGATGTTGAAGGCGCTGGTCTGGATGGTGCCGCCGCTGAGGGTGGTGGTGGCGCCGGCGAACTGGTTGAGGGCGCCGGGGACGACGAGGGTGGAGCTCCCCCCCACTGTTGTGCGGCCGCGCTGGGCGAGGTCGGCGGTGATGGTGAGGTCGAAGCTGCTGGAGATCGAGAGGTTTCCGGCGGCGGTGACCTCTTCGAGGTTGCGGAGGGCGCTCTGGCCGGTCTCGTCGACGAACTCGGCGCTGCCGGCGAGATCGACGTTGGCGCTGACGCGGCGGATGTCGGCGCCGTTGAACTGGAGGCGGCCGCCGGCGATCTCGAAGGAGCCGTCGTTGAAGTTGCCCGCGGCGAAGTTGGTGACGGTTCCGTTCACGATGAACTGCGAGCCTGCGCCGACGCGGACCGAGCCGCCGGGCTGCACGGTGATGTCGCCCTGGGTGGTGAAGTTGCGGCCGGTATCGATCGAGAGGCGGCCGGAGCCGGTGATGAGGTTGAGGGGCGCGAGGACGGACTCGCCGCTGGCTGTGTTGAGGAGGTCGGCGGAGGATCCGGAGAGCTCGACGCGGGCGGCGAGGGTCTGGACGCTGCCGGCGCCGACGCGGAGCTGGGCGTTCTCGCTCAGGAGGTAGGTGCCGCCGGTCAGCGCGCCGCCGGAGATGTTGGTGAGGGTGCCGCCGGGCTGGATGGTGAGGCTGGAGGCGCGGAGGGTGATCTCGCCGGTGTTGGTGAGGTTGGTGGCGACGTTGAGTGTCGAGGCGGCGCCGTCGACGATGAGGCGGCCCTGGTTGGTGAGCGCTCCGACGGTGTTGAAGGCGCGGCCCTGTTCGAGACGGAGGGTGGCGCCGGCGGAGTTGGTGGTGAGTTCGGCGAGGGCGGCGAACTGGGAGTTGGGGCCTCGGAGGGTGATGTCGGCGTTGTTGGTCTGGATGACGCCGCCGACGAGGTCGAGGGTGGCGTTGTCGGCGATGAGGTACCGCGCGGCGGCCAGGGTGTTGCCTGCGGTGGAGATTCCGTTGGTGCGGAGGGATCCCTGGAGGACCTCGAAGGCGCCGCCGGTGGTGTCGAAGGAGACGCCGACGGTCTCGGTGAGGCCTGCGGAATCCTTGCGGAAGATGCCGCGGTTGGTGAAGCTGGGAGCGGCGCCCATGTTGTTCCAGCGGAGGCGGCCTGTGCTGGTGGCGTCGAAGACTCGGGAGGGGGCGAGGAGGAAGTTTGCGCCCATACCCATGACGATGTCGCCGCTGGTCCAGGAGGCGCTCTCGCCGTCGTGGTCGATGTCGGTGTCGCAGATGTCGTTGTCGTCGTCGGAGAAGATGAGCGTGCCGCGGCTCTGGATGAGGCCGGCGCTGACGAGCTTGCCGCCGCGGAACTCCATGGAGGCGCCGGCGAGTGACTCGATGCGTCCGTTGCCGGAGATGAGGCCCTGGCCGGAGATGAGGAAGCCGTTGGAGACTCGGATGGTGTTGCCGCCGAGATCGAGTTCGACGTCGACGGAGGTCATGTCGAGGCGGCGGAGCGGGAGCAGGCCGCCGGTGAGGGAGACGGTGTAGGCGTTGCCGGAGACGGCGATGACGGCGTTGTACTGGTTGCCGTCGGTGTTGTCGGGGAAGGAGGTGTTGGGCGTCCAGTTGGCGGCGCTGCGCCAGAGGCCGCTGGTGGGGGCGGCCCAGGTTCGGGTGAGCTGGGCGTGGGCGATGGTGGAGGACAGGCCCATCGCGCTGCCAGCCGCGACCAACAGCAACTTGGATCGGGACATCTCTCGTTCTCCTCTCGCTCTCTCGAACGCGTGCTCTCTCACGGACTTCGAGAGGGTATCACGATCTGGCGGTTGCTCCAGCCCTGTGGGGGAAGATCGAGGCGTGGGAGCACGTGGCTGGGCGTCTTTTTTCTTCGCGGCGGCCGATAGCGGGCGCCTGGGGATGGCTGGATTGGCTTATGGGACGGCCCGGACGGGGGAGGCTGGGGCGGAAGGGTGCTAGCGGAGGCGTGCCCTGACTTCTTCGAGTCGCTGCGTGGTGAGGGTCACTTCGCGTGCGTTGGCGGCGATGGCGCCCTCGGTGGCGAGCTCCTGGAAGTGCTGGGCGGCCTCCTGAAAGCTGGCTGCGGCGAGCTGGTTGCGCTTGCGCTGCTCGGCGGGGTCGGTGGTGGCGGCGGCGGCGAGCTTGGCGTCGATGTCACCCAGCTTGAAGAGGCCGCGGGCGAGATCGAGGCGGTGGCGCGGGATGGGGTCGGTGCGGAAGAGGGTGGCGCGGATGTCGCGCGACTCGACGAAGTGCTCGCGAGACTCCTGGAGCCGGCCGACGTCGCGGAGCTCGTTGCCGACCTTGTTGAGGCAGATGGCGACGTCGCGCTGGGCTTCGAGGCTGCGGGAGTCGGTGCTGGCGAGGGCGCGGGTAATGGCGAGGGCGGCGAGGAAGCTGGTCATGGCCTGAGATCGGGCCTGCGTGCGGGCCTCAACGCCGGAGGCGTTGTCGGCGGGAAGGATGGACCAGACCTCGTACTCCTCCATCCATGTCACGCCGATGGCGTGGTGGGCGAGGTAGCGGTCGCGCTGCACGACGCCGTCCTGCTGGCGGGCCTTGGCCATCTCGTCGAAGCGGGCGAGCGCGGCGGTGGAGAGGGCGCGGGCCTCGCGCAGCAGCGCGAGTGGCGCCGTGAGATCTGCTTCGGTCACGGAAGGGCCGGCGGACTCGAGGCGTGAACGCTGGGCCCGGGCAAGGACGACGAGCGCTTCGGAGCGTTCGTCGGCGAGGGTTCCGAGTGCGCGGAGGGCCTTGCGGTCCGTGGGGTCGGCCTCGAGGCGGGCGGACCAGAGGCGCTCGGCGGCGGCGTAGTTCTCGCTGGCGGTCGCGATCAGGGCTTCGGCGCGAGAGCGCGCGGCAGCGGCGCCGTCGCCGCCGGCGCTGGCGATGCGGGAGGCTTCTTCGGCGAGGCGGAAGTCGATGTCGCCGAGGCTGCGGGCGGTGTCGGCTTCGAGTTCGTCGAGGCGGGCCTTGATGGCTGCATCGGCGTCGGGTGCGCGGCGGGCTCTCGCGATGGATGCGTTCGCGAGCTCGAGATCGCTGCGGGCCTCGGCGGTGGCGCGGGCCTCGCGCTTGAGCTGGCCGGAGCGGAGGAGGCTCTGGGCCATGTCGGTGTGGGAGCGGGCCTCATCGGGGAAGCGGGCCAGCAGCGCGGTGCGGATCTCGCGGGCCTTGGCGTGGTTCTCGGTGGCGAGGGCGGTCTCGGCCAGGCGCCGGCGGTAGGCGCCGCCCTGAAGTCGCGAGACGCGCTCGTAGGCGTCTGCGAGGTCGCGGAGGAGGGCCGGATTGTCGCCGGCCTCGGTGCGGAGTCGCGAGACGTAGGCGAGGGCCTCCTCGAGGACCATCTCGCGGGCGGCGGTGGCGCCGCGGAGGTCGGCGATCTCTTCGTGCAGGTCGGTCATCATCCGCATGGCGAGCGTGTGACCGGCCTCGAAGTTCTCCTCGGCGCGGGCCCGCTGGGCGGCTTCCTGGGCGCGGGCGGCCTGCTCGGAGGCGAGGGCTGCGGTGGCGTGCTCGCGGGCGGCGGCGGCGGCGCGGTAGAGGGCGGCCATGGCGATCGAGAAGCCCAGGGAGAGGATGAGCACGCCGCAGGCGACGAGCGCGGCGGCGCGGTAGCGGCGCAGGGCCTTGCTCATCACGTAGAGGCCGCTGTCGCGTTTGGCCTCGATGGGCTCGCCCTTCAGGTAACGCTGGATGTCGCGGGCGAGCTCGCCGGCGGACTGGTAGCGGCGGTCGCGCTCCTTGCTGAGGCACTTGAGGACGATGGTCTCGACCTCGTCGTTGATCTGTCGCCGGACGGTGCTGGGGCGGGCGGGCTCGGCCCGCAGGATGTTGTCGAGGACGTCGCGCATCTTCCCGACGACGGCGTAGGGGAACTGGCCCGTGAGCATCTGGTACATCACGACGCCGAGGGAGTAGACGTCGGTGCGGACGTCGATGTTGCCGGGGATGCCCTCGGCCTGCTCGGGGCTGGCCCAGGGGAGGGAGCCGATGAACTGGCCGGTCATGGACATCATGCGCTGCTGGCCGGACTTGTCGTCGGGGGCCATGTCGGGGAGGGCGATCTTGGCGAGGCCGAAGTCGACGACGATGGGCTCGCCGCTGCCATCGATCCGGATGTTGGCGGGCTTGAGGTCGCGGTGGATGATGCCCTTGAGGTGCGCGGCGTTGACGGCGTCGCAGATCTTCGCGAAGAGGCGGAGGGTCTGCTCGACGGAGAGCTTGCCGGAGGAGATGACCTCATCGAGCGTTCGTCCGGCGATGTAGTCCATCACGTAGAAGCAGGAGCCGTCGGCGGTGACGCCCGAGTCGTGGATGCGCACGATGTTGGGGTGGTTGAGCTGGCCGAGGACCTGGACCTCGCGTTCGAAGCGGGACTTGCCCGAGGAGCCGCTGAAGGGGCCGCCGTGGAGGACCTTGACGGCGACCTTGCGGCGGGTCGAGGTCTGGATGGCCTGGTAGACGACGCCCTGGCCGCCACGGTGGATCTCGCGGAGGAGGTCGTAGCCGGGGAAGGTGCCCTCGGGCGGGAGGGAATCGGCGATGATGGCGGCGACGGCGCGCGGCGTGCCCTGACGCAGGGCTTCCTCGATGAGATTGCGCTCGCGGTCGGAGCCGTCGGCGGGGGGCGTGGTGTCCGTCGGTGGCCGGGCCGGGCTCCCGGGCGTGGGTTCGCGGTCGGGCATGGGGTTGCTTGGCGTCTCCACGGGGTGCTTCCTGGGCCGTCGGAAGGATCAACGGAGGATCCGGGCGGTGCTCACGGGGCCTGGGAGAAGAACTTTGCGGGATCGCCGCCCATGGCCTCGCGGAGGCGGTCGTGGGCGCGGGCGCGGAGCATGAAGGTGGCGCCGTGGGACTTGCCGAGGGCGGCGGCGACCTCCTCGATGGGGCGGGCCTGCAGGTCGTACATGCGGATGACCTTCTCGTAGTCGGGCGGGAGCGAGGCGAGGGCACGCTCGATGGCGGTCGCGGCCTCACCACGTGCCGCGAAGATGCTGGGCGTCGTGCTTGTGGCGCCGAGGATGTCGACGAGGGAGGCCATGGACTCCGCGTAGGAAGGGGACTGGGCCCCGAGGCGTTTGGAGGGGTCGGGGCGCCGGGCGGCTTCGAGGGCGCGGATGGCGTCGATCATGTTGTTCTCGGCCATGCGAGAGAGCCAGGCGAGGAAGCCGGAGGCGCCGCCGCTCTGGAAGGTTGAGATGCGGGTGACGGCCTCGATGTAGGTGACCTGCATCACGTCGTCGGCGTCGAGGGAGGAGCGGAGATGGTGGGAGATCTTGGGCTCGATGCGGGCACGGACGATGGGACCGATGGCCTCGAGGAGGCGCACGAGGGAGCGTGAGTCGCCGGCGAGGGCCCGCTCGAGCAGGGCGTCGTGTTCTGCGTTCGTGGCCATCAGAGACTCCAACTGCCGGTCCGGAAGCCGCGGGGGCGCGGGGAAGAACGGCGTCCGGATCTGAGAACTGTACCACGGCGCGGAACGAGCCCATACCACCGTCAGCACCAGACCGGGCGGACCGGATCAGACCTCGAGGACGCCCTCGTCGGTGATGGCGAAGAGGCGGTGGATCCGGGCACGGTCGCGCCGGACCGGGACGCCGCCGGTGAAGCGGCTGAAGGCGGGGAGGATGAGGGTGGAGCCACTCAGGTGGAAGCAGGCGACCTTGCTGGGGCCGTGGCCGCGAGGAAGGCTGATGGCCGGATGGATGTGGCCGGAGACGAAGGCGCCGGGTGACTCGGGGGCGGGGGGCTCGTGCGTCAGGGTGAGGGTGCCCTGGGCGTGGACCGGGGTGAGGATCTGCAGCCGCCAGGCCTCGGCAACGCGTGCGACGGCGCGGTCGTGGTTTCCGGGGACGAGGCAGAGGTCGATCCGAGAGGCGGCGTCGATGCTGTCGCGCCATGCCGCGACCCGGTTTGTGAGGTCGGTGGTGATGCCGGCGGGCGCGTGGAGGAGGTCTCCGAGGATGATGACGCGGCGGGCCTGGGTCTGGCTGATGATGCGGGCGAGCCGATCGAGGGACTCATCGCCGACGCTGGTGGGCACGGGGATTCCGTGCGTGCGCATGGCCTCGGCCTTGCCCAGGTGCAGGTCCGCGATGAGAAGGGTGGCTTGGGCGGGCCAGAAGGCTGCGCGATCGGGCATGAGCCAGAGCGACTCGCCGCCGTGGGTGATGG
>CAZBXF010000002.1:19792-21682 GCA_964495635.1 uncultured Phycisphaeraceae bacterium
GTCATGCGCCGCTCTCCCACTCGGCGCGCATGCGCCGGACCTGATCGGCGATGGTTTCACTGCTGAGGGTGGCGGACTGGCGCTCCACCACGAGCGGGAAGGCCAAGGGCGTCAGGCGCGGCGTCGCGATCACGCGGAGGGCCACGGCGGCGATCCGGCCGAGCGTGCGGGCGAGGCGGCCCTGCTCAAAGTGACGCTCAAGGACCTCGCGCCGGGCCTGCAGGAGGAGGAGGTTGTCGGGATCGAACTCCGAGAGGACGTCGAAGAGAAGGGAGGAGGATGCGCTGATCTGGCGGGCGGACTTGCGCGTGCCCATCGCGTTTTCCAGGACGAGGCCTGCGACGCGGGCCACCTCGCGGAACTGGGACTTGGCGAGCTGGGACATGTTGAGGCTCTCGACAGCGTCGGAAGCGAGGTTGTCGGGCGAGAGAAGGGCGGGGGCGTGCTCCCTCAGGAGGTCGGCCATTCCGATGTTGGCGGGGCCGAGGATCTCAAGGCCGTAATCGTTCACGGCGGTCGCGAACGTGGCGCGGACGATGCGGGCCATGCGCATCGCGACGACGGCGGCGATCCCGGCGTGGACGAGGCGGCCTTCGAACGGGAAGAGGAAGAGGTGTTCACCCTCGCGCGTGGTGGCGACTTCGGCGAGCGTCTCGTCGGCGCGTGGGACGATGCTGAGGCGCTGCTGTGCCGCCACGAGGGCTCGGGCGGCGTTGAGTTCGGGGGAGTCAAAGTGGCCGTCGGAGGCGAGCTCGAGGGAGCGCCGGATCGACTCGGCGAGGCTCTCGGAGATTGGCAGGCGTGTCCCGGGCCAGAGGACGGTGTTGAGCGTGGAGCCCTTGGCGGGTCGGACGTACGCGACCAGGTCCTTGAACATGGCGAAGCGCACGACCTTGCCGGCGAAGACGAAGCGTTCGTTCTCCTTGAGGTGGGCGATGAAGCCTTCGTCGATGCGGCCGAGAGAGGGGCCGTTCATGTAGCGGATGTCGACGGAGGCGTCGCTGGTGATGGTGCCGACGTTGAGGCGATGGAGCTGAGCAACGCGGGCACCGACCACGCGGTAGAGGCCATCCTGGGATCGGATTCGGCAGAACTCCGGGTAGGCGGAGAGGGTGCCGCCGCCGCGCTCGACGAGGGCGATGGCCCAGTCGAACTCCTGGCGAGAGAGGTTTCGGTAGGACCAGGCGGTGCGGACCTCGGCGTAGAGATCATCGGCGACGAAGCCTCCACCAAGGGCGCAGGTGACCATGTGCTGTGCGAGGACGTCGAGGGGCTTGTCGGGCGCGGTGCGGGCTTCGACCTCGCCGGCGAGGAGGGCGCGGCGGGCGGCGTCGATCTCGAAGAGCTCGAGGGCGTGGGTGGGAACGCAGAGGACGCGGCAGGCTGCGTTGGGGCGATGGCTGGCGCGCCCGGCGCGCTGGGCGATGCGGGCGATGCCCTTCGGGGAGCCGATCTGGTAGACGCGTTCGACGGGAGAGAAGTCAACGCCGAGGTCGAGCGAGCTGGTTGCGATGACGAGGCGCAGCGAGCCTTCCTTGAGCCCGGCCTCGACGCGTTCGCGCTCCTCGCGCTCGATTGAGCCGTGGTGGAGGGCCATCACGGGAGACCAGTCGGGGCGCAGAACCTGGATCGCGTGGAACCAGCGTTCGGACTGCGAGCGTGTGTTGGTGAAGATGATCGTCGGGACGGAGATGTCCAGGGACTGGACGACGTCGGGGAGCATCGAGAGTCCGAGATGCCCGGCCCACGGCAGTCGTGAGGACTCGGAGGGGAGGACCGTCTCGATGACGATGGGGCGATGCATCTCGGCGGTGACCACGACGGCGGAAGTGGCTGATGGCCTGGCCGGGCCGGCGACGGCCGCCGGTTCGCTCGATGGAGCGGGCTCCC
>CAZBXF010000002.1:21782-24110 GCA_964495635.1 uncultured Phycisphaeraceae bacterium
GATGGCCTGGCCGGGCCGGCGACGGCCGCCGGTTCGCTCGATGGAGCGGGCTCCCCGTCGGAGGACGGAGTCTCACGATCCCCCACCACGCCCACGGCCGCGGCCAGGGCGGCGTCACGGTTCGGCAGCGTCGCGGACATGGCCCAGGTTCGTGCGCCGGGCGCGAAGCGGCGGAGGCGAGCGGTGGCGAGCTCGACCTGCGTGCCGCGCTTGGAGGAGATGAGCTCGTGCCACTCGTCGAGGATGATGCACTGGAGCGAGGAGAAGAGTTCTCGCGCGGTCTCGCGGGTGAGGAGGAGCGAGAGCGACTCGGGCGTCGTCACGAGGACATTGGGGAGGCGATCGCGCTGGCGGGCTCGGGCCGCGGCGGAGGTGTCGCCGGTGCGAGCTTCGACGGTGAGGGGGAGGCCCATCTCGAGGATCGGGAGCGTGAGGGCCTTTTCGATGTCGCGGGTGACGGCTCTGAGCGGCGTGACGTAGAGGACGCGGATGCCGGCGAGCGGTCGGTCTGCGCGGCACTCGTCGATCATCGCTGCGAGGGGGCCCATGTAGGCGGCGTAGGTCTTGCCGGCGCCGGTGGCGACCTCGATGAGGCCGGAGTTGCCGGCGGCGAAGGCGGCCCATGCGGTGCGCTGGAAGGGCCAGGGCGTCCAGGCGCGCGACGCGAACCACGCCTCGATCTGGGCCAGTCCCGAGGGAGCGGTGATCGTCACCGTGCCGGGGGAGCGTGCCGGACTCCGGGCGATCGGAGAGCGCGGGGCGGAGGTGGATCGGGTCGCCTTGGGCACGCGCGACGGTAGGCCCAATCAGACCCCAACCGAATCCAAAGTCGTCTTGCGGCGAAGAGAGGTGCTTCCGGGGCGCTCCCGGCCTTTACCTTGGAGATTCAGTCATGATGGTTCGCGTCATTGTCGCCACGATGGGTGCTGCCCTTGCCCAAGTTCAGACGTCCGGCCAGCAGCCGTCTTCGGAGGCACCAGCCGGTGCTGCCCCTGCGGCCCAGAGCCCGGCGGGGGCGGATGCCACGGGCGCGAAGACTCCAGCTGCTGCTGAGGCCGCTGCGACTGCGCCGCTCTTCAATCCGGCGATTGTGACGACCGGCGAGCTGGCGGAGGGCGCGTCGCTGCGGGTTGCGGGGGACATGACGGTCAGTGTGAACAAGGACGGGGAGATGTACAACAGCGGGACGGCCCGAACGGAGGCTCCGCTGCCTGTGGGCTATCCGGCTCCGACGCCGCCGGGCGCGTTTGAGATCAAGCGTTATCCGGCGGCGCGGCGGGCGGTGGTGACGATGAGGGAGACGGGTCCGAGGGCGGGATCCAACGTGGCGTTTTGGCCTCTGTTCAATCACATCAAGAAGCGCGACATCGAGATGACGGCGCCGGTGGAGATGGACCTCAAGGGGATGACGGCAGAGGGCCCGATGAAGGTTGATGAGTGGTCGATGGCGTTCCTGTACCGGCGCGTGGATCAGGCACCGACGGGCAAGGACGGGGCTGTTGAGGTCTATGACAGCAAGCCGATGACGGTGCTGGCGCAGGGGTACCAGGGGGACTGGCTGGCGCGTAACCTGCAGAAGAAGCTGGGCGAGCTGGAGGCTTGGCTCGAGCAGAGCCCGGACTGGGAGCGCGCGGGCGAGGTGCGGGTGATGGGGTACAACGGGCCTGAGGTTCCGTCGTCGCAGCGGTGGGCGGAGATTCAGGTTCCGATCAAGCGGACGGAGAAGCCAGGCGCGAAGGCGGCCGAGACCGCCGCGGGCAAGTAGGGAAGGGGGCGGAGGAGCGGGGCACCGCTGACGCATGCCGACACTCAACCTCGATCCTCAGAGTGTGTTCCTCGTTGTGGCCGCGCACGCGGGTGCGACGTGGTTCATGGCCGGGCTGTGCTGGTGCGTGCAGATGGTGCACTACCCGCTGCTGGAGCATGTGGCGAGGACGCGGGCTGGCGACATCGGGCAGGTCGCATCGAGACACGCGAGCGGGATCACGTGGATCGTTGCGCCGGCGATGCTGATTGAGGCGACGACGGCGGTGCTGCTGCTCACGATTGCGAGCGTCGATTCCGTGGTTGCGATGGTCGGCGCTGCGGGGCTGGTGCTCGTGTGGATCTCGACGTTCGCGGTGCAGGTGCCGCTGCATGGGAGGCTGCAGCGGGCGGGGGCGGATGCTCCTGAGGCGGCGCGGCTGCTGGTCGTGACGAACTGGGTTCGCACGCTGGCATGGACGTTCCGCGGCGTGCTTGCGCTGCTCCTGCTGGCTCCGGCTGCTTCGTGAGGCGCGAGGTTGAGATGAAGCGTGCGCGGACAGGGCAACCTTCGGGCAAGGGGCT
>CAZBXF010000002.1:24210-57210 GCA_964495635.1 uncultured Phycisphaeraceae bacterium
CTCATCCCAAGCCTCAGCCCAGACCTACGTCGAAGCCTGAGGCCGAGCGTCAGCCCGAGCGGCGGCCGCAGGCACGCGGGGCGCGCATGGGCGGCGTGCTGGCGGTCGTGCTGGGAGACCAGCTGGACGCTGAGTCGGCCGTGCTGAGCAAGCTCGACCCGGCGCGAGATCACGTTGTGATGATGGAGGTGCGGCAGGAGTCAGAGCATGTGCCGAGCCATGTGCAGCGGACTGTGCTCTTCCTCTCTGCGATGCGGCACTTTGCGGCGGAGCTGAGGGAGCGGGGCCTGCGGGTGAGGTATGTCACGCTGGATGATCCTGCGAACACGCAGACGCTGGGTGGCGAGATCCTGCGTGCGGCGAGGGAGCTTGGGGCGGGGACGATCCGTGTGGTGGAGCCGGGGGACCACCGCGTGCGGGCGGAGATCACGCGGGCCGCGGCGGATGCTGGCGTGACGCTGGAACTGCTGGCTGACCGGCACTTTTTGACGGATGACGAGACGTTCGCATCGTGGGCGCGGGGGCGTCGCGCGCTCACGATGGAGTACTTCTACCGCGAGCAGCGGCAGCGGCTGGATGTGCTGATGGAGCATGACGCGGACGGGAAGCCGCGGCCCGCGGGTGGCGACTGGAACTACGACCACGATAACCGCGAGTCATTCGGGAAGAAGGGACCCGCCAAGCCGATCCCGGCGCCCCTGCGCTTCAGGCCCGATGCCGTGACACGCGAGGTGATGTCGCTGGTGGGGAGGCAGTTCCCGAAGAATCCGGGGCGGCTGGAGACGTTCGCGTGGCCTGTGACGCGGGTGGATGCGCAGCGTGCCCTTGATGACTTTGTCCGTCACAGGCTTGCGCTCTTCGGGCCGTTCGAGGATGCGATGTGGACGACCGAGGCGTTTGTGTATCACTCTGCGCTGTCGCCCCTGCTGAACCTCAAGCTGCTGGATCCGCGCGAGTGTGTTGAGGCGGCGGTGGCGGCGCTCGCGCGAGGCGACGCGCCGCTCCAGTCGGTTGAGGCCTTCGTGAGGCAGATCATCGGATGGCGTGAGTACATCCGGGGCGTGTATCGCCTCGAGGGACCCTCGTACGGGGAGCGGAACTTCCTGTCGCAGCACGGTCGGCTGCCGCGGTTCTACTGGGATGGCGAGACGGAGATGGCCTGCGTGCGTGCGTGCGTGGGGCAGGTCATCGAGCACGGGTACGGCCACCACATCCAGCGGCTGATGGTGACGGGGAATCTCGCGCTGCTGGCGGGCGTGCATCCGCGTGAGGTGAGCGACTGGTACCTTGCCATGTACGTCGATGGCGTGGACTGGGTCACGCTGCCCAATGCGCTGGGGATGGTGATGCATGCCGACGGGGTTGCGGGCGAGAAGGCTCCGGTCGTGGGCACCAAGCCGTATGCGGCGAGCGGTCAGTACATCTCGCGGATGAGCAACTACTGCACGAAGTGCCGCTATGACCCGGCGGAGCGAACGGGGCCGAAGGCGTGCCCCATCACCACGCTCTACTGGGACTTCCTGCGGCGGAACCGGGCGTATCTTGAGCGGAATCCGCGGATGGGGCAGGTGATCAAGAACCTTGATCGATTCGGCGAGACGCAGGTGCAGCAGATCACGATTTCGGCGAGGTCGCTGCGGGAGCGCTGGGGCGTGGGCGACATCGAGAGGCCGCGGCCACCGACGGTCGATCACCGGGGGATGGACTACTCGGTGGGGCCGGTGGCCCGGGGCGAGGAGATGCCGGGCGGGCTCTTCTGAGCGGCGGATGGCGGCGTGGCGAGGGGCTGATCGGGGCGGCGTGATATCACGAGGAGCGAGCGATGCGTGGACTGGTGTGGTTCCGGACGGATCTTCGCGTCAGCGACAACATGGCGCTCGCGGCGGCGTGCGGTGCCTGCAAGGAGGGGGTGGTCGCGGTGTTCGTGGTGTCGCCTGGGGAGTGGCGGGCGCACGACTGGGCTCCGGTGAAGGTGGATCTGGTGATGCGGACGGTCGCGGAGCTGTCGAAGTCGCTGGCGAAGCTGAACATCGCGCTTCGGATCGTGGAGTGCGCTTCGGCGGCGGACATTCCGGGCGTTCTGCTCGGCATCGCGGAGTCGCATCGCTGCGATGGGCTCTTCTACAACCGGGAGTACGAGATCAACGAGTCCCGCCGCGATGCGCGGGTCGCGGAGGGGTTCACGTCGGCGGGGAGGCGAGTGCATGCGTACGACGATCAGGTGTACGCGGCGCCGGGAGAGGTTCGGACCGGGGCGGGGACGTTCTTCACGGTCTTCACGCCGTTCAAGAAGGCTCTGTACGCGCACCTCTTGAAGGCCGGGCTGCCGGAGCGAGTTCCGACGCCGCGGGCGATGGGAGCGATGGTGGGCGTTCCGGATCCGGTGCCGGCGGGCGTTCCCGGGTTTGAGAGTTCGGTGCCTGCGGCCCTGTGGCCGGCGGGCGAGGCGCACGCGCGCCAGCGGCTGGGGAGGTTCGTGGAGCGCTCGCTGCACTCGTACAAGGCGCGGCGGGACTTTCCGTCGGATACGGAGGGGACGAGCGCGCTCTCGGCGTACCTCAACATCGGGGCGGTTTCGTGCCGCGAGTGTCTGGCGGCGGCGGTAGAGGCCAACCCGGTTGCGGCGTCGCGATCGGCACTGGACAGCGGGAACGAGGGAGCGGTGCACTGGATCAGCGAGCTCGTGTGGCGCGAGTTCTACATCCACATCATGGTCGGGTTCCCGCGGGTGTGCATGAACCGGGCGTTTCAGAAGCAGACGGAAGCGATCCGGTGGAACGAGAACCCGGCCCACCTCGAAGCGTGGAAGGCGGGGCGGACGGGGGTGCCGATTGTCGATGCTGCGATGCGGCAGATGCTGGCGACGGGGTTCATGCACAACCGGCTGCGGATGATCGCGGCGATGTACCTGACGAAGAACCTGTTTCTGGACTGGCGGCTGGGGGAGGCGTTCTTCATGCGCCACCTGGTCGATGGGTTCCTGGCGAGCAACAACGGTGGCTGGCAGTGGTCGGCGAGCACGGGGACGGACGCGGCGCCGTACTTCCGGATCTTCAATCCGGTGTCGCAGAGCCGGCGGTTTGATGAGAAGGGGGCGTTCATCCGGCGCTACGTGCCGGAACTTGCGGATCTGGATGATGAGACGATCCATGAGCCGTGGACGCTGCCGGGGCTGCTGCGCCAGAGCGTGGACTATCCGCAGCCGCTGGTGGACTTGTCAAGGAGCCGGGCGGATGCGATCGAGGCGTTCAGGGCGATCAAGGGCGATGCTGCGATGCGGGACTTGGGTTAAGAGAAGCTTTTTCACCACGGAGGAAGACCGAGGGGCACGGAGGGAGCGTGGGCGGATGCAGCGGAAGGGTTCGTTGAGAGAGGGAATAGTCAGGGTCATTGTCGATCGTTGGGACACTCTTCCCGCTTGAGGGAGTAGTGTCGGCGATTCATGAATGCGGTATGCCTCAGCTTTGGAAGTCGAAGCAATACTCCCAGATCCCCATCGAGCACGTTGGTCGTTCCATCAAAGACACACTGCTCGAGATTCGACAAGCACTCAAGCGGTCGAATAGAGTCGATCTCACCGCCGTCTCCGATCGTCAGCACTCTCAACGCACGAAGTTCAGCAAGGGGACTGATCGACCGGAACTTCCTGCATCCATCGATGCGAAGGTCCTCAAGATGAGCTAGCTTTTGCAGACCTTCGAGCGTCTCCAGCTTGGTCAAAGCCGCCAGACGAAGGTGCGTGAGCTTCGAGAGATTCCCTATCCCATCCAGATCTCTGAATGGACCGCCGGCAAGACTGAGCGACTCTAGCGACCGCAGTCTTGCGAACGGTTCGAAGGACTTCTTGGGGTATCCGTAAACAAAGAGCGATCTGAGTGTGCGCATCTCAAAGAGCGACTCACATCTCGACCTCCAGTGCATACTGCAATCTTCGAGTTGTTCAAACGCTTCAAAGCGAATCGGTGTCTTGCAGTACGTCAGGATCTTCAAGCTTCGCAGCTCATGGAGTGCGTGTACCGGCTCGACGGAGGGAATACGAAAATCGAGGACCTCGAGAGATCGCAAATGCGGGAGCTTTCTGAGAAACTCCAGATCGCTGCCACCCCAGCCCTTGGCGTGATTGAGTTCGAGCTCCACCGCCCCGCTCGAGACAATGTCAGGTATGAACGCATCCTCCCAGTACCTCTGCACAACCGCTCTGGTGCCGTATGGGCCGGACTCAAGAGTAAAGGCGGGTCTCGTGTCCATTCCTCTCCTCCGCGGTTGCCACCCTTCTGCCATCTTCAGTCTTCCTCCGTGAACCTCCGCGTGCGCCGTGGTGGACATTCTTCAGTGAGCGGTGCTGACCGCCGCGGGAGTCTCGTGCTTCTTCGCGAGGAAGGCGTCCTTCTTGAAGAGGCGGACGACGCGGACGACGATGTAGAAGAGCGCGGGTGTGAAGAGGAGTCCGAGGACTGTGTTGCTGATCATGCCGCCGAAGACGGCGGTGCCGATGGCCCTTCGGCTGCCGGCGCCTGCGCCTGTGGCTCCGAGGAGCGGGACGACGCCGAGGATGAAGGCGAGGGAGGTCATGATGATGGGGCGGAAGCGGACCTTGGCCGCGTCGACGGCGGCGGCCATGGGCTCCATGCCCTTGGCGAGGTTCTCGCGGGCGAACTCGACGATGAGGATGGCGTTCTTGGCGCCCAGGCCTACGAGCAGAACGAGGCCGACCTGGGTGAAGATGTTGTTGTCCAGGCCTCGGACGTTGAGGGCGATGACGGCGCCGAGGATGACGAGCGGGACGCTGAGCACGACGGCGAGGGGCATCGTGAAGCTCTCGTACTGGGCGGCGAGGATGAGGTAGACGAGGAGGATGGCCAGGCCGAAGACCAGGAGCCCCTGGTTTCCGAGCTGGCGCTCCTGGAAGGACATGGCGGTCCACTCGAAGGAGAGACCGGCGGGGAGGACGGTCTCCTTCGCGATTGCCTCCATGATGTTGAGGGCGGCGCCGGAGCTTGTGCCCGGGGCGGGGATGCCGTTGATGGTGGCGGCCTGGTACATGTTGTAGCGTTCGACGCGGTCGGGGCCGATGGCATCCTTCACGGAGGCGAGGCTGCCGAGGGGGACCATGGAGCCATTGGGGTGGCGGACCTCGAGCTTGAGGATGTCCTCGGCGCGCAGGCGGAAGGGCGCGTCGGCCTGGAGGCTGACCTGGAAGGTGCGGCCTGCGAGGTTGAAGTCGTTGACGTAGGAGGAGCCGAGGGCGGTCTGGAGCGTGTCGAAGACGGACTGGATGGGGACGCCGGTCTTGATCGCACGTTCGCGGTCGATGTCGAGGTAGAGCTGGGGCACGCCGGGGCGGAAGCCGGAGAAGGCCGCGAGGATGCCCTTCTGCGTCATGGCCTTGGCGATGGTCTCCTGGGTGGCCTGGCCGAGCGACTCGCGTCCGACGTTGGACACGTCCTGGAGGCGCATGTCGAAGCCGCTGGCGTTGCCGAGGCCCTGGATGGCGGGCAGAGAGAAGACGAGGAAGTTGGCTTCCTGGAGGGGCGCGACGGCGGCGTTGATGTCGGCCATGACGGCGGGGAGGGTCCGGCCGCGTGAGTAGCGATCGTCCCAGGCGTCGAGCACGACCCAGCAGTTGGCGAAGTTGCTGCCGTTGCCCTGGAGGATCGAGAAGCCGCTGAGGGCGACGACGTCCTGGACGCCATCGACCTTCTGAACGGCGGCGGAGACGCGGTCGATCACGGTCTTGCTGCGTTCGAGGCTGGCCCCGTCGGGCAGCTGGGCGGAGACGACGATGAAGCCCAGGTCCTCCTCGGGCACGAAGCCGGTGGGGACGCGTGCGAACGACCAGAAGGTGAAGGCGGTGATGCCGCCGAAGAGGAGCAGCGTCACGAGGGCGAGGCGGATGGAGAGGCCGGTGACGGCCGAGTACGCCGCGGTGAGGCCGTCGAAGACACGGTTGAAGATGGTGGCAGGGAGCGAGACGAGGCGGCGGAGGGCCGAGGGCTTGTTCGCGTGGTCGCTGTCCTTGTGGTGGCCGGAGAGGATGAGGGCGCAGAGGGCGGGACTGAGCGTCAGGGCGCAGATGGCGGAGATGGCCGTGCTGGCCGCGATCGTGAGGGCGAACTGGCGGTACATCTCGCCCGTGATTCCGGGGAGGGCGGCGGTGGGCAGGAAGACGCACATGAGGACGAGGGTGATGGCGATGACGGCGCCGGTGATCTCGCCCATGGCCTTGATGGTGGCCTCGCGCGGGGCAAGGCCGTTCTGCGTGCTGTTGCGTTCGACGTTCTCGACGACGACGATGGCGTCGTCGACGACGATGCCGATGGCCAGCACGAGCCCGAAGAGGGTGAGCATGTTGATCGAGAAGCCCAGGATCTGCATGACGAAGAGCGTGCCGATCAGGGAGACGGGGATCGTGAGGGCGGGGATGAGCGTGGTCCGGAAGCTCTGCAGGAAGACAAGGACGACGATGAAGACGAGGATGAAGGCCTCGATGAGGGTCTTGAAGACTTCATGGACGGAGGCATCGATGAACATGGCCGAGTCGTAGAAGAGCTTTGCTTCCGCGCCCGGAGGGAGCTTGACGGGGTAGTCTGGGGCGGAGAGGCGGGCCAGGGCCGCCTTGAGGCGTTCCGAGACATCGACGAGGTTGGCGCCGGGGAGCTGGTAGACGACGAGGATGGCGTTGGGCGCCGAGTTGAAGGTCGCGAGCGTGCCGTAGTCGCGGGCACCGAGCTCGACGCGACCGACATCGCCGAGACGCACGACGCGGCCGTCGGCGGAGGCCTTGACGATGATCTGGGCGAACTCCTCGGCGGTGGTGAGTCGGCCCTTGGTGGAGACGATGAACTCAAAGTCGGTTCCGAGAGGTGCGGGCTGTTGACCGATTGAGCCGGCGGGGACCTGGACGTTCTGGCTCTGCACCGCGGCGCGCACCTCGCCGACGCTGAGGTTTCGGGCCTTGAGCTTCTCGGGATCGAGCCAGACGCGCATCCCGTACTCCTTGGCGGGGAGGATGTTGATGCCGCCGACGCCGGGAATGCGGGAGATCTCGTCTCGCCAGTTGAGGGTCAGGAAGTTCGAGAGGGTGATGTCGTCCACCGCGCCGTCGGGGGAGCTGAGGGAGATGACGCCGACGAGGGTGGTTGACTGCTTGCGCGTGGTGACGCCAAGACGCCGGACTTCCTCGGGGAGGCGGGCCATGGCGATGCTGACGCGGTTCTGGACGAGGACGGAGGCGTTGTCGACGTCCGTGCCGGGCTGGAAGCTGATGTCGAGGGAGTAGCGGCCCGTGGCGGAGACGCTGGACATGTAGATCATGCCGTCGACGCCGTTGACCTCCTGCTCGATGGGGGACGCGACGGTATCGGCCACAGTGGAGGCGTTCGCACCGGGGTAGAGGGCCTCGACACGGACGATGGGAGGGGCGAGCTCGGGATACTGCGCGACCGGCAGGCCGAAGTAGGCGATGCCGCCCATGAGCATGATGACGATGGAGAGGACGCAGGCGAAGACGGGCCGGTCCACGAAGAACTTGCTGAACATGGAAGACTCCGGGGACGCGCCGGGAGAGGCGGGCGGGAGGGATCTTGGAGGTGCGTGGTGTGGGGCTGAGCCGGGGGCCGACCGGACGATCAGTTGGCGCCGGAGGCTGGAGCGGAGGGCGCCGGCGCGGCGGCGGGCGACTGATCGCGTCCGATCGGACGGACCTTGGCGCCGGGACGGGCCCGCTGGAGCCCGTTGACGATGACCCAGGACTGGCTGGAGAGTGTGGAGGAGAGGGGCGCCTTGGCCTCGCCCTCCTTTGTCGGGAGCGTGGCACCCTCGCGCACCGTGACGGGCCTCATGCGTTCGAAGACCGGGCCGGTGTCGACGTTGATGCGCTGGACGGTGTCCTGGTCATCGACGACCAGGACGAAGGCGCCGGTCTGGTCGCGCTGGACGGCGACGTCGGGGACGAGAACGGCGGGCTTCTCACCCAGCGGCGACTGGAGACGGACGAAGAGGCCGGGGATGAGGGCGCCGTCGGGATTGTCGAAGACGGCCTCGACCTTGATCGTGCCGGTGGACTGGTCCACGATGTTGTCGGAGGACCAGTAGCGTCCTTCGAAGGGGAAGCCTGTGTCGTTGGCCGTGCCGAGACGAACGACGAGGTTGTCGCGACCGTCCTCGCCGGGGCGACGGTTGGCGTTCTCGCGGCGGAGGCGGAGGAGTGTGCGTTCGTCGATCTGGTAGGTGGCGAAGATGCGGGCGTCGTTGACGATGGTGGCCAGGAGGGTGGCCTCGCCGGAGCCGACGAGCTGGCCCGCGTCGATCGGGGTGAAGCCGAGGCGGCCGTCGATGGGGGCGCGGATCTGCGTGAACTCGAGATCGAGCTGGGCGGACTGGACTGCGGCCTCGGCGAGGGCAACCTGGGCCGCCGCGGCGTCACGCTCGGCGGTGGCACGATCGAGCTCGAGCTGGCTGGCGGCGTTGGAGCTGACGGCCTGGGTCATGCGTTCCTTGGTGACCTCGGCGAGGCGGAGGGCGGCGGCCTTGGCCTCGAGGTCGGCCTCGGCCTGGCGGACGCGGGCCTCGTACTCGCGCGGGTCGATGGTGAAGAGGAGCTCGCCAGCCTTGACGCGTCGGCCGCTCTCGACGTGCTTCTTGTCGAGGAAGCCGCGCACGCGGGCTCGGACCTCGACGGCCTGATCGGCCCGCGTCATGCCGGTGAGCTCGAGGAGCTCGGGGACGGTGCGTTCGACGGGTCGGGCGACGGTAACCTCGGGCGGCGGCGGCGGGACGTAGGCGTTCTGCTCGGGGCGGCATCCGCCCAGAAGGAGTGACGCTGCGAGAAGCGCCGGACCAACGCGGGCGGCGCCCGGGAGTACGACCGTCACACGGCGAGAAGCAGAAGCCAGGAGGCTATGGATCGAGATGGGCATGAGCCACTCCAGAGGTGATGCAAGAGCGTACCCAAGAAGACGCAGTCGCGCGAGAATCACCGACGGAGGGCGGGCGACGAGGGCTCTGGAACTGTCCGGAGCGTCGAGAGAAGCGACAGACGATGCCTGAGCCAGAGGTTTACACTTGTGCATGCATGATCGGAACTTAGGTCAGGGTCGCGACACGCTGGGCGAATCGCGTGGACTCATCGAGGCGCTCGCGCAGCTTCACCCCACCGCCGAGGAGGCGATCTCGGAGGCGGCGGCGCTGCGGGCACAACTCACGCTGCCGATGGGCGTCGTGCACGTGATCTCCGACATCCATGGAGAGGACGCGAAGCTGCGCCACGTGATCAACAACGCTTCGGGCGCGCTGAGGCAGCTGGTGGATGAGGTGGTGGGCGAGCGGCTGACGAAGGAGGAGCGGGCCCGGTTTCTGGCGGTGCTCTACTACCCGCGAGAAGCGATCAACCGCTTCTCGCACGAGATCGTCTCGAGCGGGCGGCGGGAGCAGTGGGTCTTTGAGACGCTGAGCCTGCAGTTTGAGATCGTCCGGCATCTCCGCAAGGCGCACCGCCGGACGGAGTTTGAGGCTCTGCTGCCGGAGTGGTACCGGGAGCTCTTTGTCGAGCTCGGGAGCGGGCAGAGGCCGGCGTACATCAAGGCGATGCTGGTGGGCCTGGCGCGGCACGACCGGGACTGGGGCGCGGTGCGTGCGGCGGCGAGGCTGATCCGGAATCTCTCGTGCGATGAGCTGGTGGTGCTGGGCGATCTTGGCGACCGCGGGCCGCGCATGGACCGGGTCGTGGAGACGCTGATCCGCCAGCCCAACTGCTCGCTGCTGTGGGGGAACCACGACATGCTGTGGCTGGGGGCGCACCTGGGGCACGATCCGACGCTGCTGACGTGCCTGCGGTTCAGCCTTCGGTACCGGCGGATCAGCCAGCTGGAGGAGGGGTACGGCGTGATCATGGCGCCGCTGGAGAAGCTGGTGCGGAAGGTCTACGCGGACGACCCGGTCGAACGCTTCATGCCCAAGGGTGATGGCTTCCGCGACACGCTGACCGTGGCGCGGATGCAGAAGGCCGTTGCGATCATGCAGTTCAAGGCCGAGGGCCGGATGCTCGAGCGCCATCCGGAGTGGGGCCTTGATCACCGGCGTCTGCTGCACAGGATCCGGTTTGAGAAGGGGCGGGCGGTGAGCGTCGAGATCGATGGCGTGGTGCACGACATGCTGGACGGGAGCCTGCCGACGGTTGATCCAGCGGATCCGTACGCGTACTCGGCTGATGAGCAGGCGTGCATGGACCGGCTGCGCGAGAGCTTCACGCGGTCGATGAAGCTCCGCGAGCACATGGAGTGGATGGTGAACCGCGGCGGGATCTGGAGCCGGCGTGATGAGGTGCTGCTCTTCCACGCGTGCGTGCCGGTGGACGCGGACGGGACGCCGCTCTCGCTGGTGATCGACGGCAGGGAGGTTTCGGGGCGTGAGCTGATGGACGCGTTGTCTTCGGTGGTGCGCCGGGCGATGCGGAAGCGCTGGTTCGGGCTGGACTCGGACGCGGACTGGCTGTGGTACCTGTGGGGCGGGCCCAGATCGCCGCTGTTCGGAAAGGACCGGCTGGCCACGTTCGAGACGCACTTTGTCGCGGACAAGAACGCGCACAAGGAGCACAAGAACGCCTACTTCGACCTCATGCACGACGCGGAGTTCATCCGCAGGATCGGCCGGCTGTTCGGGTGCGGCGACGATGTGCTGGTGGTGAACGGCCATGTTCCGGTGAAGGTCGAGAAGGGGGAGGCACCGGTGAAGCGCGGCGGGAACGCGATCACGATCGATGGGGCCTTCAGCGAGGCGTATGGCGACCGGGGCTACACGCTGGTGCTGTGGCCTGATCGCATCGAGCTCTGCGAGCATGCGAAGTTCCAGGGTGTGGAAGCCACGCTCACGGCCGGGGCGGACATCGTTCCGACCACGACGACCATCCGGGCCTACCCGCGCGAGCGGCTGATCGCGGATACGACGATGGGACGGTCGATTGCGCGCAAGATCCAGGACCTCGAGGTGCTCGTGGAGGCGTACTACGAGGGTGTGCTCGCGGAACGGAAGTAGCCAGGCGCCGAGGATGATCGGGCCTGATCAGGTCACGGTCGGCGCCGTCGCGGCGCTGGCCGCGGACATGGCTTTCAGGACGCGCTTGACGAAGGCCTGGTGGGCGGAGAGGGAGACCTCGGCGCAGATGCGGTCGGCGATTCGTTTGTCCCTGGAGATCAGGTACGTGACGCGGCTGGTGATGAAGGGGATGGGGAGCCCGAAGAGGCCGACGGCTCCGTAGGCGCGGGCAACGGCCTTGCGGGGATCCGAGAGGAGCGTGAAGTTGAGGCGGTGCGTCCGCTTGAAGCGCTCGTGGCTGGCCTTGCCCTGCGAACTGACGCCCACGACGCGGACGCCCGCCTCCGCGAGCTCTGCGCCGGCGTCGCGGAACATGCAGGCCTCGGCGGTGCAGACGGGCGTGAAGTCGCGCGGATAGAAGTAGAGGACGATGGGGCCGCCGGCGAGGAGTGAATCGAGCGTGACGCTCTGCCCCTGATCGTCGGCCAGGGTGAAGTCCGGGGCTGGATCGCCGATGTTGAGCATGCATGAGTATTGGCGGCGCGGAGGAGGGGCGGAAGGGGCCTCGCCGCATTGCGGGGCGTGATCTACGGGAGACGGGGCCGGGATGATGCGGCCGGGCGAATAGGTCGATATCGTCCGTTCGATGGCCACCGCCCCTCATGACGACCCCAAGCCCGGATCCAACCCTTCGGCCCGTCCGTCGCTGGTGGCCGACCGCCTGCGGGGATTTGGTCCGTCGATCTTCTCCGAGATGACTGGCCTGGCGCAGAAGCACCAGGCGATCAACCTTTCGCAGGGCTTTCCGGACTTTGACGGGCCGGAGATCGCGAAGGAGGCCGCGATCAGCGCGATCAGGGCGGGGCAGGCGCAGTATGCGCGGATGATCGGCGTGCCGCCCCTGAATCAGGCGATTGCACGTTCGTATGCGCGCCGCGGGTTTCCGGTCGCGGTCGATCCGGAGGCGCACGTCACGGTGACGGTGGGATGCTCGGAGGCGATCGCGGCGGTGTGCCTGGGGCTGCTCAACCCGGGTGATGAGCTGATCGTGTTCGAGCCGTTCTTTGACTTCTACACGGCGGGCGCGGCCATGGCGGGCGCGGTGTGCCGCCCGGTGACGCTGCACCCGCCGCGCGAACCGGGAGGGGCTTTCTGGTTTGATGAGGCGCAGCTGCGGGCGGCGTTCACGCCCCGGACCAAGGCGATCTTCGTGAGCACGCCGCACAACCCGACCGGGAAGGTCTTCACGCGCGAGGAGCTCTCGCTGATCGCGAGCCTGTGCGAGGAGCACGACGTCGTGGCGATCTCGGATGAGGTGTACGAGGATCTGTGGTTCGAGCCTTCGCTGCCGCACGTGCACTTTGCGACGCTGCCGGGGATGTGGGACCGGACGATCACGCTGAGCAGCCTTGGGAAGACGTTCAGCCTGACAGGGTGGAAGGTCGGCTGGGCGGTGGCGCCGGCGCACCTTTCGGCGTGCGTTCGCGCGGCGCACCAGTTCATGACTTTCTCTGGTGCTACGCCCTTGCAGCATGCGGCCGCGGCGATGATCGAGCATGACACGGCCCATCCGGGCGAGCATCGGCGGGCCCTGTGTGACCTGTTCATCCGAAACCGCGATCTGCTGAGTGTGACGCTTCGGAGCGCGGGGCTTGATGTGTACCGCTCTGACGGAACGTACTTCCTGATGGCGGATCACACCTCGGTGTCGCGGAAGCTCGGGCTCGCGGACGATCGGGCGTTCTGCCACCATCTCACGGCTCAGGTCGGGGTCGCGGCGATCCCTCCGAGCGTCTTCTATCTCTCGCCGGGGATGGGACGGAACCTGGTCAGATTTGCGTTCTGCAAGCGGAACGAGACGATGGTCGCGGCGTGCGAGCGGCTTGCAAAGCTGGCTTGAGCATGAGGCGGTGAGCGGTGCCGGCACGCGCAGCTCGCACAGGGCTCGCTCCCTGTTAACGGTCGCCCGGCGCGGCCTGGCCAGTGTGCGGAAGGAGCGGCGCTGCGGGCGATTCCGGCTGGGTCCGCTGCTTCCACCGCTCGGCGAGGCTTGAGGTGGGCTGGCGTGCGAGGGAGCCTGCCCGGGCGACGTAGATCCAGTTGAGGGAGAGGCAGAGGAGCAGGATCGCGCCCCAGACGATCTGGCGCTGGCGGGTGTGAGGTACGGGACTGCGCGCGGGGGCGAGTGCGCGTCGGCGTGAGCGGTGCCACACCAGCAGGGCGACCACGGGCGAGCCGAGCAGGAAGAGCGTGACGAGGGGGTTGAGTTCGAGGGCTGTGGCCAGATCGCCACGAGAGAGCGCGTAGACGACGCGTGTGCCGCCGCAGGTAGCGCATGGGAGGCCCGTGGCGCGGCGGAAGAGGCAGGTCGGGACATCGCGACCAGTCGAGATTGAGATGAGGAGCGAGAGGCCGACCATGCCGCCCCAGGCGAGCAGGATGATCAGGGCGCCCCAGCCCCCCCACCGCACGGGCCCTGCAGCTTCGACGCTGGCGACGTCGGCGACGGGAGGGGCAGGGGACGTGGAGGAGGGCTTGTCCGGCGGCGTCACCACGAGCGATGGTAGAAGGCGATCATGCACTCCATGTGCGGGAGAGCGTCGTGACCAGGGTCAGGGCCCCGCGGTGGCGCCCTGGATGGCAAGCACGAGGTAGAAGAACATGACCGTGGAGATGAGAACGCTCAGCACGAGTCCGACGATGCCGCAGATGCGTCCCGCCTGGAGTGATGAAGCGACGGAGGTTGGCTGCAGGCCGGCCCGGACCTTCTTCAACTCTCCGGAACCCCAGAACCACGCGACGATGCCGAGAGGGATGCCGATGATGGAGGTGAAGCCGCAGAGGAAGCCTCCGGCGGCCATCACGATCGACGAGATGCCGAGGATCAGAATGAGGCTGGAAGCAGGGCCCGCCTGCTGGACGAGGATGGAGCCGGGCATCGTCGGCGGGGCCGCGGCCGGATCCAACCCAAGCTGGAGCGGGGGTGGAGTGGGAGCGGGCGGATGCGGCGGCATCGACGCGAAAGGCGATCCAGACCCAGAGGGAGAGGTCTCGGACATGCGCGACTCAGGGGCCCGTGCCGGCGCCGCTGGCGGCAGCCGCCCCGCCCGCGACGATCGCGACGACGAAGATGGCGATGTAGAGGGCGATGATCAGGACGTTGAGGATCACGGCGATCATGCCGCAGATCTTGCCGGCCTGCGTCAGACCGCGGCCGCTGGGATCCATGGCTCCGGCGTCCATCTGCTTCATGTCACCGTTGCCCATCACCCAGGCGACGATCCCGAAGATCACGCAGAGGACGAGGCCGAGGATGCCGAAGACGAGGATGAGAACGCCGCGATGCGGCTGCATGGCGCCGAAGCCTGAGGGCTGGGGAGGAATCTGAGAGGGCATGAAGTACTCCAAAGAACGGAATCGAAGAGGTGATCAGGGGGATGGGCGGGTGCCGCCGAAGCAAGACCCGAGGGCGATCTGGCTCAGGGGGTTCCGCTGCCAGTCAGGACGATCAGAACAACCTGCAGAACCAGGCCGATGATGGCCAGGATCGTGAAGATCATGCCGAGGATCTTTCCGGCGTTGGTGAGACCCCTTCCGGAGGGGTCCATCTCGCCGGCGTCCATCGCGGCGAGATCGGCCTTGCCCATGATCCATGCCGCGATTCCGAGGATGAAACAGAAGAACCCCAGGATGCCGAGGACAAGGATGAGGACGCCGCGGTGGGGCCGCATGGCACCCCCCATTCCCATGGGCATTGACGGAGGAATCTGGCTCATCGTCTGGCTCCTGGAATCAGTGCCTGGGACCTTGACCCTTCGACGCTGGTGCCCGCGCGTGGATCGTGCGAGAAATGCACCTACGACGAGGGGCGCGGCTGGCCAAGGGGACCCGTGGACAACCACTAAACAGATTACCGGACGCCGGGCTCCCCTGTCAACCACCTGGGTCAGCACGGCCGGCCGCAATCGACAACACTCTGGGCATGGAGCAGCGCACTGACATGGCCGTCGCGGACGCTGGGGGCGGGTGGGCAGAGGCCCTCCTGCGTGGCGTGCTGGAGGCCGCGGATCCTGCGAGGGCTGTGCGGGAGGCGGGTTTGGCGGGGGTGCTCAACGGTGGCGGCGGCCGGGATGAGGCGGAGGAGGAAGGGGTGTGGGTGCTTGCGGTGGGGAAGGCGTCGGTGGCGATGGCTCGTGCGGCGGCAGATCTGCTGGGGGAGCGGGTGCGTGAGTCGCTGGTGCTGGGGCCTTCGGGCCAGTCGGAGGGGATCAGTGGCTCGACTGTGCGGGTGCTTCGATGTGACCATCCTTATCCGACCGAGCGAAATGTCCTGGCGGCGATGGAGGTGGAGGCGTTCGTGCGGCGGTGCGGGGTCCGGAGCAGGCTGCTGCTGCTGCTGTCGGGTGGAGCCTCGGCGTATCTGGCGAGCCCAGCGGCGGGCCTCACGCTTGGCGATATCGCGTCGGTGACGCGGGGGCTGCAGTTGGCGGGGGCGTCGATCCATGAGCTCAACACGGTTCGGAAGCACGTTGAACGTCTGAAGGGCGGGCGGCTCGCGGCGATGTGCGCCGGCCGGATCGTCGCGATGGTGATGTCGGACGTGATCGGGGATCCACTGGAGGTGATCGGGTCGGGGCCTGTGGTGCCGGATCCGACGACGTTCGAGGATGCGACCTCAATCCTGGAACGTCATGGGCTTGCGGAAGCGCACGGCGGTGTGATGGGGCACCTCCGGCGCGGCGCGGCGGGCGGGCCGGGAGCACCGGATGAGACGCCCAAGCCGGGCGACCAGCGAGTGGCGAGGGTGACGAGCCAGGTGATCGCGAACAACGCGCGTGTGGTTGAGGCTGCGGCGGCGGTGGCGAGAGGGCTGGGCTGGAACGTCGAGGAGGTGAGGACTGGTGTGCAGGGCTCATCGCGCGATGTGGCGGCGGCGATGACCACCCGAGCCGGCGCGAGTCCGGCCGGGCGGGCTGGAGCATCGGCGCGTGCGTGGATCTGGGGGGGCGAGACGACGGTCGAAGTAGGTCGGGCCACGGGGCTGGGCGGGCCGAGTCAGGAGCTGGCGCTGGAGGCGGCGCGGCTGCTGGCGACAGATCGGGGTACGCGGCCGCTGTGGCTCTGGGCTTTCTCCACTGACGGGGCTGATGGGCCAACCGACGCGGCGGGCGCGATCGTGGGGCGGGAGACGTGGAGCGAGATCGCGGGGCGCGGACTCGATCCTGCGGCGATGCTTGCGTCGCACGACAGCCATACGGCGCTGCGGAGCGTCGGAGCGCTGATCCGGACCGGACACACGGGGACGAACCTCAACCACGTGTGGGTGCTGGTGGATGGAGCGGAGAGGCCGCGGGCGGGCCGCTGAGGCGACGACGCTCAGGGCTCGCGTGTGAGCGCAATGAGGCCCTCGAGCGTGCGTCGGGCGTCGCCTCGGCTGACTCCTTGCCGTGCGAGGTCGAGTCCGGCGGCGAAGGTGGTCGCGGCGCCACCGACGACGAGGGCGGCGGCGGAGTTGAGGAGGACGATGTCGAGCGCGGTGCGTGCCCGGCCGGTCGCTTCGCCGGAGACAACGCTCCAGGCGAGCTGGACTGCATCGGGGAGGTCCTGCGCATCCAGCTGGGAAGGCTCGGGCCTTGGGAGGCCAAGGGGCGTGGGATCGAACTCCTCGATGCGGAAGCTGCTGCCTTCGACGTGACCGATCAGGGTCGGGCCGGTGGTGGTGATCTCGTCGATGCCATCGAGGCTGTGGACGACCATCGCTCGCTCGCAGCCGAGCCTCGAGAGGGCCGTTCCGACGCGCTCGACCCATCGCGGCTCATAGACGCCCAGGACCTGGCGGCGGGCGCCGGCGGGGTTGGTCAGAGGGCCGAGCAGATTGAAGATCGTCGGAAAGCCGAGGCTGATGCGGGTGCGGGCGGCGTTCTTCATCGCGGGGTGATGGGCCACGGCGAAGCAGAAGCAGACGCCGAGCTCTTCGAGGCATCGGTGCTGCGCACGAGGGGATGCTTCGATGTTGACGCCCAGGGCGGCGAGCAGTTCGGCCGAACCCCGGCCCGAACGGCCACGATTGCCGTGCTTGGCAACGCGCACGCGGCCCGGCGCCGCGGCGGCGGTCACGATGGCCGACAGGGTGGAGATGTTGAAGGTCTTGCGGGCACCGCCGGTCCCGCAGGTGTCGATGAGCGTGCCGGAGAGCGTGTCGACTCCGGGGACCATCGTGGCGTGACGGCGCATGGCGCGTGCGCCACCGACCAGCTCGTCGATGCTGGCTCCACGGGACTGGATCAGTGCGAGGGCCGCGCCCATCTGCGCGTCGTCGAGAAGGCCGGTGAGGACGTCCTCGACGAAGGCCTCGGCCTGCTCGCTGGAGAGTGGCTGGCCACGCAGGAGCGTTGGAAAGTGCTCGCGGATCGGCATGGGCGGACGATAGTGGGGTTGGCGGGAGCGAGCGACCCGCGCACGGGCAGAAGGGGGCCGGGGCTGAACCCAAAGTCGGTCGGGCGTCGTACCCTTGGATGGTGAGGTTGAGGCGGCGCGGCGTGAACGAACTGCCGAACCTGATCGGAGGCGTGATGCGGGCTGTGGGTGTGCAACGTGTGGCTCGGCGTGCCGCGAGGCGGGCGCTGGTGTCGTCGGCACTCGCGCTTGCGGGGCAGGGGCTCGCGTGGGGAGCTGGGTCGGCGATGGTCGTGACGACCGGCCTGCGGCTGATGGGGGAGCCCGGGGCGATGGCAGAGGTGGTGCGTTGGCCGCTGGTGCTGGCGGCTGGGGCGGGGATCGGTGTGGCCGTTGGCGTGTCGCTGGCTCTCTGGAGGCGGTGGAGCGTGGCGCGCGGGGCTCTTGAGCTGGATACGAGGCTCGGGCTGCGTGATCGGCTCTCTTCGGCGCTCGCGCTGGCGGATGGGCCGGAGAGTCCGGTTGCGGAGCTCGCGGTCAGGGCGGGCGAGTCGCTGGCTGGGACGATCGATGTGAGGCGGGCGATCCCCATCGGGATGGGGCGTGGCTGGCTGGCCGGACTGCCGCTGCTGGCCTTGGGCGTTGGTGTTGGGCTGTGGTTGCCGCCGCTCCTGACCAGGGCAGGGAGTGGTGCGGGGCCGGCGACGCTGACGCCAGAGGCGGCACGGGAGGCGACGGCCGAAGTTTCGGAACTCAAGGCCGATGCCGTCGCGGCCGCGGAGGAGCTCGTGGACGACCCGAGCATCGCCCGCGAGCTTGAGTCGCTGCGTGATGTCGAGCGTGAGCTGGCGAGCGGTCGGTCGCGAGACGCGAGCACACCGGTCCGGGCGGCACAGGCCGCGGAGCAGATTGCTTCGTCGCTCGAAGCGGCATCGAGGGAGCAGGCCCGCGCGGCGGACGAGGCGCGTGCGTCGCTCGCGAAGGCGGCGTCGCGCGGGGCACGTGCGGAACGCGTGGGTCCGGAGACGGAGGAACCGTCGCTGCGCGAGCACCTTGAGTCCGGGGATGTCGAGGCGGCCGCCGAGGCATTGGAGGAGCTGTCGAGGACGTCGCCAAACCTGAGTCCGGAGGAGCGGGAGCGATGGGCCTCTGAGCTGGCGGAGCTCGCACGCTCTCTGCGCGAGTCACAAGGTGATGCGAACGAGGCCGCTGGCAGCCCGCCGCCAGTTGGAGACGCCAAGAGCGCCGACACCGGGCCGGAGGATGCGGTTTCTGGCGCGCCACCCGAGCCGCGGCCACCACGCGACGGATCGCCAGGCACGCAGGACACTGTTCAATCCGCACCACCCCCACCACCCCCAGCACGCCCAGCCTCAGCCTCTCCCCAGTCGGAATCGTCGGAGCAGCGGGACGCCGCGGCGTCGGACGAGCTGGCGCCGTCTGATGCGCCCGCTGGTGGGGCCAGTGAGCGCCGTCAGCGCGAGCCGCGTCCTGATGCTGGATCGCGGCCGGAGACTCGTGAGGCCGCGCCCGGGCAGCCGGGTGAGCAGGAACGCTCACAGCCCGAGCCCCCAGCGCGGGATGAGGAGCTTGCGCGATCGCTTGAGCGTGCGGCGGAGCAGCTTCGAGGTGAGCCGTCAACGGATCGCCAGCAGCGAACGGCAGAGCAATCCGCAACGCCGCCAGGCTCGCCGCCGCAGGGCCAGGGGGCGCCACGCACCGGTGCTCAGGAGCAGCGGGAACGTCGGCGGAGCACGCCAGAGCAGGAGGGGAATCGGAGGCCAGCGCCAGACGCAAACCCCTCGGGCGCACGGAGAGAGGGTGAGCAGCGGCCGAGCCCGACGGGACCTTCCGGTGCCGAACGGAAAGACAGTGCAGGCCAACCTCCGCAGCCGCCGAGCGGAACTTCGCAGCAGGTGAAGCCGAGTGATCGCGGCGAGGCACCCTCGCAGCAACCGCAGCCGTCGTCGGAAGCGACGCCTGGCGAGCGACCGAGCGACGCGGCCGATGCCGCGACCCGGCCCGAGCCGTCATCCTCCGGGGAGGGCGAGCAGCGTCCGGCACAGCAGTCACCGACGCCACCTACACCGCAGCCGGCGCCCGGGCAGGGCCCGTTGCCTGCTGGGCAGCCCAGCGCGAATCCGACGCAGCAGGGCAACGAGCCGCGTCAGCAGCAGGGCACGCAGCCACCGAGTCAGCCGACTGGTGCTCAGGAAGCGCCCGCAGCGCAGCCCTCGGAGAACTCTGGTGCCAGGCGTGGGGACACAGGCACCGGGCAGACGACGACGCGGCCTGGTGCACCGCAAGATGCGGCAAGCCCGCGCTCTGGCGAGGGTGATCAGGGCCAGGATTCACCAGCGCCGGGGGGACCACCGCGCCAGCCCGCGCCGGGGGAGAGGCCGCAGGGCTCACCATCTGGCGGTCAGCGGTCGCCGGAATCATCGGGGGCCCGGGGCACTTCCGAGGCTCCTTCAACGCCGACACGCGGCATGCCGGAGGCCGGGGCTCAGCCCGGCGCAAAGCAGCCGCAGGGATCGCCGGGCGGAGCGCTGCCGGAACTGCCTCAGTCGGAGGACGCGATCAAGGATCTCGCAAAGCGGCTGGCGGATGTTGCCGAGCAGTCGAGGAAGAGCCAGCGTCAGGCCGCGGATGCGCAGAAGCTCCGAGAGCGTGCGGAGCGACTCATGAAGAACGCTTCACCACAGGAGCGAGAGCAGCTCGAGCGGCTGGCGCGTGAGTTTCAGCGCGAGATGGAGACGCGCGGCGGGAGCGGCGGTGAGGCGCCGCCGCCCGGCGAGGGCACGCCGCTCGCTCAGGATCCGCGTGCCGGACGCGGGCCGATGTCGGCCCCGCGCCGACCGACGGGCCCATCGGCAACCCAGACGGTCGATGCCCGGTCGACGGAGGCGGGGCAAGATCGGCGGGGCGAGCGTGGCCAGCGTGTGATTGCGGAGTGGCTGGGGGAGGGCTCGCGCGGGCGGGGCCAGTCCGAGGCCTTCGACGGCGCGGTGCGAGAGGCTGCGGATGGCGTTGAGCGAGCCATCGAGCAGCAGAGTGTGCCGCCTGGATACCAGGATCTGGTGCGTCGGGTCTTTCAGAGGTACACGGAGGCAGCACGGTCGGGCGCGGCTGCGCCGAACGGGACGGGGACTTCGTCGGCACCATCAGGACCCGCACCCGCTCAGACCCCCAGACCTTGAACCTCCACATCGAACAACCTCTGTGGATCTGGCTCGCCGTCGGCACGGTGCCGCTGGTGGCGATGGGCGCGGCGTGGTTTCGGACGATGGCCCCGGTGCGGCGCTGGTCGGCGGTGATTGTGCGGGCGCTGCTCGTGGGGCTCATCGCGGCCCTGCTCGCGGGACTCAGCGGGATTCGCACGACGGACACGCTTGCTGTGGTGGCCGTGGTGGACGTGAGCGAGTCGGCCCGGCGTTTCGGGACGCCGCCGGCGGCTGGCGCGGTTGTTGCCGGGTCGCCGGAGGCGAGCGTCGAGCCCAGGGACCACATGGAAGCGGCGAAGGCCTTCGTGCTCGGGCTGGCTGGGACGCGGGGGGCCGATGACCTTCTGGGCGTCGTGGTGTTCGACGGGTCTGCGGTGTCGGTGGCGACTCCGACGCGAGCGGACCTGACCGGGCGTTCGCTCGACCTGCGGCTGCGGGAGGGGACCAACATCGCCGACGGGATCCGCCTTGCGCGGGGGCTGATCCCGCCGGACGCGGCGGCGAGGCTGGTGCTCGTGAGTGATGGGAACGAGACCGCGGGCGACGCGCTGGCGGCGGCGGGAGAGATCTCGGGCCTGGCGGGAACGGGCGGGACCGGCGCCATGGGGCCGATCCCGATCGACGTCGTGCCGGTGCGGTACACGCTGGACGAGGAGGTCTCGGTCGAGGTGCTTGACGCGCCCCCGACGGCCGCGGCGGGCGGAGCTGTCACGCTGCGTGCGGTGATCTCGGCGGCGGCCCGCACCACGGGGACGATGGTGGTGCTGCGGGATGGTCAGCCGGTTGATCTGAACGGCGCGGGCGAGGCGGGCGTCGGTCGGCGGGTCACGCTGGAGCCCGGAGAGAACATCGAGGCGTTCGAGGTGCCGCTGGGCGAGGGGCGGGTGCACCGGTTCTCGGCGGTCTTCGAGCCGGACGTGGACGCGGCGGGACGCGCCGTCGGCGACACGGCTCCAGAGAACAACATCGCTGAGGCGTTCACCGTGACGCCGGGCCGCGGATCGATCCTGATCATCGATGGCGCACAGGAGGCCGACGGCGAGGCATCTGGGACGCTGGCCCGGACGCTGCGGGAGGCGGGGCTGGACGTGCGCGTCGTGCTGCCCGGGGGTGCGCCCGACGATCTTCTGGCGATGCAGGAGTTTGACCTTGTGGTGCTGCAGTCGGTGGCGGCGGAGCTGCTGAGCGTCAGGACGCAGGAGAGCCTTCTGGCGTTCGTGCGTGACATGGGTGGCGGGCTGGTGATGGTGGGCGGACCGGGCTCGTTTGCGGCGGGTGGCTGGCGCGGTTCGATCGTGGAACCGATCCTGCCGGTTGCGCTTGACCTTCCGGAGCGGCTGGTGGTGCCGGATGCGGCGATCATCCTGGTGATGGACAACTCGGGCTCGATGCGTCGCTGGGTGCTGGGCACGGGGCGCACGCAGCAGGAGATCGCCAACGAAGCGGCGGCCCTGGCAGTCCGGAGCCTGGACCCGCGCGACCTCCTGGGAGTGATCACGTTCAACGACTCGTACGACGTGGTCGTGCCCCTCTCGCGCAACTCGGACGGTGCGAAAACGGCGCAGATGATGCTCGATATTCCGAGCGGCGGCGGGACCGAGATCCTCTCGCCACTGGAGGAGGCGCTGGCGCAGATGCGCACGAGCGCGGGGGATGCCAAGATCCGTCACGTGATCCTCCTGACCGACGGTGTCTCTCGGACGAAGAGGGGCCTGGTAGAGATCGCGGAGACGATGGCGAAGGAGAACATCCGGCTCTCCGCGATTGCGGTCGGCGACGAGACGGACTCGACGATCATGGCGGAGATGGCGAGGAAGGGCGGCGGCGCGTTCTATCACGCCACGCAGGCGCAGATGCTCCCGAAGATGCTGCTCAAGGCCGTGCGGGTGGTACGGACGCCGATGGTGCGTGAGGAACCCTTCACGCCGGTGCTGCTGCCCGCGGGCTCGCCGATGACAACGGGGATCGGTCCTGACCTGCCGCCGCTGGGTGGGCTCGTGCTGACGCAGCCGAGGACGGAGCCCGGGATCGTCAACGCGATCGTGACGCCGGGCGGCGAGCCGGTGCTGGCGCACTGGTCGGTCGGTCTCGGGCAGGTGGTCGCCTTCACCAGCGACGCGCACCGATGGGCGACACCCTGGCTCGGCTGGGATGGCTATCGCCGGCTCTGGACGCAGATCGTTCGTACGGCGGCCCGCGCCTCGTCGGGGCGGGGCCTGCGCGGCACGCTTGCGAGCGACGGCCAGAGCCTGACACTCCGCGTCGACGCGACCGATGAAGGGGGCAACCCGCTGGATGAACTCACGATGACGGCGACGGTCTACGACCCGGCGGGTTCGCCGACGGAGACGCTCCTGTCCGCCGTAGGTCCGGGCACGTACGAGGCACGGCTGCCCGCATCAACGGCGGGCTCGTACCTCGCGCTTGTCAAGCCGCTGCGAGGCGGGAAGGCGATGTCGCCGCTGCTCCTGGGACGGAGCATCAACGCGGCGGGCGAGCTTCGGGCCCGCTCTTCGAACGATGCGCTCATGGAGGAGATCGCCCGGGTGAGCGGCGGACGTGTGCTGGACATCACCTCGCCGCAGACGGCGCGGGTGTTTGATCGCAGTGGCATCTCGCCGCGCGAGGCTCTGGCACCGCTGACGAAGCTCCTGCTGGTCTGGCTGGTGGCCCTTCTGATGCTGGATATCGCGGTGCGCCGGATTGCGTGGGACCGGTGGGTGACGCGGGCCTTCCGCGCTGATCTCAATGCCCGCGTGCTGCGGGAGGAGGCGGCGCGGGCCGGGCGTGCGGCGGCGTCGCTGGGTGGGCTGCGTGCGGCCCTGGATGCACCGGCGGCGAACGCGGAGCCGGGCGGGCTGCCAACGGCGGTGGCAACGTCCGACTCGCTGGCGCTCGGGGCCGATGATGCGGCCTCGCTCGTCAAGGCCGCACGAGACAGACGCCGGGCCCAGAGGCTTGGTGAGGTGCGTGCGATGGAGGCCCCCGCTGCCCCTTCGACGACGTCGGACGCGCCGGTGCGCACGCCGGAACCTTCCGCGCCGGGGGCGGAAGCCGGCGGCCTGCTGGCGGCGAAGAGAAGGGCCCTCGAGAAGTTCAGGGAGGAGAACACGCCTCGCGGACCGGGCGTGTAGCAAGTGTGCTCCGAGAAGTAACGAAGGACCGCGAGCCCACGAGGGGCCCGCGGTCCTTACGCAGGAGGGGGCGGGGTTTGGGCTGGCTTACGCGCGCTTGCGGCGGGCGATCAGGAGGCCGCCGAGGCCAGCGAGGGCGATGGCGCCGGGGGCGGGAACGACCTCGGAGTTGCCCGAGTAGGACGCGTTGGCGGTCCAGCTCCGCATCTGGCCATCGACCACCAGGGGGCCGCCGCCGCCGACGAGAAGGTCGGTCACGGTGAAGACGGCTTCCTGGGGGTTGGCGAGGGCGCGGCCGGGGAGCAGAAGGGCGCTGAGCGTGGGGCCGGCGGTGTAGGCGAAGCTGATGTCATCGGACATCAGAATCGAGCTGGTGGAGCCGAGACGGATGAAGGAGCCGTTGGCGGTGTCGCCACGAAGGATCAGCGAGCTGGAGGCGTCGCGAAGTTCGAAGAAGCCCACGACCGGCGCCTGAACGACCGGACCGGCAACCGTCACGGCGCCGACCGAGAGGCTCATGGTCATGGTGGAGTTGGGGAACGCCGCGTTGAAGGCGACGGGCTCGGTGGAGCCGTCGACGAGGACGGTGATCGCCGCGAGGTTGTCGTAGGAGATGATCCCGGTGCCCTGGTTGTAGCTCATCTGACGCCCGGGGACGGGGTCGGCGAAGCTGAACGTGAGGGCCGCCTGCGACACGCCGGCAAGGCCGCACGCGGCAACGAGGGCGGTGAGGGCCGTGATCTTCGTGGTGGAACGCATGTCTTCCTCTCTCTTGGTATCGATTCCTGCTCTGTCGCGGGAAACACACCGGCGACGGAACAACTCTCTCCAGCAAGAGCATGACACGCGAGGGGCTGGGTGTCGAGGGTCTTGATCTCGATAAGCACCGATGGACGGTGGGCGCGAGCGTTATCGATCCTCCGGGCCACGTTATCGGTGGAGCGGTGAGGGTGAGGATGTGGATCTCGGACGTTGCGGCCAGCCTCAGGGCGTGGCAAGCCGGCCCTGGACCGAGAGGCCAGTGACCTCGGCAATGCGCACCGGGACGATGCGACCGAGCATGGACTCGGGCGAGGTGCCCTCGGGCGCGTCGAAGTGAACGATGACGTCGCCGTCGGTCCGGCCGCTGAGCTGGACCGGGCCCGCGGTTCCGTCGTCCGCTTCGGCTGCCGGTGACGATGAGCAGCAGCCCTCATCCTCGGCGCCGGGGGCGTCGGGAGCGGCTCGCCCCGCGATGGTGAGCGTCACGGTGCCGCTGGGAGCGCCGGCCAAGGACCTGGCACGGACTCGACGCTTGCGCTCGCGTGCCGAGAGCCCCTCAACGTAGACCAGCGGTGTTGTGCCAACCAGCGTGGCGCCGATCTCCTCGGAGATCCTTGACTGGATCGCGAGAAGGCGGTTGTTGCGGGCTCGCTTGGTGGCTTCGGGCACATCGTCGGCGAGCTTCTCGATCGCCACTGTGCCCGGGCGGGGCGAGTACTTGAAGATGAAGGCGTTCTTGTAGCGGGCCTGCTCGACGAGGGCGACGGTGGCCTCGAAGTCCTCGTCGGTCTCGGTCGGGAATCCGACGATGAAGTCGCCCGAGAGCATGAGGGGGCGCCCGCGCTCGGGCTGGTCGAGGAAGGCCCTTGCCCGTCCGAGGAACTCGAGGTACTCGGAGGAGGTGTACCCGCGGTTCATGAGCTTCAGGATCCGGTCGCTCCCGCTCTGGGCAGGGACGTGGAGGTAGCGGCAGATGCGGGGATGGTCGCGGATCACCTCGAGCACGTCGTCGCCAAAGTCACGCGGATAGCTCGTGACGAACCGGAGGCGCTGGATGCCCGGGACTTCGTCGTGGATGCGTGCGAGGAGATCCGCGAAGGTCGTGGTGGCTTCGCCGGCGAAGGGATCCCGACGGTGCCCGCCGGTGTAGCTGCGACCCTTCTGCGGCTGGACGATGCCGCCCACGGTCACGGCGGCGCCATGCTCGAAGCGGTAATGGTTGACCGTCTGGCCCAGGAGGGTGATCTCGACGACACCGGCGTCGGCCAGTCGCTTGCACTCGTCGATGATGTGGTCGGGCGGCCTGTGCACCTCGGCGCCGCGCGTGAAGGGAACGACGCAGTACGTGCAGAACTTGTTGCAGCCTCGCGTGATCCGGACGTACGCGGAGCGGCGCCCGGGCGCGTCGGCCCCGCCGTCGGCGACGGGTGAGATGGCGCGCGAGAGGTCGAGGAGCTCGAGCGTGTCGGCGGCGGCGGCGAGGGTCGCGCTGCGCCGGCTCGTGCTCCCCTGCAGCGCGACCTGGCGGGCGGAAACATCGACGGCGGTGAGGTGTGGCGGGAGCTCTGCGAGCAGGCTCTCGCGCGTCCGCACGGCGTTGTCCAGGAGGGCCGGGAGCTTGTCGAGCTCGCCGGGGCCGCACATGACATCGACGACGGGCATGCGGCGGATGAGGGACTCGCCGTCACGCTCGGCCATGCAGCCGAGCACACCGACGACGAGGCCCGGCTGTGTGAGCTTGCGCTCGCGCAGCTCGCCGAGTCGGCTCCAGACCTTCTGCTCGGCGTGCTCGCGCACCGAGCAGGTGTTGTAGAGGACCACGTCGGCCTGAGAGGGCTCGTTGGTGAAGCCATAGCCGAGGGCGCGGAGCTGGCCGCAGACCAGCTCGCTGTCGAGCTCGTTCATCTGGCAGCCGAAAGTCTCGATGTAGACCTTGCCGGAGGACATGGGAAGAGAGGGTAGGGAGGCCCGGTCGGTGGGGCGTGCTACCGGGTGCCGGAGGCCGGAAACTCCTCGAAGTTGTCGAACTTCAGGAAGTCCTTGACATCCGACTCGGCAGGCTCGCTGGCCTTCCATGCGGCCTCGTAGATGGCGCCCAGCATCGCGGCGCCGTCGGCAAGGCGTCCGGCGATGAAGGTCTTTCCGGGGTCTCTCTCGAGATCGCCGGACTTCTGCAGTTCGTACAGCGGCACGACCCCGTCGAAGGATCGCTTGATGTGGACCAGGACGTCGGGCCACGGGTTGCGCGGATCGCCAGCCTCCCTCCTGGTGTCCTTCATCGCATCGCGCACTTCGCTGACGCCGAGGGCGTGGTGACGGATGATCGTGCCGTCGATGTAGGAGTGGAAGCCGCGGTCGGTGGTGAAGGCGCTGGGGTTGTCGCCCACCCAGCCGTGATGGTGGATGGTGGTGTGGAGGGGCTGGGCGGCGTCGCCGACGAAGTGGCTGAGGACACCCATCGTCGCGATGGCGCTACCTCGGGTAGCCTCGAGCTGGGCCTCGCGCTTGGGATCGGCCAGCTTCTCGAGGATGCGGATGACCTTGAAGGCACTGACGAGGCGGCCGTAGTTCTCGAGCGTGGCGTGCGGCAGGAAGCCGGGGTAGGACATCGTCTTGTCGGGGTCGCGTGCCTGATTGACCGGGCGCCCCTTGAAGTCTGGCTTTGCGCGAGCCGCGAACATCTGCTCGACGAACTCATGACGGAGGGGCGACATGGTCTCCATCGTCAGGCCGAAGTCGGCGAGCTCCTCGACGTCGAGGTAGTGGTCCGGGTTGTTGATGTGCGTGAGCTGTGCGATGCGCACGCCGCGCCAGCGGTCCGGCACGACGCTCTGATCAACAACCTGATCTGACCGGGCCTTGAGCCAGTCGGGAGCGCTGGTGAACCGCTCCATGGCACAGACGGTGATGATGCGGTGGCCGGTGGCATCCCAGGCCAGCGCCGGGAGCGATCCCGCGATCATGGCTGCGGCCGCGATCAGTCCGCCCAGGTTCCGTCGTAGACGATGCTGGATGCTGCTCTTGTGCATCGGTGCCTCTCGGGTTGAACCACGCGTCAGCGCGGCGTGGGGTGGAACTCGGTGATCTCGGTGCGGACGTCCCAGAGCTCTGGGAAGAGTCGGTCGTCGACCATGGCGCGAAGGTACGCGACGCCCGCGGTGCCGCCCGTGCCGCGCTTGAAGCCGATGACTCGCTCGACGACCTTCATGTGCCGGTAGCGCCAGAGGGCGTACTGCTCGTCGATGTCGACCAGCTTCTCGGCCATCTCGTAGGCGTCCCAGTGCTTGCCGGGTCGCTCGTAGATCCCTTTGAAGATCGCGACGATCTCGGGGCGTGGCTCGTGCGGGACGGTGACGTCGCGTGACAGCACGTCGGCTGGAACGGGGAATCCGCGCCGCGCCAAGTGGCGCAGGAACTCGTCGTAGAGCGACGGGGCCCGCAGCGCGGCGTCGACCTGCGCGAGAAGGGCGGGCTTGTGACGGAACACGGCGACCATCTTCGCGTCCTTGCGGCCGAGCATGAACTCGATCAGGCGGTGCTGGTGGCTCTGGAGGCCGCTGGCGGGACCGAGCACATACCGGAACTGCACATACTCGCTCGGCGTGAGGGTCGCGAGCACCGACCACTGGCTGAAGAGCTGGGCCTGGATGTGCTTCACGCGGGCAAGGATCTTGAAGCAGGGCTCCAGCTCGTCCTTCGCGACGTGGGCGATCGCGGCGCGGAGCTCATGGACCATCAGCTTGAACCACAGCTCGGTGGTCTGGTGCTGGATGATGAAGAGGAGCTCGTCGTGGTGCTCCGGCGAGCTGAGGGGCTTCTGGGCGGCCAGGATCTCATCCAGACGCAGATACGCGGCATAGTCGAGCTTGCCGTGGAAGTCCGTGACCATTCCAGCATCGGCGGGGCGATTCACCTCGCCCGAGGGGCCCGCGCCGTGCGCGTGCGGGTTTGGGTTGCCTCGATCTTTCGGCGACGATCCGTGCATCACGCTGCTCCAGAACGCGGGCGCTCGACCCGCTGGTCTTGAGCCTACGTCGGTTCCTGGCGTCCGGCGCGGGCACGTCAGTCGCCTCCGGGCCCTGAGACCGCCCCCACCACCGCCGCAGGAATCCCCGCCGCCCACGGCCACACCCCGCCGGAGCGGAGTACGCTGGACCGGCATGACCATCCGACGGCAACCCGGGGACTTCCGTGTCGACGAGACGGCCGACCCGGGCTGGCTCGCGGCGATCGAGCCCCAGCCGGGCCCAACGCACATGCACGCTGTCTTTCGCGTGGTGAAGCAGTCGCTGACTACGCCGGAGGCGTGCGCGAAGCTGGCTCGTGCCCTGGGCGTCTCGGTGGCGCGGCTTGAGTATGCCGGACTCAAGGACAAGCACGCCCGCACGCGCCAGCACGTTTCGGTCGCTCCCGCGGGGGGCCTCGCGCTGGTTTCACCGAGTTCGGCTGATGGTCCGCCGCTGGGCGATGGGGATGCATGGTCGGCAAGCCTTCTGGGCTATGCCCCGCGTGCCGTCGATGCTTCGATCATTGCGTCCAACCACTTTGAGATCATGGTGCGAGGCCTGACCGGCGAAGAAGCCGGCAGCATCGCGGCGCGGGCGAGCGTGCTGCGGACCCACGATGGTCCGGGCGGCGACGCACGACTGATCATGACCAACTACTTCGGTGACCAGCGCTTCGGTTCGGCACGTCATGGAGCCGGCTTCGCGGCGCGACGGCTCATCGATGGTGACTTCGAAGGTGCGATCCGGCTGCTGATCGCAACGCCCGCAAGGAAGGACTCCGGTTCACGGCGAGTGACGACGCGGACCCTGGCTGCACATTGGGGGCGCTGGGCGGACTGCCTGAAGACCGTCGGCGGTGTTGAACGCCACGCGATCGCGCTGCTGGCTTCGGGTCGCGGGTTCAGGGAGGCGTTCGGCGCACTCCCACACACGGAGCAGACGATGTGCATCGAGGCGTACCAGTCCTTCCTGTGGAACGGTGCGGCCCGCGTGCTGACACGATCGCTCGGCGACGAGGGCATGCTCGTGTCGCCCGACGACTTCGGCGAGATGTGCTTCGCGCCCGCCGCGAGGATCCCTGAACAACTGCTCCCCGCGACCATGCCGCTCCCCGCCAGCGGCGTCTCGCTCGAGCAGCCCTGGGCGACTGCGATGGAGGCCTCGCTGCACGCCGAGGGACTCACGATGGAGCGGCTTGCCATTCCCGGGCTACGTCGGCCGGCGTTCCGTGCGGCCGCGCGGCCTCTGTTCGCGATCGCGACAGACGTGGAGTTCGGGGCCGTTGAACGGGACGAGTTCGCGGCGTCCCGGTCGCCACGCCGGTTTGCGCGAGCGATCTCGTTCGCTCTGCCACGAGGCGCGTACGCGACGGTGCTGCTGCGGGCGCTGGGCCAATAGGGCCGAAGTGGCGGCGTGGATGCGCGAAAGGGCAGAAGATCGGGACTGCCGCGCGGAGGCGCGCGACCGGCCACCTCGCCACTTCCACACCTGCATCACACGCCCACGATCCTGCCCACGACCGGCTCGATCAGCGTTCCGTCCGCGCGTGTCTGGGTCGCGAGGAGGGCCTTGTAGTCCTGCAGGGCTGCGACACCCCACCCCTGCTCGCGCAGGGCCTTGATGGCATGGACCGCCGCGACCGCCGCGGTCGTCGTCGAGAACATGGGGATGTTGAGCCGGACGGCCGTGGACCGGATGCGTCCCTCATCGGTCTGCCAGCCGGTCCGCGTGGGTGTGTTGATGATCAGCCCGATCTGGCCATTGTGCATGAGATCGAGGACGTTGGGGCGTGCGCCGGTGGCGATCTTCTGCAGGACCTCGGGCTCGAGGCCGGTGGCCCGCATGTGTGCCGCGGTTCCGTCGGTGGCGTAGACGCGCCAGCCCATCTCGAGGAGCATGCGGACGGCCTCGACAATCGGCTGGCGGTCCTGCTCTCGCACGCTGACGAAGACGCCGCCCTTGGCTGGATCGGTCGGGAGCCTGACGCCGCTGGCGAGCTGGCTCTTTGCGAAGGCGATGGGGAGGCTCGTATCGATTCCCATGACCTCGCCGGTGCTGCGCATCTCCGGGCCGAGGACGACGTCGACCCCGGGGAACTTGCTGAAGGGGAAGACCGACTCCTTGATCGCGTACATGCCGCGCAGCTTGACCTCACGGGCGTTCAGGCCCGCGAGGGTTGCGCCCATCATGCACTTGGCCGCGAGGGCGGGCCACGGGACGTGGGTCGCCTTGCTGACGAAGGGCACGGTGCGGCTGGCGCGAGGGTTGACCTCCAGCACGTAGATCTGGTCGTCCTTGATGGCGAGCTGGATGTTCATGAGGCCGCAGACTCGCAGCTCGCGGGCGATCTCGCGTCCGAGGCTCTCGATGCGTCCCACGAGCGCCGGCGAGAGGGAGGCCGGGGGAAGCGAGCAGGCCGAGTCGCCCGAGTGGACGCCTGCGTGTTCGATCTGCTCCATCACGCCAGCCACCATCGCGCGGCGGCCGCGGTTCGTGGCGTGATCAACGGGCAGCGTGGGATCGAAGTCGCCCACCACGTCGACGTCGACCTCGGTCGCGCCAGCGAGGAACTTGTCGATGAGGACGGGGGCCTCATCCATCCCGCTGGACTCGAGCGCGGTGGTGATGAAGGAGAGGAGTGCCCGCTCGTCGGGGCAGATCTCCATGCCGCGGCCGCCGAGGACATAGCTCGGGCGCAGCAGCACGGGATAGCCGAGCTGGCGAGCGACGTCCACGGCCTGGGGGATCGAGCGTGCGATTCCCGACGGTGGCCGTGAGAGCTTGAGCTTCTCGAGGAGCGCGTCGAAGCGGTTGCGATCCTCCGCGAGGTCGATGGAGTCGAGCGAGGTGCCGATGATCGGAACCCCGGCGGAGACGAGGCCGTGGGCAAGATTCAGGGGCGTCTGCCCGCCGAACTGGACGATCGTCCCCTTCACGAGGCCGGGCTCGCCCGCGTGCGGGCCGTGCGGAGCCGTGAGCGATGTGCCGTTGAGCCGCTCGATCACGTTGAGGGTGTCCTCGAGCGTCAGCGGCTCGAAGAAGAGCAGATCGCTCGTGTCGTAGTCCGTGGAGACTGTCTCGGGGTTCGAGTTGATCATGACCGACTCGAAGCCCATGTCCCTCGCGGCGTATGCGGCGTGGCAGCAGCAGTAGTCGAACTCGATGCCCTGTCCGATCCGGTTCGGGCCGCCGCCGAGGATGACGACCTTCTTGCGGTCGGTGAGCCTGATCTCGTCGTCGGGGCGGGCCTCGCCCGCGGCGGCCGCGACCGATCCAACGCCGCGCTCGTACGTGGAGTAGTAGTACGGGGTGACGGCCTCGAACTCCGCGGCGCAGGTGTCCACGAGCTTGTAGACGGGCTGGATGCTGAGGCTCTTGCGATGCTCACGCACCTTCAGGATCGTCTCGGTCTTGAGCTCACCGAAGTAGAGGTTCGCGAGCTGCGCATCGCTGTAGCCAAGCTGCTTGGCCCTGAAGAGGACCTCGGCGGGCACGGCCTCCAGCTTGCTGTAGTTGCAGAGGACGTCCTCGAACTTCACGAGCTCTTCGATCTGCGAGATGAAGAAGGGATCGATCCGGCTGAGCTCGTTGATCTTCTCGACGCTCCAGCCCATCTTGAGGGCGTAGCGGACGTAGAAGAGCCGCCCCTGGCTCGGCACCGAGAGCTTGCGGCTGAGTTTCTCGATCGGGATGGGCCACTCGATCGGCTGACCGTCGGCGGTGCGGAGACCCCACGGCGACGATCCGGTCCCGGGCCTCGCGCCCGGCGAGACATCAAGGATGAGCTGATCATGCTCAACGGCCCGCATCGCGGCGAGCCACTTGTCGTTGCGATCAAGGCCGAGGCCGAACCGCTTGACGTCCATCGAGCGGATGACCTTCTGGAGGGACTCCTTGAAGGAGCGGCCGATGGCCATCGCCTCGCCCACGCTCTTCATCTGCGTGGTGAGCGTCTCGTCTGCCTCGGGGAACTTCTCGAAGGTCCAGCGGGGGAGCTTGGTCACGACGTAGTCGATCGCCGGCTCGAAGCAGGCGCTGGTTGTGCCGGTGATGTCGTTGCGGAGCTCGTCGAGCGTGTAGCCGATGGCGAGCTTGGCCGCGATCTTCGCGATGGGGAAGCCCGTCGCCTTGCTCGCGAGGGCCGACGACCGCGAGACGCGCGGGTTCATCTCCACCACCACCATCTCGAAGGGCTTCTTGCCGTCCTTGCCGGCCACGGGCGCGGGATTGACGGCGAACTGCACGTTCGAACCGCCCGTCTCAACGCCCACCGCCCGCATGATCGCGATGGCGGCATCGCGCATCGCCTGGTATTCCTTGTCAGAGAGCGTCAGGATCGGCGCGACCGTGACCGAGTCGCCGGTGTGGACGCCCATGGCATCGATGTTCTCGATGCCGCAGACGATGATGCAGTTGTCCTTCTTGTCGCGCACGACCTCGAGCTCG
>CAZBXF010000003.1:0-55911 GCA_964495635.1 uncultured Phycisphaeraceae bacterium
GGGCGGTGAGCCGACCAACTCAACGCGTCGAATGCGGTCGGCCTTCAGATCAGCTGCCGGAGCGAAGGAGAAGGAGATTCGTCCGCGTTCTAGTACGACCAGACGGGGCATCAACAAATAGTTACCACCGACGACGGCCACAAAGAGCAGCGGCCAGACAGTGATCAGCAGAAGCTGAGGCCAGGGAAGGAACATTGCTGGAAACGTCCACAGGATGTACGCGGACGAAGCGGCGAGGAACAAGGCGGGAATGCCGATCACCTTCGCCCAGAGCGAAGGCCGATTGAGGCCCATCGCCCGCATCTCCGCAAGCGCCCGTCGTCGGTTCGCGTAGTGAGGCTCCCACCAACTGACTCGATCAACTTGCATGGCTCTGAATGGTACGGTTGGGAGCAGCAGCACAAAGGCACCCGAACGAGGAGTCCAGCCCTGCGGCCCATCGCTCCTGATGCAGTTGCGTCCGTCGCCTCGACAGGACAGCCCGGAGAGGCCCTGCGAATTGTGGCGTACGTCCGCCGAACCTGACCCGCCCCTGCGACGTACGATCTGCACATGACCGATCGTTACGAACGCAGAGTCCTAGATCACGTCCGACACTCCACCTACACGCCGCGACGCATTGCGGAACTGGCCGATGACCTTGGTGTCCCTGGCGAAGACCGCGAGCTTTTCGCGGGCGTCGTCAAGGGCCTTGTTGAAGCAGGCAAGCTCGAGATGGGCCAGGGAGGCGGGGGCGGGCTTGTGAGCCTGCTGAGCCTCGCGACCCTCGCCGCACGCGGCGATGGCACCGTGATCGGGACCTTCCGCAAGAACCTCCGCGGCTTTGGCTTTGTCAGCACGAAGGAGCCCGTCAAGGAGGGCAACGTCTTCATCCCGGCCGACGCGACCGGCGATGCGCTCTCGGGCGACGTTGTCCGCATCACCTTCGCTCGAGACCGGCGCAGCCCCGGCGGCGACGGCTACGCCGGCACCATCGTCGAGGTCGTCCAACGCAAGAAGAGCAGCTACACCGGCACGATCCAGAAGCGCGGCGGGCAGTGGATCGCCGTTCCGGATGGAAAGCAGATCTCTCAGCCCATCGTCGTGCGCGATGCGGAGTCCAAGAACGTCAAGGAGGGCGACAAGGTCGTCCTCGAGCTCACGCTCTGGCCCGAGGGAGATTACCTCGGCGAGGGCGTGATCGTGCGTGTGCTCGGCGAGGCGGGCCGGCCGGACGTCGAGACCCAGGCCGTCATCGCGGCGTACAACCTGCCCGGCGAGTTCCCCGAGGCCTGTGTCGATCAGGCGCGCGAGGCGGCGGGGATGTTCGAGGAGGAGATCGCGCGATACGTCACAGAGGGCCCGAAGGCCCTTGATGGACGTGAGGACCTCACCGAAGAGTTCATCATCACGATCGATCCGCCCGACGCCAAGGACTACGACGATGCGATCCACATCAAGCGTGTGGACAACATCGAGGGTGGCGGCTGGGAAGTGGGCGTGCACATCGCGGACGTTGCCCACTACATCAAGCGCGGCAGTCCGCTCGACATTGAGGCGATGGACCGGGCCAACTCGTGCTACCTGCCGCGCCACGTGATTCCGATGCTGCCTGAGGTGCTGAGCAACGGCATCTGCTCGCTGCAGGAGGGCGTGCACCGCTACTGCAAGTCGGCGTACATGATCTACGACTCGCACGGCAACATCCGCGGCGAGCGCGTCTCGCAGACGCTGATCAAGTCCGCCAAGCGTCTGACGTACCTTGAGGCGCAGGCCCTGATCGATGGCGACATCGACGAGGCCCGCAAGCACGCGAAGACGCCGCCGCGATACACGGACCAGCTCATCGAGACGCTGCAGGAAATGAACAAGTGCGCCAGGGCCATCCAGGGCCGGCGCAACCGCAGGGGGATGATCGTCCTTGACCTGCCCGATGTCGTGCTGATCTACGACGAGCACGGGCATGTCGTGGATGCCGAGCGCGAGGACGACGCGTTCACGCACAAGCTGATTGAGATGTTCATGGTCGAGGCCAACGAGGTCCTCGCGAGGCTCTTTGAGGGGCTGAGGGTGCCGCTGCTGCGCCGCATCCACCCGGATCCGGTCCCCGGCGACGTCGACAAGATGCGCCAGACGGCGATGGTCGCGGGCTTCAAGATCCCCAAGAACCCCACGCGCGAGGAACTCCAGAACCTCCTCAACGCCACGCGCGGCACCCCCCAGGCCCGCGCCGTCCACCTCGCCGTGCTGCGGACGCTGAGCAAGGCCGAGTACAGCCCCGCGCTGATCGGGCACTTTGCCCTCGCGAGCGAGGCGTACGCGCACTTCACAAGCCCGATCCGGCGTTACGCGGATCTCACGGTCCATCGAGCGCTTGCCGAGTATCTCAAGCGCACCGAGAACGGCAGCAAGCGTCCACGATCGGACGCGGAGAAGCACCGCCTGGGTGAAGATCTCCTCCGCACCAAGGCGTGCCCGAGTGAGGATGAGCTCACGGAGATCGGTCGCAACGCCACCATGCGTGAGGTGAACGCCGAGCAGGCCGAGAAGGAGCTGCGGAGCTTCCTGGTGCTGCAGCTTCTTGAGAAGCGCGTCGGCGAGGTCTTCAAGGGTGTCGTTACCGGCATCTCGCCGCGAGGCATCTATGTGCAGCTCGACAAGTTCCTCGCTGATGGCTTTGTGAAGAGCGAGGACCTGCCCGGCGACGTGACCCGGGAGAACCTGACGCCGATCTGGCGCGTGGATCCCAAGAGCGGCGCGCTCGTGGACATTCGAAGTGGACGCAGCTTCAACTTTGGTGATCTGATCAGCGTCAAGATCGCGAACGTTGACCTTGCTAAGCGACAGCTTGACCTCGTCGTCGACGACGCCGAACGCCGCGCGGGTGGGAAGATCAAGGTCATCGCGCCCAAGCCCGGCGGCCTCGGCGGCGGCTTCGTCGGCAAGGGTGCGGGCTTTGGCGATGGCGGCAAGTCATCGCGCACGGGCTCACAGAAGCGCAGCATGCGGAGCAAGGCTCGGGACCAGCGGAAGAAAGAGCACCGTCGCGATACGTGAGGGCGTGTGAGTCTGCTCACCCGGTAGCGGCCGCGCCGAGACGAAGCTCGCCATGGTCTGAGACGACGGCGACTGACACGACCTCGCGACCACCCAATCAGGCTAAGTAGTTTCCACCAGTTGACGCCACTGTGGCGGAAGAAAGTTTTTCCTCAGAGACTTACCGGGGGAAATTCTGGGCAATCTGGCGTGATGCGATTGACAAGTTAGGCAATCGCCGTCATGATGATGGCTGAGCGGTTCGCGCATCCTCGTGACCGCTCCGGAGCACTCGAGATGATCGAGGGCAACCCCATTCGGGTTCTGCTCGCCGACGATCACGGCATGCTGAGGGGCTCCCTCGGCTCGATCATCGACGAGACGCCGGGCATGACGCTCACTGGCGCGGTGACGAACGCTGACGACGCGCTGGACGTGTGTCTGCGTGAGCAGCCCGACGTCGTGATCCTGGACGTCGACATGCCCGGTGCGCCGTTTGATGTGGCAAGAACGATCATCGCTCGATGTCCGCGGACGAGCCCGATGTTTCTTTCCGCCCACGCGCACGACCGGTACATCGAGGCGGCGCTGAAGTCGGGCGCGCGGGCATATGTCAGCAAGGCGGACACGCCGGAGACGCTGCTGCAGGCCATCCGGCACGCGGCGGCGGGGCGGTGGTTTTTCTCGGCGGACATCCGCGACCGCATCGTGGTGGAGGAGGACGGGGTGCGGCTGCGGGACGGTGCTGGCGGGAAGCTCGCCGCGCTCACGACGCGTGAGATCGAGGTGCTCCGGTTCGTCGCGCAGGGGCTCTCCAAGAAGGAAATCGCGGAGAAGCTGCACCTGTCTGTCAAGACCGTCGAGAACCACGCGACGAATCTGATGAACCGGCTGAAGATCCACGACCGCGTCGAACTGACGCGCATGGCCATCCGCGAAGGGCTCGTAGAGGCCTAGGCCGACCTTCTGGAATTCCTGATTAACATCTCAAGAACGGGATGAGCTCCCCACACAGGGACTCCCTGTGCCGTTCCAACCACCGGATGTCACGGCAGCCGCCGCAACCTGTGTGCCTGCAACAGTTTCAGGTACTTCCATCATGGATATGAAACCCCAATTGAAGGTCGGTGTAGGACCGGGACCTTCCGAGTGACGAATGATAATGTGTGGGAACCTTCATTACTACCGTCGAACCTCCCAAGGCTGGCTCTCGCGAGTACGCGACCATGATCCTCGCTTCGCGTCCGGATCTGGCGAAACAGGTGAGCCCGGCCCAGCGTGCAGTGCTTGAGTTGCTCCTCACCTCGCTCTCCGAGCCGGAGATTGCCGAGGTGCTGGGTCGAAGCAAACACACGATTCACGACCACACGAAATCCATCTACCAGGCCCTCAAGGTGAACAGCCGCGTCGGCCTGGTGCTGCTGTTCACGCAGCTGCCCCAGCCCGCCGCGGTCGCCTGACACGGCGGATGCGGGTACGGCCCCTCGGGGCGGGTGAGATTCGGCGTAGCGCTGCTCGGGACCGCTCGCCGCGCTTGTGGCGTTCCGGGCCGAAGGCGAGCCCGCCACGGCCACCATCCGCCGCGTTCGGCTTGCCTGCCGCGACCGCGGCGAGCTGACCGGAAAACCGCCGGGCCACGCAGCCGAAGAACCCGTGGTACGCTACTGCAGCGACTCGAGCCGCGGATGGAAGCCGCGGTCTTGTCGCCCAGATCGAGGGTTGAGAAACATGCACACCACGTTGCTTGCTGGTCGGCTGGCCTCTCGTTTCGCTCGGGTTTCGGGCTTGGCCGGGAGGGGAGACTGGAATCGCGGGGGCTCAGGCCTCCTGCGTCCGGCGTTGTGGGTCGCCGCGGGCTCGCTGGCGCTGTCGCCTGTGGCCCTCGCTCAGGAGCAGGTGACCGAGGATGGCGTGATCGCGGGGACGATGTCGATCACGTTCAACACCCACACGAACAAGGACACTACCGGTGACCTGGTCGCGGGCTCGGCTGCGATGGGCACCAAGGACGTCTACAAGTTCGACCTCACGGTCGCGAAGACGACCAACTTCGCGGGCGAGATCACCCGCCAGCCGAACCTCTACACCGCGACGCTGCGCCGCCGCAAGCAGGACGCGGAACTGGCCTACGCGGTGGATCTGGCGGTGATGAACCCGCGCGACCTCAAGCAGCGGCGTGTCGTGGGCAAGTGGGTGGGGCGCGTCCCGATCGACCAGGCCTCGGGGGCCTTCGACCTCGCGGGCGGCTCGGCGAAGGACTCACCCTTGCGGATCGCCGTCGACACCGTCGGGAAGGCCCAGGGCTTCGAGGAGCGCTTCGGCGGGCGCCTGGTGGGCAAGGCGGAGAAGAAGGACGGGCTTGCGGGCTACACGTACAAGCGCCTCGTCGGCGGGAAGGAAGTCAGCCTGGTTGTCAAGCGTTCGGACCCGATGCGCTTTGAGAACATCCAGCTGGCGATGGGCCCGGCGAGCATCTATCCGCGCACGATCGTCTCCGGGCGGCTCGACTACGACTACGAGACGGGCAACTGGATCACCGACGGGATCCGCTTCCGTTACTCGCTCGACGGCAAGGAGATCGAGGACATCGTGACGGGCACGATCAAGTGGGTCGAGGATCCGGACCGCGCGTCCAACGGCAAGGGCTACTACGACTTCAACCTCCGCTTCAACGAAGAGAAGAACAAGTCCGCCACCGGCGAGGGCGCCGCCTTCGAGGGGGCCGCGGGAGAGGACGCCTTCTTCGCCGTGGATAACTCGATCCCATGCCTCACGGGCCGCATCAGCTACACCGACAGCTTCGCGTCGGACGGTGAGACGGTGACCACCAGCCAGATCGTCTACGACCTGGATGCCAACAAGCTCACCAAGCAGCAGATCGTGAACTTCTTCAAGCTCTGGCTGCTCTGCGTCGGCCCGACGAATGACGAGTGAACAGGCACTGGGCATCAGGCACTGGGCACTAAGGAAGACAGAAACCATCGGATCATGCACCAACGGCCTGACCTGCGCAGCCTTGTGCAGGTCAGGCCTCTTCGTTCGGCGATCAACACCATGAAAAGCATCTCATCGCTCCTGCGTGCGAAGTTTGGGCCCAAGGTCACGCGTGAAGACCGCCGCCACGCGCTCCGCGTGACGCTTGCGGCCTCCGCCGGGCTGCTGCTCTCCGGCCCTGCTGCGCTCGCGCGTCGGGCGGGTGCTGGCAAGAGTGTCGTTGTCGTGGGTGCCGGCTTCGCCGGGCTCGCTGCGGCGTACGAGCTCACCAGCGCGGGATATGACGTGACAGTCATCGACGCGCGCAATCGCGTCGGTGGGCGCGTGCTGTCGGTCAAGGACTTCGTCCCCGGCCGCAACATCGAGGCGGGGGCCGAGCTCATCGGATCCAACCACCCCGCCTGGGTCGCCTATGCCGACAAGTTCGGGCTCGAGTTCCTGGATGTCTCTGAGGATGCCGAGTCCGACTTCCCCATCGTGCTCGGCGGCAAGCTCCTCTCCTTCGAGGAGTCCGCCAAGCTCTGGGAGGAGCTCGAGGAGGCCCACGCGCTGATGAACGACGACGCGCGCCCCATCGACGCGGACGAGCCCTGGAAGAGCCCCAACGCCGAGGCGCTCGACAAGCGCAGCCTCAAGGACTGGATCGAAGCGCAGAAGATCTCCGATCGTTGCCGCCAGGCGCTGATCATCGAGAACGCCGCGAACAACGGCGTTGACAACGCCCGGGCCAGCTACCTCGGCATGCTCACCGCCGTCAAGGGCGGGGGGATCGAGAAGTACTGGTCCGACAGCGAGGTCTACCGCTGCAAGGGCGGCAACCAGCAGCTTGCGCAGAAGCTCAGCGAGCCCTTCAAGCAGCGGCTGGTTCTGGGGCTCGCGGTGACCGAGATCGCGCCCAAGGGCAGCGGCATGGTGGTGACGTGCAAGGATGGCCGCACGATCGAGTGCGATGACGTGATCCTCGCCGTCCCCCCCACCACCTGGAAGAAGATCGACCTCAAGGTCGGTCTCCCCGCTGCGCTGACGCCGCAGATGGGGATCAACACGAAGTATCTGACGCACGTGAAGCGTCGCTTCTGGAAGGACACCAACCTCTCGCAGTACGCCCTCACCGACGGCGATGTGGCGATGACCTGGGACGGCACGGACGGCGTCGAGGGTGATGAGAACGCGTGTCTGACGGTCTTCGCCGGCGCCGCCGCGGCAGAGGCCGCCCGCAATCGCACTCCCGAGGAGCGCACCGCCGAGTACGGACGCGAACTCGAAGCGATGTACAAGGGCTTCGGCGAGAATCGCGTCGCCAGCCGCTGGATGGACTGGCCCAGCGATCCATGGTGTCTCGCGGGCTACTCCTTCCCCGCGCCCGGGCAGGTCACGACCGTCGGCCCCGCGCTCGCCAAGGGGGTCGGCCGACTGCACTTCGCGGGCGAGCACTGCTCGTACAAGTTCGTGGGGTACATGGAAGGCGGCCTCCAGTCCGGCATCGCGGCGGCACGTCGCATCGCTGCGCGCGATGGCGTGACGCTGCGATAGACATCAGCCTGCCTGGGCGGACCTGGGTTTCCTGGGTGGGCCGACGGTCCCCTTCGGTGCTTGTGGTGCGCACTATCCTTCCTCCGAGTCTCCCGTCTCGGAAGGAGTGATCGCCTTGCAGAAGAGCCACACGGTCCATCGCCTCGCTCTTGCGGTCGTGCTCTGCCTTGCCTCCGCGACATCACTGCCCGGCTGCTCGAAGGAAGCTGCAGCGCCCGAGAAACCCGCGGCCGTCGCACCAACACCGGGCGATCGCACCTACACGACGCGCGGCCGCATCACGCAGCTCCCGCTCAAGGGTGATGCACGCCTTGGCCTGCGCATCACGCACGAGGAGATTCCAGACTTCCTCGACCGGACCGGAAAGGTCGTGGGGATGAAGGCGCACGACATGGGCTTCCCGTGGGTTGCGGATGGCGTGTCGCTCGATGGATTTGCCATCGACGACATCGTCGAGCTCACGTTCGAGGTGCGCTTCAATGCCGATGAACGGCACGTGCTGACGAAGCTCACGAAGCTGCCGCCCGAGACGCCGCTCAAGCTCTGACGCAGATTACCTTCTTCCGCCGCTGCGTCCCCCTGAGGGTCTGGAGCGCTGGACTCCGCTGCGGCGCGTCTGCTGGGCGGCGGCGCTGTTGCGGGTGCCGCGTTCACGAGCTGCGGCCTGTTGCTGGAGTTCGGCCGAGCTCGATGCTGATGACGTGGAGGTCGGTCGCGAGGTGGGCTTCGTGGCTGTCGTGTTGGCCGCCTTTGTCGCGGGGCTGGTGCCCGTCGGGTTGTTGCGGGTCTGCTCCCAGCCGTCGTCACCCTTCTTGTACACGTTTCCGTTCTTGGCGGCGTAGTAATCGCCCTCGCTGTCCTTCGCGACGGTGGTGCCGTTTCCGTACGCTCGTTGAGACGTCACCATGGCTCCACCCTGGGAAGTCTGGATCGCTCCCACGGTGCCACGCGAGGTCGTGCTCTGGCCAGCTCGAACCCACTCGTCACCATTGGTGACCGCGGCACGCCCCCAGCTGCCGTACGGACTCGTGCCGCCAGCGCGTGCTCCCGCGACGCCCGTTGATGGGTTGTACGCGGTGCGGTATCCCGTGGCTCCGGTTGGGCCGTACGCGTAACCAGCTCGCGAGTAGACGCCGGTTGACGGGTTGTACGCCGCGGCCCGACCTGCGCCGCCGTAGGGCCCGTAGTGGCGCGACGCGGCTACGTAGCCACCGCTCGAGCTGTGCCAGACCGCGCCCGATCCGTACGAGGGCGGATAGCGATACACCCAGTAGTGATCATCGTCATCGAGCGCCTCCGCAACGACAAGTCCCAGCCCGAACATCACAACCCCGGTGGCTGCCACGCTGGCGCCGCTGTAGCCAGAGGTGTAGCCCGTGGTGACGGTGGTCGGTGTCGATTCATAGACGGTCACATATGTTACATTGTACTTCGGACTGGTGGGCGGGATCGTGTAGATCGCCTTCGGGACTTCGCTCGTCACGGTCCAGGCTCCCGTCGGAGTCGGCGCCTCGAACCAGACCGCGTTGTTGCACGCGTAGTACTTGCCGTCAACGAGGAAGACGCTGAAGGGCGTGTTGTACGCGTACTGCACCGTCGTTGACTCGATGGGCCTGAAGGCGGGTGTTCCGTCGTAGGTCACGTTCAGCGTGGCCTCAGAACGGTTGATGGTGGCCTTCTCCGGGATCGAGGCCATGACCACCGCTTCCTTCGCGGCCGCTGTGCCGGGAACCGCGACGAGCACGTCGGCCGCGGCTGAGTCTTCCGGGATCTTCTTGAAGTCTTCGGGGAGGGAGTTGCTCGCGGCTGACCAGGGTCCGCCAAAGTCACTGGCCTTGAACCAGCGGCCCGCCGCGAGGAGATAGAACTGCTTCTGGACAGGCTCGTAGAAGAGATCGTCTTCGGTGTTGGCCACCATCATGATGCTGGTGCCGGAGATGGGCTCAAACTCGGGCTCGCCCTGCGTGACCACGAGCTCGGCAGGCTGGTAGACGACATGGACCGCGGGCACCTGCGTGAGTGGAGTGCCCGGGATCGCCGCGAGCACGTCGCTCCAGTTCTCATCGGGTGGGAGCTTGGAGAGAGACTCGGGCAGCGTCGAGGCGGCAGTCCACGGGCCCTTGTCGAGATCGGCGGTGACGAGCCACGACTCGCCATTTCGCATGTAGAACTTCTTCGCCGCCGGGTCCTGAAAGATGTCCCAGTTCGTGTTGATCGCAAAGAGCAGATCGCTCTGGGGGACGGGCTTGAACCTGGGCTTGCCCATGAAGATCACCATGATCGCGGGCGACTGGCTGGTGATGATGGTCGGCGGCTCGATATTGAGCTCGACCTTGCGGACCGGAACCTGGCTGGGGTCCACCGCGGCAATCAGCCGATCGAGCGAGACCGACTGCGGCTTTGAGGGCGGCATCGCGGCGTCGACGATGGCTCTCAACCGCGCGGACTCGTCGGGCTCCACGCCGGGGAACGACACTTCCTGGACCTGGCGGTCTGTCAGGATCACGAGGCGCTCTTCAACTGAGATCTTCGTCGCGGCACTCACCCGGATGATCCCGAAGACCCGATCTTCGGATCCCTTGGAGGCTACCGAGATGGCCGAGCGGAACGTGATGCGGTCAAAGTTGGGCCACTCGTCGACCTGCGGCGCGTAGACCGTGATTCGATTTCCGTCGGATTCGAACTGGCGTGGCCAGCCCCGATCCTGCGCGTCAGACTCGGTCGAGGCCGGCGAAGAGACCGGCTGAGACGGCGGCTTCGGCTGCGAGTCCGGCTGCGCCATCGGCGCCGCCAGCGTCGTCACGCCAAGCCACGTGCAGGACGTGAACGCACACGCGATTGAAGCCAGGCGCACCATGTATAGCTCTCTCTGTTCAGAGGAGGAAGGCGGACACGAACGCAGTGTACCGCGAGAGCGTTCCGGTGTGGGCCAGCACGGAGGACCCTCAGAGGCACCAATCAAGCGCAACGCCCTTCGGGCGGCCTACTCCCCTTCCCCACTGCTGATCACACGCGCCCAGCACACAAAAAAGAAAAAACCCGGCGCTCAGAAACAGAGCCGAACGCCGGGTCTCGTGGGGGTCAGAATTTCGATGCGAGGCTGAACCTCTTCTCTCAATGATTCGCTGGTTCCAGGCTCGCGGTTCCATTCTGGGGCTGATCTGGGACGATTTTTTTGCGGATCCGGCGGAAAGGCCGTAAATCCCGTATTCCCAGCCGCTTATTCAACCGGACAGGGCCCTGTCGGCGGCCTTCTTGATGTCAGACCAGACCTGGCCCCGCACCTCGGGCGTGTAGTTCCGCAGGACGTAGGCCGGGTGGAAGGTCGGCATGACCGGGACCTTGGTGCCATCGGGCAGCGCCACCTCCCGCCAGGAGCCCCGGGCCCGCGTGATGGACTCATCGGTGCGAAGCAGGGCCTTGAGCGCGGATGCACCCAGCACAACGATCGCCTTGGGGGCGATGATGGCGAGCTGGCTCAGGAGGTAGGGCAGGCAGGCCTCGATCTCGCGGTCGGTCGGCTTGGCGTTGTCAGGGGGGCGGGTCTTGAGTGTGTTGCAGATGTAGACGTCCTCGCGTCTGAGGCCGAGGGCGACGATCGCCTTGTTGAGCAGCTCTCCACTGCGTCCGACGAAGGGGATTCCCTGACGATCTTCTTCCTCACCCGGAGCTTCGCCGACGAAGACGAGACGCGCATGCGGATCACCATCACCCCAGACGATCCTGGTATGGGCTGTGACGAAGTTCTTGTGGGGAGCCTCCCGCTCGTAGCGCAGGCGGAGTTCCTCGAGCCGTTTTCCCTTCTCGGCGCGAAGGGCTTCGAGTCCGAGTGCCGGGGCGGTCGGTGTGACGCGGACGGGGGTGTTCACAGAGGCCGCGGGTGAGGCGGGTGACGAGGGCGCGCGTACTGCCGCGGGCCGGTGCGTGGCGGCTTCGTTCTCCGGCGGCTGCTGGGGCAGTGAGGCTGGGGCAGACTGCCGCACCTCTGGGGTGATCGGCTCGCTGCCCGCGCGGCGATATCGAGGGACAAAGTCGACGCCCAAGAGTCTGGCGGTCTCAGCGTGCTGACGGACCTTCTGCTTCAGTTCGACCTCGTCCATGCGCCAACGGTACGAGACCTGGTGCGGCGATGCGGAGGTCGGGATCGTCGGAGATGTCAGGACATGCCGGGACATGACCGGACATGACCGGACAGCCCGTGACGCGCACTCGCGTTCAGCGTCCCGGGGCGGGGGCCGGCGCGGGCTCCGCGGGTTTGGTTTCAGAGGGCTTGGGCTCGGTGGGTGTGGGCTCGGTGGGGGCTGGCTCGGTCGGGGCCGGGCTGCCTGCGTCCGGCGCCGGGGCGGCGGGCGCGGGATCGGTCTCGGGCTGGGCCGTGGTGCCCGGGCGCGGATCACGCGCCTGGGCCGCCTGACCAGCGGGGCGCTGCGAGGCATTCGCGGCCTGCGGTGCGCCGTCGAAGATGACAGGGACAAGGACCGCACCGGCAAAGCCGCCGACGATCAGCCCGATGACGAGACCGGGGATGAAGGCCCCGACAAACGAACCACCCTTACCGGACGAACCAACACCATCTGCCATGGCCGAACTCCTGGAGGGAAGGGGAGTCTAGCGGACTCCCGGCCGGTGGATATCGGTCCGCCGCAGACTTCACATTTGCCCGGTTTGGAATCGGGCGGCGGGAAGGAGGCCGGTCAGGGCCGACGGATGCGCCGCATCCAGATGCCATACTCGATCACGCTGGCGTAGAGCTCGGCGCGGCTGGCCGGATAGCCCCGACCGAACGCGGTGTGAAGGCGCCAGGTCCAGTATGGCCCGCGGAAGCGGAAACGGGTGATCAGCGCGAGGCGGGCGAGCTCAAACAGTCCGCCGGGCACGTCGCGAAGGCGGAAGGAGTGACTGAGCCGCTGCGAACCGGGGAGCTTCGAGCCGGCACCGGAGGGGGCGATGGCCATGGATCAGGCATCCTTCCCGGCGAGGACGCGGCGACTCCAGTCCACTGTCTCGGCGAGACCTTCGGAGAGCGACGCGATGGGCTCGTAGCCGATCAGGGCCTTGGCGGCGGCGATATCGGCCTGGGAATGACGCACGTCGCCGGGGCGGGCTGGCTTGAAGATGGGCTGGATGTGGGGAACGCCGCACGCCTCCGCGAGGGTGGTGGCGAGTTCGAGGATGCTGGTGCGGCGACCGGCACCGATGTTCACGACCTGGCCCGAGAGCTTGGCCGTCGAGGCTCCGCCGAAGAGAAGCGCCAGCACCGCATTGGAGACGAAGGTGAAGTCGCGGGTTGCGGCACCATCGCCATAGATGACCGGTGGTTCCTGATTCAGGTAGGCACGAATGAAGGCAGGGACGACGCCCGCGTAGGCGCTATCGCCCGGCTGGCGAGGCCCGAAGATGTTGAAGAAACGCAGCGCCAGCGTTGAAACCCCATAGGTCTGCGACCAGGACGTGCAGAGGTGCTCGCCGGAGAGTTTGCTCGCGGCGTAGGGGGAGATCACGCGGGGCAGATGTGTCTCGATGCGGGGAAGCTCGCTGGCATCGCCGTACGCGGAGGATGAGGCGGCGTAGACCACGCGTGAGGCGTTCACGGCCCGGGCCATCTCGAGGACGCGGAGCGTGCCGGTGGCATTGACCGACCAGGCCCGCTGGGGCTGCTCGATCGAGCGCGGGACCGAGCCCATCGCCGCGAGGTGAAAGACGATCTGCGCATCCTTCCCCGCGACCCTGAGGGCGTCGTCGTCCAGGATAGAGCCATGGACGAAACGCACACGCTCGGGATCCATCTCGATCAGCGACGAGAGGTGCTCAAGGCCTGAGTTGGAAAGATCATCGATGACAGTGACGACAGCACCGACGCCGAAGAGGGCGTCCACGAGGTGGCCGCCGATGAAGCCAGCACCGCCTGTGACCAGCACGGGGCGTCCCTCGTAGAAGGAGCGGAGGCGGCTGACTTTGTCGGCAGGGAGCTTCATGAAGTGACAACATGGTACCGCGGGCGGGGCCGGAACGCGATGGGGCTCTCTGGAACGCGGATCGGACGAAATTCGCCCCCGGGTTGGAAGCCAAAAGGAAAGGCCGCCCGCTTTCGCGGGCGGCCTTGGGAGGATTCGGTTCCGTTTCCACGACTCTCTCGTCAAAGTCCGAGATGGTCGTTGCACTCAGGAGAGCGTGCCGGAGACCGGCACACCACCCAAGAAGGGCTTAGAGGGCGCAGGAACCGGTGACGACGAACTGGGCGAGGATCTGGGCGTCGGTCAGGTCGGCGTTCTCGTCGCCGTTGAGGTCGCCGTCGAGCCAGTTGGCCTCGGGGGTGACAAGACCGACGAAGACCTGGGCCATGAGCTGGGCGTCGGTCAGGTCGACGTTCTCGTCCTGGTTGAAGTCGTAGTTGCAGGGCGAGGGGCAGATGATGTCCAGGTCGGCCTGGGTGATCTGGCCGTTGCCGTCGACATCGCCGCGAGCCCAGCCGCCGGCGGTGCCGAGGTTGGCGGTGGCGATGGTGCAGTCGGCATCGTTGCGAACGCCGTCGAGGTTGACGTCGCCGAAGACGGTGCCGAGGATGCCGGTGACGAGCTCGGTCACGTCGGCCTGGTTGATGACGAGGTCGCCGGTGATGTCGGCCGAGAGGTCGGCGCCGACGGCCTCGGCGGTCACGTTCCAGTTCAGCGCGCCATCGGTGACGTTGGCGTTGCGGAGGAACTGCTTGGTGACGTAGTCGATGTCGGCGGCGTTGATGGTGTTGGCATCGGTGATCGACGCGCCGGGGCCGCCGGTAGCGCCGATGGGAGCAAAGCCGGGGGTGATGTTGCCGGCGGTGTTGGCGACGTCGCCACGGGCATCACCAGCAACGTACGCGTTGCCGGTGGCCTTGGTGGTGCCGAAGAAGTTGGTGTTGCCGGTGAGCGTGGCCCAGGCGTTGTCGACGGCGATGAAGCCAGCCTTGCGGTTGAGCTGGCCGCCGGCGGGACCGCCGTTGCCGGTCATCGCGAGGCCGTCGGCGAAGTAGCGGACGTCCTCGGCGTTGAAGCTGCCATCGCCGTTGAAGTCGCCGAGGACTTCGATGATGGCGTCGGTGCCGGGAGCGCCGGCGATGGTGCCGGTGCCGGCGGGCGGGTTCCAGTTGAAGGTCGACTCGCCGACCTGGCGCTGGCGGAAGGCCTTCATCATCTCGGTGGTGTCGGAGATGTTGCGGAGGCCGTTGCCGTCGAAGTCGCCGGCGGTGAGGTTGCGGAGGGTGAGGTTGCCGCCGTAGGAGACGGTCGCGCCACCCTCGCTGATGTAGTTCGCGCCGTTGGCAACGCCGTCGGAGTAGACGGTGCCGGTGGCGCGGGTGGGGACGCCGCCGCCGACGTTGGCGGGGTTGAACTGGAGGAAGCGGGCGTTGTTGAGGACCGAGACGTTACGGACGGCGGTGCGGAGGTCGTTGTTGAAGGAGGGGTTGTTCACCATGTTGGTCGGGACCAGAGCACCATGGAGGTAGGGCTGGGCGCTGGTCAGGATGAAGACGGTCGCGGCGAGCTCACCGGGCATGAAGAGGGCGCCGGTCGCGTTGGGGTCGCTGATGTAGGCGGCGATGGAGCGGGTGATGTTGTTCAGGTACGCGGCCGCGGCGGGGTTGGCCATGCGCGGGTTGGTGTTGCCAGGATCGCCACCGATCTCGGCCTGGTTGCGCGGGTCGCCGTAGGTGGCGAAGACCGCGGGACCACCGATCACATAGCCCTCAACGATGGGGGTCGTGGTGCCGGAGTTGCTCAGGTAGAGAACGTCGTCGATGAAGGGACGGCTGTAGGGGGCGGTGGCGCCGCCGGGGTAGGTGTCGGGCTGGATCGCGAGGATCTCGACACGGTTGCCGGAGAGCCAGGTGCCGGGAGCGGAGCCCTGCACGCCGCGCTCGGCGCCGGCGTATCCGATCGCGAGGCGGTGGTTGCGGACGGCGCGCTCCATCGCGGAGTTGCCACCCTTGTTGGAGGGGAGGAAGTTAGCGCCGAGGTTGTCGTTGGTCGCGGTGTTGTTCTGAGCGCCGACGTTCTCGCCGTTGCCGAAGGAGGGATCGATGCCCTGGGTGTTGTTGAAGGCGTTGCGCGTGCCCGAGCCGACGTCGCGCGTGATCGCCATGATGTTCTCGCCGTTGTTCATGCGGCCCGTGATGAAGAGGTGGTTGATCTCGGTCATCTTGGCCTGCGAGTAGCCCGTGCCGTAGTTGGTGATGGCGGCGATGGGCGCGAAGGCGAAGGGCGTGTCGAAGATCGTGTCGCTGTTGGCGTTGGCGGGGATGCCGTCGTAGAGGTTGGCCGCGCCGCCGATCGAGCGGGGCGGATCCTGACGGACCAGCGTCGAAAGGACGCTCGTGCGGCCGGCGCCGGAGGTGCCGCCGGTCTTGTTCACCGAAACGACGGGGTTGCGGCCGTAGCCAGCCTGGAGGGGCGTGCGGATGGCGGAGGGGGTGCCGGCGGTGCCCTGGGTGGCCCAGGTGGTTGCGACGTCGAGCGGGGAGATGTCGATGCGGATGCCGCCGCCAGCGGGCGTGGGGCTCGCGGCGTAGAGGGCGCGGAGCGTCGTGGTGTTGCTCGTGACGGGGGCCGCGCCGGGGTTACCAGGGTTCGCGGGGCCCGTGAGAGGGTTGTTGGTCAGGTTGCCGTCGATGTAGCGGATGCTGTTGTAGAAGGCGAGGGTCGCGCCGGCGTTGCCGAGGGCGGCGATGCGGCGATTGGGGTCGGACTCACCCTCGGTCACGAAGACCTTGCCGTACTGGATCAGCTCGTTGAAGCCGTTGACGGAGCCCACGACGCGGTACTGGCTGGCCCAGATGTACAGTGGGTCGGAGCTCCAGCCCGGGGGAGCGACCTGCGGGGCGAGAGCCTGCACGCTCAGCACGGCGCCGCTGTTGAAGCGACCGGCGAGGCCATCGCCGTTCACGTCGATGAAGTCGTGGGCGGATGCGGGGCGGTTCAGGAAGTTCTCAAGGAGGGTGGCGCCCGAGATGTTGATGACGGAGGGCTGGGCAGCCGCGACACCGACGCAGGCGACCGAACCGGCCGCGGCAACGAGCATGGACAGACGGGTGAGCTTCATGATCATCTCCCTATAGCTGGACACTGGACGAGCAACACATCTACTGGTGACACGGAGCGACACGGGTGACACGGAGTCGGTGCGCACACACGGACTCAGTTCCCCAGACACCGGGACTCTCTCAATCCCGGAAACGACCGAGCGGGCAACGCGCCAGCGACCACGGATTCAGCGACACACGGAGTAAAGACCTTCCGCGCTCCGCCTCTGCAAAGAGGCGGCTCAGAGTTTGTGAAACCTGCGTGAGTGGCCGAGTCCTGGCCTTGCCCAAACCACCAACGATCGCCTCGGGGACACTCGCGCCCACGGGGCTGCAGCGCTCGGGCCTTGCGCTGCTGTAGCAGACGATCACTGGAGACTGGCCGAGAAACGCCGCACGCCCCGTTTCCGGAGCGTGCGGGTGAAGGAGTCGGTTATGGCGTCTGACGGACGTCGGTGCCCGTGCCGGTCAGGCTGTAGAACTTGGTTCCCCAGCGGCGGGCCTCGATGGTCTTCACGATGGTGGACTGCTCAACGTGGCCATCGACATATGCGAAGTTGACCTGGCCACCCTTGCTGTCCTTGCTACCGGGGTGGTGACGACCCACGGCGTTCATCTGTGTCGGGGGGCTGTCGATCATGTTGTTGGTGAGCTGGCTCTCGGGGAGGATCTCCGCGGCCGTGGGGTAACGGAAGCGCGGGATGTTGCCGCCGGAGGTGGGCTCCTGGAAGACCTGGTAGCCGGAGCTGATGCCGAGGAAGGGCGTGATGGGACGGTGGCTCTTGATGAGGCCGTCGACGCCGATCGACTGCCAGTTGTTCGCGAAGAGGAACTCGGTGACGAGAATTTCAGAAGAGGGGTTCTGGATCCAGGCGTCCTTCACGAGCTGATTGCGACGCGGGCCGCTGATGTTGAACTTGTTGCGGGTGAAGATCGCGGCGTTGCCCGTGTAGGCGGTGCGCTTGACCTGACGGTCCTGCGGAGTCTGCGAGACGGGGCCGTTGCCGAGGTCATTGACCTGGCCCTGCTCCCAGTCGGCGAGCTCAGGGCCCGGGTTGGTCCGAGGCGCGCCGCCGTTGGGGATCTGCGGGCACTCGAAGGACTCCTGGTTGGTGGAGCCGTCGTTGAAGAGGGCGTAGGACCAGTGGACGTAGCCGTTGGCGGGGTTGGGGTTGCTGTCGAGCTGGTCAGCGACGCGCCAGTCCATGCCCTCCTCATCCTTGCCATAGACGTACGAGGGGGGGAAGAAGTTGGTCGTGGCGTTGTAGCCGGCGACGCCCTGGACGACCGAGCGGGCGTTGGCGGCACACTTGATCATGCGGGCGGTGGCGCGGGCGGAGCCCAGCGCGGGAAGGAGGATGCCGATCAGCACCGCGATGATCGCGATCACGACCAGCAGCTCGATCAGCGTAAACCCGGGCCGCGTCTCGGCCGGGACGGGGAGCGATCCATGGGTGGGGCTCTTCTTGCAGAGGCTTTTCTGGCTCACGGTCATCGAGGGAACTCCGGTTCGTCGCGTCGCGGACGGGGGTGGTTGGCCAGGTTGGCCCAGACGGTGTTTCGATCACCCTCGGCGGCACAGGACCCGCATCAGTGACCCGTGGCGAATGGAGATCGCCGCCACGAATGGACCGGGTGTCCTGATGCGGAAGAACAATACACGCGAGCCTGCACATTACTTTCTTTGTTTGGTGTGATTTACACTAAGAAGTGATGAAGGCAGGTCACCTCCACGCCACGGGGCGGTGCCGGGGCCAGAAGTTCGCAAGCCCATTCCTCACAGTGCCTTGGATTCGCAGGAATCAGTGCGTCCCGCGAGGAAACGCAACCCACAGCCTGCGGGACAACCACCAGTCGGAGTATTCTCTCCGCACCCGCTGCGCAACCTTCGGGATCTCCCGAGGGTCGGCGAGAAGACCCTAACACTCAGCCTTCAATGATCTTAGGTTTGTCCTGGTACTCGCCACTTGTCGTGTGCCGGGTGCGACGCACACTTATGAAGATCACACAATCTGCATATTGTCTTAATGATTTTCGAATGGTCAGACCCGCTCTCTCGGGGGGTATGCCCGGATCGCCCGGGCCGGACCAACCCCGCGCGGCCTCGCTCCAAGGCCACGACGCACGTCTACGGGCGGGGGTCCGGACCGGGTACCCTCCTTGATGGTTCTGCGAACGCCCTGCCGGGTCGCGCGGCTGTCGGATCGCTGGAGACGCTCTGGAGACTGCGATGCGTGTTGAGGTTCGGACCACCCTTCGTGCTCGAGGCCGGATCGCGGGCGGGCTGGCGTTCGCGGCTGGAACCCTCGCCGCGTCGATGCTTCTGAGTGCCCCTGAGGCCCGTGCTCAGGAGGCGCTCCAGCGAACCACGCTCATCGAAGATGGTCACCAGCTGGGCGTGGGACGCCTGGTTCGGGATCTGGACCTGCTCGCACTCGGCACCGGTGCCGGGGCGGCTACACCCGCCACGCGCCGGTTGTCACAGATTCTGGAGGGTCGTTCGCTGGTCGTGATCGCGATGACGAGCGTCACCTGCCCGCTCTCGAAGAAGTACGCGCCGCGGCTGGCGGCGATGGAGGACGAGCTGCGCCAGAGGGGCGTCGGCTTCGTTTATGTGAACACGGTCGAGGCCGAGTCTGAGTCTGACATGCGGCGGCAGGCCCGCGAGCAGGGCTGGGAGGGGCCATACCTGGCGGACCGGGACCGCTCGGTCTCGGGCGGCCTGGGCGCGAGGACCACCACGGAGGTCTTCCTCATCGACGCATCACGCACGCTGCTGTACCGCGGCGCTCTGGACGATCAGTACGGCGTGGGGACGAGCCTGCCGGAGGCGCGGCGGCACTTCCTTCGCGATGCGATCGAGGCGGGGCTGGCGGGCGAGCGGGTACGGGTCCGCGCCACCTGGCCGCCGGGCTGCCTGCTCGATGAGGCCAAGGACGCGCCGAAGGCGCCGGCTAACGCCGCGCCCGAGCCGCTCACCTACCACGGTCGAGTCTCGAGGATCCTGGCGCAGAGCTGCGTTGAGTGCCACCAGAACGGCGGCGAGGCACCTTTCTCGCTCGAGTCACTGGCCGATGTGCAGGGACGGATCCGGATGATCGAGGCGGTCGTGGGCGACCGGATCATGCCGCCATCTCACGGCCAGCCTTCGCCCTCTGCTCCCGCGCTCGATAATGCCAGCGGCGGGGCCCGATGGATGAACGATGAGGATCGGTCGGATCTTCTTGAGTGGCTCGCTTCGGCGCGGCCGGTGGGCGAGCCGGGCGACGCGGTTCGGGCGCGGGTGGAGGCGCCGTCCGGCTCGTGGCGCATCGGTCCGCCTGAGGTCGTGCTCTTTGGCGCGCCGATGGCGCTCCCGGCGGTGGGGCCGCTGGTGCACAGGCGTGTGCTGATCCCGACCAACTCGGAAGCGGATCTGTGGCTGAGTTCGGTGGAGGTGCGGCCCGTGGAGCGCGGCACCGTGCATCATGCGCTGCTGTGGATCGTGCCACCGGGCGGGCGGTTGCCGGGGCCGGGCGAAGTGCCGACGGACCTCGAGCTCTTCGCGACCTACTCACCGGGCGACAGCGTGGTGCGGCTTGCGCCGGGTCGGGGGCGGCGCGTGCCTGCGGGCTCGCTGCTTGTGGCTGATGCGTACTTGCGGCCGATGGGGCGCGAGATGAACGCCGGCCTGCGGATCGGGATGAGGACGCTTGTGGCAGCGCCCACAACGCCGCGCACGGCTCAGACGCTGGTCGCGTCGCTCCCAGAGATCGCGCCGGGGGCCCGGGATGTGCGGGCGAGTGCGGAGATGGTGCTCGATCGCACGACGCGGGTGGCGGCCCTCACGCCGTCGGCCTCGGCGCGGTGCGTGAGCCTGCGAGTGGAGGCGATGCTGCCGGATGGCTCCACGCGCGTGCTGCTGGATGCTCCGAAGCATGACTTCCGGTGGCAGATCCGGTCGGACTTTGCGGAGCCGGTGGAGCTTCCGGCCGGGACCCGTGTGAGGCTCACCGGAGTCTTCGACAACTCCGCGTCGGCACCGAACAACCCGGCCCCCAGCGAGGCGGCCCGGGGAGGCGCGGGTGCCGCGGAGGAGCGACTGCTCGTCTCGATCGAGTCGGAGTGAGTTCAGAGCTACACGCCGCAGCTGCCTGAGACGACGAAGGTGGCGATCAGCTGGGCGTCACCAAGGTCCACGTTCTCATCGTTGTTGACGTCGCCGCTGAGCCAGGAGGCTTCGGGCGTGACAAGGCCGACGACCGTGCGGGCCAGATCCTGGGCATCGGCGAGGTCGATGTTCTGGTCCTGGTTGAAGTCGTAGTCGCATGGCGAGGGGCATCCCATCGATCCGCAGAAGAAGGGGATTCGTGCGACCGTCGAGCGCGCCTGACCCTGAGGCCCTGCGGGATCGTTCACGATCCACTGCGCGAAGAGGATCTGCCCGCCCCGGACCGTGCCGCCGGAGAGGGGCCAGTGGACGGTGCCGACGCCCTGACCGTTGCCACTGCCCTCAGCGAGGACAGTGACGGGCAGGATGCGCTCGGGGTTGATGCGCCCGTTCACGGGTGGCTGCGAGGAGAGGGCGAGCTGCGCCGTGGCGCCGCCGAGGGCGCCATCGAGGCCGATGCGATAGTCGAGGTTGCCGATCATCGGCGGCGAAGACACGATGATGCGCGGGATCAGCCCGCCGGAGCCCGCGATGCCCGCGCCGCCCTGCTGGGGCGGCACGATCGTGGCCTGATTCTCGGGGCGCTGGGCCGCGAGGGTCGGACGATCGAAGGGGAAGGTCTGGGCCGCGACGCGCGGATCAAGCAGGCCGCCACGCAGGAAGGCCTCGATGTCCGCCGCGGGGGGAGGCGGCACGTTCACGTTGAGCATGATCGGGTCGCGGTTGTCGGGGAACTGCGGCGCCGCGCCGGGCGCGCGGGCGTAGAAGCGGATGACCTCGGTCAGCGGCGTTGAGCCCGGGGGCGTTGCGCCGGGATTGAACTGGCCGTTGTGCATGAACGTGGTCTTGAGGCCGACGTTGCGCAGGCCCGGGACCTTGAACTTGCCGCGGTCCGCGGCGTTGCCCGTGGTGAGCTGGAGGCCGAGGTCTTCCGCTGGCGGACGCAGGCCGATGTTGCGGAAGCCGTTGCCGGTAAAGAGCGGCGGGATGTGGCACTGATTGCAGTTGCTGGCCTGGAAGGCGTTCCAGCCGCGGGTCTGCGCGGGCGTCAGCGCGGCGGGATTGCCCGCGATGAACGAATCCCACGGCGTCTGGTTCGCGATCAGCGTGCGCTGGTACGTCGCGAGGGCGAAGGCGATGCGGGTGGGCGTGATGGCGCCATCACCAAACGCTCGCTGGAAGAGCTCGGGGTAGCCGGGCTGATCGGCGAGGGCGGCGGCGACATCGGCGGGGTGGTTGGTCGCGAGGTCGAGCGGGCGCGAGCGCTCAAGGCGCGAGGCAACCTGGGCCCAGTCGATCCCATCGTGGGCCATCTCGACCGTGCTGAGTGGCGGCTGGACACTCTGACTCTCGAGCGCGCCGCCGACGGGGATGATGACGGAGTTGGTCGTCGGGTCGCGGAACTCGCCGCGGGCGCGGCCGTCCCAGAAGAGGACGGGCGCGAAGGCGGCGTTGATGTTGGAGTTGGCCGCGCGGTCGGTGACCTGCGGATTGAGCGCGAAGAGCGCATCGCGGAGGTAGTCGTTGTCGGCATCGGAGCGGATCACGCCGGGCGAGGCGATGCGATCATCGCCGTTGTTCAGCAGTCCATCGGGTCCGGGGTGGCGGGCCTGGCGCGGATCAGCGCCGGCGCGGTTGGGCTGGTGGCACGAGCCACAGGACATCGTCAGGCTCGTCGAGAGCTGCTCATCCCAGAAGAGGATCTTGCCAAGCACGGCCTTCTCGGGCGTGATGGGGTTCTGCGGCGGAGCCTGCACCTGCGGGAAGGGCTGCGCCGAGGCCGTCGTGACGCTGCCCGACACGACGGAGAGGATCGCGGCCGTCAGCAGGACCGCCGAGGTGGAGCGGATCGGAAGAGGGTGACCGACCAATGAAGGGAACCGAAGCGCGCTCATGCTGGATCTCCGTGCGGCCCCTCTCATGGGTGGGAAAACGCCGCGGCAGATCCGGTATTGCGGACAAGGACGAAACAGTCTCGCGGGCGAGGGAGGTTCAGGGGAAGCACGGAGGGGAGGCGGGGAATTCGAAGTTAGGCATTTGGAGTTAGGCATTCGGCATTCGGGCTTTGCGAATGCCTCACCACGAATGCCGAGTGCCTTCCGCGCCCCCACCATTCACACGCCGCAGGTTCCCCTCACGACGTACGCCGCGAGGAGCTGGGCGTCGGTGAGGTCGGCGTTCTCGTCGTTGTTGAGGTCGCCGTCGAGCCAGTTGGCTTCGGGTGTGAGCGAGCCGACGAAGACCTGGGCCATCTGCTGCGCATCGAGGAGATCGATGTTCTCGTCGCGGTTGAAGTCGTAGTCGCAGGGGTTGCGGGGTGTGCGGTAGGCGCGGAGGTAGGTGTCGGTGCTTGCGACGATGAGGGTGCCGTCGGTGGCGAGGACGGGGGCGCCCTGGTTGAGGTTGCCGGTGACGGGCATCGACCAGCGTTCCGTGAGGTCGGGGTTGAAGGAGTAGAGCATGCCGCCGCCGAGGCCGCCGGCGTTGCCATTCGAGACGTAGAGCACGCCCCGCTGATCGACCGCCATGTGGATCTGCATGTAGTCGGCGGTGATGGTTGCGGAGGTGTTGAGGACCGCGCCCGTCGCGGGATCGAGGCGCTGGAGCTGGCCCTGGGCCTCGAAGTCCTGCGTGCCGGTCCAGGTCATGGAGTAGATCGAGCCATCGGCCCCGACGCCCCAGCGGGAGAACTCGCCGCCGCCGCCGGAAGAGACGCGCCAGTTCTGGACGATCTCGGTGCCGGTGTCGGTGAAGGAGTAGAGGAAGTCGCTATTGACGTTGAAGTTCTGCGAGTAGTTGAGGTAGATGCGGCCGTCGGTGCCGATGAAGAGGCCGTTGTGCAAGAGGCCGCCGGTCAGGAGCGGGCCGCGGTAGAGGGGGGCGCCGGTCGTCGCGTCGATCTTGCGGACGCCGATGCGGTTTCCGGAGTAGAGGTCCGCGGTGTAGACGGCGTTGCCCTCGATGACGACGCCGGTGGTGTTACCGACCTGCTCGACGCGCGACGTCCGCCAGACGAGGTTGCCCGTCTCGGCGTCGATGCGTTCGATCCAGCGGAATGAGCCGAAGATGATGTCGCCATCGGAGGCGAAGACGGCGCTCGTGTACGGACCAGCCAGGATCTCATAGCGCGGCGGAAGCGGGCTCGGACCGCCCGCGGTGTGCCAGAGGATGGCGCCGGTAGCCGCGTCGAGGCAGTAGACCGGCGCGGCGATGCTCCCGCCGTTGCCGGAGCGGCTGGCGTAGAGGCGGCCGTTCTTCACGCCCGCGATCCACGTCGTCCAGTCGCCGGGCTCGAAGGGGAGATCGGCGGTCCACAGCGTGGCGCCGGTATCGAGATCGAGCGCGTAGATCGTGGCGTCGTTCGGGGGCGGGTTGTTCTGCGGAAAGTCCGACTGCCGGACGATAAACACGCGCCGTCCCTCGACGACGGGGTTCCAGGCGATCCAGCTGAACGCGCCATCCTGCCAGAGGAGGTCCGACTCACCCACGCCATCAGGACCGACGACATCCACGAGGCCGTTGCAGCGGCCATTGCCGCCGAGGTTGGACCAGTCCTGGATCTGTGCCGAGGCAGCCGAAGCGGGCGCGAGCAGCGCGGCGCAGCAGGAGAGGAGGCCCGAACGGAAACGCCGTGAACGGAGAAGCGATCCTGCAAACATCATGGACTCCTCTACTTGGCCCCCCACTCCAAGAAGAACCACTCTTGGACTTGGGCATGCACGCGTGCACACGAGAAACGACCTGCGAAAGCGCACGCGCCGGACCGAGCCGGCGCGTGCACGAGAGAGCTGGAGCGATGATGCCGTTCAGCGGCGGCGACGAAGGCCTGCAACCGCGCCAAGGCACAGGAGGCCCAGCGAGGCTGGCGCGGGGATGGCGTAGCCCTGCCACGCGCTCCGGGCGCCGTCGTAGACGAAGAGCTGACCATTGGCAAAGCCGACGCCGTACGCGAAGGGCGCGGCGATGTCGAGGTCCCAGGTGTCGACGTAGCTGCCATCGAGGCGGAAGGTGTACGCCTGGTTGGTGGCCGAGGAGGCGACGACGAGCAGGTCGTTCTGCTCGTCAAATCCGCCCGCGAAGAACGAGAAGCCGGGGTTGCCGATCGGCGCCGTGTCGAGCGTGATGGTTCCGAGGAGCGAGCCATCCACGCGGCTCACGCGGTGCACGGTGTTGGCGATGCTGAAGGAGTAGAAGAGGTTGCGACCGGTGTCGTAGACGGGCATGGTCTGGCGGCCGAGGTTCCCGGGGACGGTCGCGAGGAGGAGGCTCGTGGAGCCCGTGACGAGTCCGCTTCCATCAAGGCCAGCCGCAAAGAGCCCCTGTGCTCGGCCGCCGATGTCGCCGATGCCGCCGTCGCGCGCGTTGAAGGTCATGAGCTCGAGATTGCCTGTGTTGGCGTTGTAGTTGATCGAACGCAGGTCGTGCTCGATCTCGCCGAACTCCTGGAGCGGCGCTCCGGTCTCTGAGTAGACGTAGAGATCAGAGAGGAGGGGCTCTCCCGCACCTGCGCCGGCGGCGTAGTACTGCCGGAAGCCAGGGTGCCAGGTGACGTTCAGACCCGCACCCGGAGGCGCGGAGGTCGGGAGCACGATCGTCCGGGTTGCCACGCCCGCCTCCGCGGGGGCCGACGCCCCGACAACGCCCAGCGCCGCGATCGAGCCGGCGAGCAGACTCACGAGGGCCGAAGAACGACAACGCTGCACCATGGTGATACCTCTCTGGATTGAGTGATCCTTCCCGGATTCGGGTGAGCCACACTCCCCGACAGTTCGGGAGTCTATCAGAAAACGCTGCCTCTGCAACCACTTTTGAAAGCGTTTTCAAAAGTTTGTGTTTCTCTTGGTTTCCACCTCAGTCCCTGTTGGTTTTGCTGCTAAACTGCCACGCTGCGGCCCCGAGGGCCGATCCGGAGCATCACTGGTCCATGAGTGACGAACGACAGCCACGCCTCGGAACTGGCCAGCTGGCCTTGGAGGCCATGAGCTTCGAGGCGGCTGCCACGGAAGTGGGCTGCCAGCTCCAGGAGGCGGTCAACGCACTCCTCGGCGAGCTGCCAGGCGCAGGTCCAGCTCCGACGGGGCCCGAACTCAGCGCGGCACTCGGGATCGACATCAACCTTGCCTGGAAGCTCCTGATCATCGCCAGGCCCGGCGCGAGCCTTGCGGGCCTGCTGCGCATGCCCGGCGAGGGCGCGCTCCGCATTCTCCTGAACGCTGCCAAGCGTCGGGGTGTCTCCGCGGCGACGCTGGAGCAGATCCGAGATGCCTTTGCCTCATTCGATCAGCTGATCGACAAGCACGCGGGGAGCCGGGCCGCGCTGGCTTCACTTCTCTCGCACGTTGATGGAGGACCGCAGCGCATCGATGTCGCGACACGCCGCGCGGCGTTCCGGGCCAACTCCTCGATGCTGGGGGTTCAGGCGGCGGTCCAGTTGGCGACGTACGTCTTCTGGCCCGAGACGATCGAGGGGGAGCGATCGTCGGCCATGGCGATCCTGCGTGGGCTGGGCGGGTTTCGTCGGCTGCGCTCAGACGTCTCGTGGATCATCGGCCGCGGCCGCCGCACCGACCACCAGGGGCGGCTCTATGGGCAGCCCTTCCCGCAGCCGCTCGATCCGGAGACTGCCAGCCTGCACGGCGGCGTTCCGCTGGTGAAGTTCTTCTCCTCTGCTGACCTGCCGCCTGTCCAGCGGACCATCACCGCCGACGGCATGGCGATCGATCGCATCGTCGCGGGGCCGGTTGGGCTCAAGGGCTCGCAGTCCTTCTTCCTCGCGGAGACGATGAGGCCGGGCCTGGCGAAGGCGCAGGACGCACAGAACCCGTCGCTCCGCCTCGTCACGTCCGTTCACACGCCGTGCGAGCTGCTCGTCTTCGATGTGCTCTTCCATCAGGATCTGCCCGGGCTTGGCCCGCCGTCGCTGGTCACGGCGTCCGAACTCGGCGGCACCTCGCTGGGGTATTGCGATCCGAAGGACCGGGTGCTCCTGCACCTTGGCGCGGAGATCGAGGACCACGGCCGCGGCCTGCGCACGGCCCACATCCCCGAACTGCCGCGCTACCCCGAGATGCTCGGTTCGATCTGCGACCGAATCGGCGTTCGAAGGGAGGAATTCCAGATGCACCGGGTCATGATCGCCTTCCCGCCGATTCCGTGCGGCGTGATGATCGAACGCGACGTGAGAACGGCCTGAGAGAGCCTCACACGCCGCAGTTGCCGCTCACGACGTACGCCGCGAGGAGCTGCGCGTCCGTCAGGTCGGCGTTCTCGTCGCTGTTGAGGTCGCCGTCGAGCCAGTTCGCGCCGGGCGTGAGGAGTCCGACGAAGACCTCGGCCATCTGCTGCGCGTCGAGCAGGTCGACGTTCTCGTCCTGATTGAAGTCGTACTCGCAGGGGTTGCAGGAGACCGGGCAGACGGTGAGGGTGGCCGCGTTGGTGAAGTTCGGGGCACAGATCTCGCCCTTGAGGCGGAAGCGAAGGCGCGGCGCGAAGGTGCTGATCGCCTCGTCGATCCCTGTGATGGTGAGCGTTCCGGTCGAAGACCCGGAGACCTGGGCGCTGCTGAAGATGTCTGAGAATTCTCCGTCGAAGAGGTCCGTCCAACGGATGAGGGGTGGGTTGAACTCTGTCAGCACCTCGCCCCACTGCCAGGTGTAGGTAACGTCGGTGGAGCCGGTCATTGAGGCTTCGTACGACACGGTGCCGCCGAGCACCGCGGACGCGGACTCGGGCTGCGTGAGCACCGTCGGCTGCTCGCAAGGGACGGAGGTCAGACGAAGAACGTACTGCTGGTAGCCGCTGCCGCAGACGAAGCCATCGGCGAAGAGGTGAGCGACCGCGACGAAGTACTCACCCGGCGTGAGGACAACCGAGCTTGAGGCGGGCACGCAGGGAGCCAGCGGGTTGGTGGTGCGCGAGAGCGTGAGTTGCTCTCCCGAGCAGGCCCCCACGGTCTGCGGCGGTCCGAGGATCACGGCCTCGACCGCGACCTGGCCACTCACGGATAGATTGACCTGCGCAGCTTCGGTGATGGTGAGGCGATACCAGTCGCGGTCACGATCGTTGAAGGCAGTCCCATTCCAGAGTGTGCCGACGATGGCCTCGTTGGGCGCGATCACACCAAACTCGCCACCGGGCAGGTTGCAGCCGTTGTTGAGAGTCTCGCCGCAGGCCTCGGGCTCGATGGTGGCGCCGGGCGGCACCGCCAGCGTGCACGGCGATCCGAGCGGATCGATGTTGAGGACGATGCTGCCGACGCCGCCCGCGCGGCCGGCCACCGAGAAGAGAACCGGCTCACCCTGCGTTGCGAAGAGCGTGAGGCGCGTGCCGCCCGCGAAGACGAAGTTACCACCCCCGCTGCATCGCTCGGGCACACCGAAGCACCCGGAGAACTTCGTCAGGATCGGAGAGGCAGAACCCGAGGCCACGACCTGCACCCAGCCCGTCTGCGTGGGCGTGTAGCTGAACCAGACGTCCTTGAACGTCAGGCCCGGGATGTTCGCGTAGCAGGGGCTCGTGCCGTCCTGCGTCGCGCCCTCGTTGGTGCCGACGAAGGCCGGGGTGGCGCCGACATCCTCAGAGATGGCGGCCGCGGCGTCGCAGTTGTCGTTGAAAGGAGGTGGCAGGGGTGTGGTGTTGCCGCCGGCGAGTGACACCTCGAGATAGGTGTCCTCGTCACCGAATCCGAGCTGATAGGAGGCTGAGGTCTGGACGCTCCACGCTGTTTCGCCGAAGGAGACTTCGGGCCCCACGCCCGCGACCACGGCGAGCCAGTACTCACCCGCCGCGAGCGTGGGCCCGGACTGGCCCCGCAGGCGCGGGAACTCAGGCGGGGTGCGCTCCGCCACCGATCCGAAGGAGAGGCCTGAGCCCGGCCGGCCACGGCCGTCGGTCGTGTCGTCCGAAGCTACCAGCGCGCCAGCAGCGTCGTAGAGGCCCAGGGCGATGTCCCCGCCCGCCGCGAAGAGGGAGGCCGAAACGTCAAGGTACAGCTCGCCCGCGATCGGCGTGGTGAGATCGAACCTCAGCCACTTGACGGAGAGAACTTCACCGGGCGAGACTCCATCGCCAAAGTCGAAGGCGAGCGATGTGTCGATGGGCTCCTGAGCCGAGGCGGGGATTGCGGGCGCGATGACCTCGCCAAGGTCGACGAAGTCCGTGGGTTGTGCGAGTGCTGCGGGAGCAAGGCTGCCACACACGAGCGCCGTCATCGACCAAAGTGCGTTTCGCATCGCTGAGTCCTTCGTGCTTTGGGGGAAGTCCATGGGGACGAGCTTGGGGAAGACACACCAACAGGCAACCGGACTCACACGCCGCAGTTGCCCGTGACGACGAACGAGGCCAGCAGCTGCGCGTCGGTCAGGTCTGCGTTCTCGTCGCCATTGAGGTCGCCATCGAGCCAGCCCGCCTCGGGTGGGATCAGGCCGACGAAGACCTGGGCCATCTGCTGAGCGTCGAGCAGATCGACGTTCTCGTCCTGGTTGAAGTCGTAGTCGCAGGGGTTGCCGCCCTGGAACTCGAAGGCTCCGATGTCGAGGCCGCCGCCCGCGACGCGGGCCGCGCGGGACAGATCGAGCGTGATCTGAGGGGGCAGCGACGCGGCGTCGCCAGCGTTGATGGAGGTTGACGAGGCAGTCAGGGCGTAGTCACCCGAAGCCGCGTTCGCGAAGGCCGGATCATCATCGATGTTCCCAAGGCCGAGGTAGCCGCCCGCGATGTTGGAGTAGGTCACGTCGACGGTGGGCTGAGTGCCGCAGAAGTTCTGGATGTTGGCCAGACCGGTGCTGGCTCGGACGATGGTGTTGCTGACCGAGCTCTCGGCGACGGCATCGCATGATCCGAAGACCACGCCGCCGGCGGCATTGCCGACGATTGTGGAAGCCGAGAGAACGTGCTTGCGAGGTGTGCCGCCGATGCCATCGAGCATGATGCCGCCGCCGCGATCGGTGGCGGTGTTGCCGGCGATGAGCATGTTGGTGAGCGTGGCGTCGAGCGAGTCGGACCAGAGCCCGCCGCCGCGCCCGGCGGTGTTGCCAATCAGGCGGATGCGATCGAGCCGGGTGGGCCCCTGGCGGCTTACGAAGATGCCGCCGCCGCGGGCGTTGTTGGCGTTACCGCCGGGGGCAGGGGCCGCGATGCCGCCGATGCAGGTGATGTCCTCGAGGATCGCGGTCGAGGTCGTCCCGCCGCCAGAGAGGTGCAGGCCAGCGCCGACGCGGGCGCGGTTGTTGACGAAGGTGAGGTTGCGGGCGATGACGTTGAGACCATCAAGTCGGGCGCCGCCACCATCGCCAAAGCTGTCGGAGGCGGTGGGGATCGCCTGACAGTCGGTGAAGGTGCTCTCCTCGACGGTGAGGGTGCCGGTGCTGATGGCCCAGAGTCCGCCGCCGATCTTCGAGCGGCAGTTGTTGAATGTCAGGCGTCGCGCCGTGGCGGTGGTGCCGCTGAGGCGCAGGCCGCCGACATCGCCGAAGGAGCCCGAAGCGGTCGGGATTCCGAAGCAGTTCGTGAAGGTCGAGTCTTCGACCAGCGACGACGTGCTCCCTCCGACGGCCAGGCCGCCGACGAACTTCGCCGAGCAGTCGGAGACTGTGACGTTGCGAACGACCGTGATGCCGCCACCGATATCGCCCGCGCCGTAGTCGCCGCCGTTGTTGTTGACGGGCGTCGCGACGAGGTTGCGGAAGATGGAGTCCTGGATCGTCGTCGTGGACGTGGTGCTGGTGCCGGCGGTCTTGATGCCCGCGACGTTGCGTGCGGTGCAGTTCTCGACCAGAACGCGGTTCAGGAGGATGGTGTTGGCCGTGACGTTGGCCGCGGCCCAGTCGCCCCCCTGATTGTCGGGCGTCACCGCTGCGTGCAGGTTTCGGAACTGCACGTCGGTGAAGGAGACGGTGGCGTCGGAGCGGGCGGGGAAGATGATGCCCGCGCCCTGGCGCGACGTCGCGTCGCGGAAGATCGTGTTCGAGACGATCAGCCCGCCACCCAGCTGCTCGTTCCAGATGTGGGCACCGGCGTTGGGAGCGATGTTGTTGGCAAAGTCTGAATTCTCGATGGTGAGAACGACACGACCGCTCATGCCGATGGCGCCGCCCTGCTGGTTGGTGGGGCCGAGCGTCTCGTTGCCGGTAAAGGTGCAGTTGCGGATCAGCGCGTTGCGGGCCGTGCTCTGGAGTGCTTCCAGCCAGATGCCGGCCCCGCGGTTGTTGGTGGCGGTGTTGTTCTGGAAGGTGCAGTCGATGAACGAGACGTTGCTCCGGCGGACGCGCACCGCGCCGCCCTCGTTGTCGGACGTGCTGCCGGAGTTCACGTTGTTGTTCCGGAAGGTGCAGCCGTCGAAGGTCGTGAGCTGTGCACCGCTGTTGACGCGCACCGCGCCGCTCCCACCGCTGAGCACGAAGCTCCCCGACGTGGCCCCCACCGCGCGGTTGCCTTCGAAGAGACAGTCCGTGACCGTCGTCTGGTGCGTGGTGGCCAGTGCGCCCGCGACCGCCGCGGTGTTGTTGCGGAAGATCGTGTTCTCGATGATGGAGCCGCCTGGGGGCGCGTTCGTGCTGCCCTGCGCGATGGCCCCGCCGATGCCGCCATTGGCAACGTTGCCCTCAAAGAGGGCGTTGCGCACCACAAACGCACCTGCGGCGGCGGTCTCGACGGCCGCGTTGCCGCTTGCGGTGTTGCCGGTGAAGGTCGTGCCATCGATGATGATCGAGGCGGTGTTGCCGGTGCCGATGCCCTTGATCGCGGAGCCGTTGCCGCGCGTGACGCTGTTGGTCGCGAACGAGCCCCCGGTGATCGTGAGCGTCGCGCTGTCGCGGATCGCGATGGCGCCGCCGCCGCCGAAGGTCGTGCTGACAGAGCCCGTGGAGGTGGTCGTGGCAGAGTTGCCGGTGAAAGTGCTCGAAGTGATGGTCACGATGCTCGTGCCACTGGCACCGATCGCGCCGCCGCCAAGTTCGACTGACTGATTCGCCTCAAAGGTCGAGCCCGAGACGATCAGGGTCCCATCCACCACCGAGATGGCGCCACCGAGCCCGGCGCCGGTCGTGATGACCGCCGCGGCGTTGTTGCGGAAGGTCGACGAGACAATCTCAACGGTCCCGCCGACGACGGACAAGCCCGCTCCCGCGCCGTCGAAGCTCACGTTCCCCTCGACGATGCAACCCTCGATCCGCAGCGGCGTCGCCGTGGTAGAGATGCCCGCTCCCGTCCCGCTCGAGCCGAGGTTCCCGCCGCTGATGGTCAGTCCCTGGAGCGTGACGCCGCCGCCGATCGTGCTCATGGTGATGACCGGACCGGTCGTGCCGCCGCCACTGATCGTCGTCTGGGCCGCCCCTGCCGTGCCGCGGATCACAAGCGCTTTGCCGAGCAGGTCGAGCTGCTCGTTGTACGTGCCCGGCGCGACCAGGATCAGATCGCCCGGACTCGCGGCGGCGATCGCCCCCTGGATCGTCGGCACATCCGCCGGAACGTTGATCGTCGCCGCGGATGCCGCCGTTCCGACCAGCATCGTGAGCAGCGTTGCCGACAGCGGGAGGACCGAAGAGGAGCGCGTACAGAGTCCGGTTCGACACGACATGAAAGAGCCTCCGGGACTGCTTGAAATGGGGACCGGGTGGGGCCGACGGATCACTTTCGGTAACCTACCGGGGGGAGCGGTGCCTGTCCAGCAAAATGTTCAAACATTTTGGTGAACCCGACCAGAGCCTTTGGTATGCTTGCGCCATTCAGTCGATGGAGAGGCCGCACATGCCCGTGAAGACCCCTGCGAGTATCGCGACGGACCCACCCGAGACCGACTTCACCGAGGAGGCGCGGCATGTCCTCGCGCTCCTGCGCCGAGCCACGGGCGCGCTGATCGGGTCGCTCGCGGATGCGGATCGGCCCGTCCGCCTGGCCGACCGCCTGTCGATCGATCGGAGCCTGGCGTGGAAGGTCTGGCAGGTGGGGCACGGTGAGGCCGCGTGCCCTTCGGCGGCACACATTCCCGGGTCGGCGGGCTTCGAGCACTTTCTCCAGGCTGCGGGCACGGCGGGCGCGCCGCTCTCGCTGGTGGAACGGGCGCGATCGGCCTTCCAGGCGTTGGAAGCGCTCCTCCGGCAGCACGCCGGCGACCGCACCTCCGGCGCCATGATGCTCGGCTCACTCTCCGACGAGGGACGGGACCGGCTCGAGCGTGCCGTGCGACGCGGCGGATTCAGGGCGCAGAGTCACTTCCTGGGCGTGCAGACGCGTGTGCTGTATCAGGCCGATCTCCTTATTCCCACACAGGCCGGATTCTGGCCGGATGTGGCGCGTCTGCGAGGACACTTCGGACTTCAGCGCACCCGCGCCAATGTTCCCTGGATCATCGCGAGGAGCACGCCCGTCAACGCCGACGGACCCATCTGGGAACACACGCGCCAGCCGCTCGAGCCTGGCGCTGCGGCCGAAGGAGAGTCGCCGCTGCTGGTGAATCGCTTCTGCTCGTCGCCACGCCCGCGCGTCAACCGGCGCGTGCTGGTGGGTGTCACCGTGGAAGATGAGCTTGAACCCGGACCGATCGGGCAGACGGGCGCGGTTGATGTCGTCACGGGCGAACTCGTGCGCGTGAAGGAGCAGGCCGACACACTCACCAACGCCGTGACGATGGCCGTCTCGACGCCTTGCGAGCACCTCGTGCATGATGTGCTCATCGTGCAGGGCAGGCCGGGTGCCGCGGCGGGGCCGGTGGAGCTGAGGCTCCACGCGACCGTGCACGGCGACCTTCCCTACCTGCGCGGGCGCGAGTCGTACGCCGTTCCGGTCATGGAGCAGTTTGTCGATCTCGGCCCCGTGAGCGAGGCTCCCGCGTACCCCTCGCTCCCGCGCCACGCCGAGATGCTGGACTGGCTCTTGGAACGCACGGGCAACGACCCGGCGAAGGTTCGGCTCTACAGACTGACGATGCGCATGCCGCCACTCCCGAGCTGCGCCGCGGCGATCTACCGCATCGGCGGCTGAGGCTCGATGCGCGTGGATACTCCCGACACTCCGCGCCTGTTCTGACTGCGATTGAGTGGCGACGAACAAGCACGTGGGCGAGCGCACGCACGCCTCGACACGAGCGCGGACCCAGAGCCGTCATCATCACACGCCGCAGTTGCCGCTCACGACGTACGCCGCGAGGAGCTGCGCGTCCGTCAGGTCGGCGTTCTCGTCGTTGTTGAGGTCACCATCGAGCCAGTTCGCGCCGGGCGTGAGGAGCCCGACGAAGACCTGAGCCATCTGCTGCGCGTCGAGGAGATCGATGTTCTCATCCTGGTTGTAGTCGTAGTCGCAGGAGTTGCCGCAGCGTTCAAGGGTTGCGATGCCGCGGGCGTCGACGGGGCCGATGGAGACGAAGCTGCCGCCGATGACGAGATCGCCGCGCCACTCGCCCATGCCGAAGGCGCTGGGCCAGTTGCCGCTGGTGGTGCGGTTGGGCGTGGATGAGTCGCGCAGGCTGCCGTCGACGGACTCCCAGGTGTTGCCGACGAGCTTGCCGAAGTTGTTGATGCCCGGGAAGGCCGTGCCGGAGAAGTAGAGGGAGGTGTCGCTGCCGTTGTTCCAGGAGCGCAGCGCGGTGACGCGGCCGGTGCCGAGGCTCTGGCCGACGAAGGCCCAGTTGCTGCCATTCCAGCGCGCGGTGTGGCGCGTGCCGCTGACACCGGTGATGCCGAAGGACGTGCCGCCGACGTAGAGCGCGGGACCAGTGCCGGGATTGTGGATCGTCATGGAGTCGAGCTGGCGGAGCGAATCACCCAGGCGCGTGAGGCCGAAGCCGATGCGCTGCCAGGTGCCATTGCGGAACCGCGCGGCGAGGGCGGTGTTCTGGCCGTCGATCGTGTCGAAGCGGCCTACGGCGTAGAGCGCGGGGCCCGTGCCATCATCGAAGATCTCAAGGTCGGCGATGTAGGGGCTGAAGACGCCCGCGATCCCGACGCCCGTGCCCACCGCCGACCACGACTCACCATCGAACTGCGCGATGCCGCCGAAGGGCACGGTCGAGCCGCCCGCGACAAACAGGCGCGGGCCCTGGCCAAGGTCCCCCACCACCATGTCCCAGATCGCCGTGCCCTGCGGCACGTTGAGGGAGAGGGACTGCCACTGCGACCCATTCCACGCGGCGATGGACTGCGTGTTCGCGACGCCGCCGGCGTTGGCGAAGAGACCCGCGACAATCAGGCGCGTGCCGGAGCCGTCGTTGAAGGGAACCATGCTCGTGAGGAACCCGTTGGTGAAGCCAAGCCCAAGGCCGGTGCCGAGGCGCTCCCAGTCGTTGGTCACGGGGTTGTACCGCGCGAGGAGCTGGCTCACGAGCCCGCCGATCTCGCTGAAGGAGCCGCCGACGTAGAGCTTCTCACCCGAGCCGTCGTCGTACGCAAGGATCGGATCGGCGTAGCCGTCCTGAAGGCCGGGCGTGCCAATGAAGCCGCTGTACGTCGGCGGACACTGGGCCGAGGCCGCGGGCACACAAATCCCGGCAGCGCTGATGCAGATGAGGCCAGAGAGCAGCGAAGCGGTAGCGCGATGGGCGTGATTCTTCATGCGTGCAAGATACCACGCGGCACACGGATTGTGAAGGGCTGCTTCGATGTTTCTCCCCCACTTCTCCCCCTCTGCGGGCGTCGCCGCGGTCTGCTCGGAGGCAGGAAGCGAGGCTGATCCGATTGAGCTTGTAGAGACAAGGCGACCGTCGGCCCCGAAACACTAGATCCCGCACGTACCGCTTACGACAAACGCCGCGAGCAGCTGCGCATCCGTCAGGTCTGCATTCTCATCGCCATTCAGATCACCATCAAGCCAACCTGCCTCGGGCGCGAGAATCCCCACAAAAACCTGGGCCATTTGCTGCGCGTCGAGCAGGTCCACGTTCTCATCGCGGTTGAAGTCGTACTCGCACGCGATCCGCTCCGTGCGATACGCGCGGACGCTGTTGGCGCCTGTCGATGCGATGATGAGCGTTCCGTCCGTGCCGATTGGCGGTGCGCCCTGGTTGAGGTTTGGCACTGGGATGGACCAGCGTTCTGTGAGGTCGGGGTTGAAGGAGAAGACGCGGCCGTTTGCGAAGGCTCCCGTTGACACGAAGAGCACGCCGCGGCTGTCGACCGCCATGCGGATCTGGAAGAAGTCGGCCTGGATCGGTGCGGACTCGTTCAGCACGGCGCCGGACTCTGGATCAAGGCGCTGGAGGCGTGCCGTGTTGGGCGTGCCGGTGCCGATGAGGTTGTAGATCGAGCCATCGAGCCCGACGCCCCACTCCGCCGCGGCACCGCCGCCGAGCGATGGCACGCGCCAGTTCTGTGTGAAGCCGCTGCCGCTGTCGGCGAATGAATAGAGGAAGTCGACCGCCGCGTTATTCTGCACGCGCGGCAGGTACACATTTCCCGACGGATCCACGTACGGCGTGTTCTGGATCAGGAAGCCCGACATCAGCGGGCTCTGATACTGGAACGCGCCGGTGTCGATGTTGAAGCGCTTGATGACCTGCCCACCCGCGACGCTGTCGGCCGCGTAGACCGCGCTGCCGTTCGCGGCGGCGCCGCAGTTGCCCGAGACCGAGCACTGCCGAGCAGTACGCCACACGCGCGTGCCGGTCGCTGAATCAAACCTCCAGATGAAGCGGAACGAACCGATGATCGGATCACCATCGGGCGCGAAGACCATGCCGTCGTACGCGCCGGCGTCGATCTCTTCCGTCGTCGTCCAGAGGACCGCGCCCGTCGCGGCATCGAGGCAGTAGAGACGCGCCGACGAACTCGCTCCGTTGCCCGAACGCGCGGCGTAGAGCCTGCCGTTGTTCACGCCGCCGATCCAGGTCGTCCAGTCGCCCGTCTCGAATGGGATGTTGAAGCGCCACAGCTCAACCCCGGTGTCGAGGTCGAGCGCGACGATCGGTGAAGCGTTGCTGGAGGGCTCGGGCGGGAAGCCCGTCTGGCGGACCATGAACACTCGCCGCCCTTCGATCACCGGCTGCCAGGCGATCACCGACGAGGGGGCACCCTGCCAGAGAAGCGTCGAGGCGTCTGCGGCGTCGGGCCCCTGCACCGCAACCTGCCCATTTCGCTGGGCGTTGCCGCCGGAGTTGGACCACGGCTGATCCTGAGCCGCCGCCGACTGCGGCAGCATTCCAGCCGCCACTACAAGGCCCAAAACGGAGAGGGACCACGCGCAAGAACGGCCGCACAGCATTTGGGAGCCTCCTGTCCGGTAGAAGTCCTCATCCCCGGAACGATTCGTTCAGACTAACGGCAGGCTCGGGGCTGTCAAGGTGCGGCCGGATGACTTGCATAACCTTCATGGAGGGAACGGGTCGTGCTGTCGATGACCCAAGACCCGCATTTCGATCGCCCTTCCGCGGGCAGGAACGCCCGCAGACGCACACGCACGAGGACACCGGTCATGATGATCAACTTCCCGTCTGGCATTCTCCCCGGTTCGACCCGGCTTGTCTCGGCCACGATGCTCCTGGTCGCGACGGCCTGCGCTACGGCATCCGCACAGGTTCAGGACGTGACCGCCTTCGCCGCGATCGCGACCGAGCGAGCCGCGCTTCACGCGGGCAACGGTTCCAACTTCTACCGCGTGGGTGAGCTTGCCTCCGGGGCGCTTGTGCTGGTGGACGGCGAGGGTGGCGGATGGTCGCGCGTCTCGTACCCCGCGGAAGCCACCGCGTTTGTCCGCGTGGAGGACGTCACCGTCGAAGGAAGCTCGGCCACGGTCAAGGAGCCAACGCGCCTCAAGGCCGCCAACGCCGCCGCGGGCTATGCCGGCTCGTGGCGAGCCCTTCTCAGCCAGCCCCTCCCTGCAGGCACCGTGCTCAAGATTGTCGAGCCGGCAAAGGATGGCGAGTCTGTCGTTGGCTACCGAGTCCGTGCGCCTGAGTCGGCGCGCGCCTTCGTCGAGACGCGCCTGCTGCGCAAGGCCACCGAAGCCGAGGCCGCGGCGATCAAGAGCCGCCTGCCCGCGGCACCCAAGCCCGCGCCAGCCGCCACGCCCTCTACCCCCACTAACCCCACCACCAACCCAACTCCCGCCGGAACACCCGCCGCGACGGGCACGGACCTCACGGCTCCAATCGTCACCACGCCCGGTGGCACTCCGACAGCCCCGCCGACGACGCCCGGTCCGGTGACCATCACGCAGGAGACGGGCACGAATCCCTCGGGCACCCAAACGGGGAGCGCGCCCGCCACGACGCCCGTCGCCGTCCCTGAGACACCGGAGCAGCGCCGCTGGGCAAACGTCACGAACCTTGAGCGCACGTTCCAGAACGTCTGGCGTCAGCCGATCCTCGCCGCTGAGGTCGATGAACTCCTTGCGCAGTACGACGCGGCCCTCGCGGAGGAGACGAACGCCAACCGTCGCCGCTCGTTGCAGCAGCGTCGCGACGCTCTGCAGCTGCGCATCGACTTCCGCAATCAGATGCGGGCGATGGAGGAGAGCCGGGCCCAGATCGATCAGCAGACCATCCGCCTTGCCGACCAGATCCGGCAGCTCGAGGCCTCCCGCTACTACACGATCGTCGGACAGCTCCAGCCCAGCACGGTCTACGACGGCCAGCGCCTGCCGCTGATGTACCGCGTCGTCTCGGTTGGCGGGAGCGCACCCCGCACGCTCGGCTATATCAAGAAGACCGATCGCTTCGAGCTTGACGCGATGCTCGGGCGTGTCGTGGGCGTGATCGGCGACGCGGTGATCGACCGCTCGCTCCAGCTCAACATCATCACGCCGGTCTATGTTGATCAGCTTCGGTCGGATGGTTCGCGTGAGGCGGTTCCCACCGCCGACGGTTCGCCCAACGTCGCTCCGCCCGCGGGAGCCCAAGGCGCCCCCTCCGCGACGCCGATGACCTGGCCCGCTCCCACGAACCTCCCACCGCCAAACCAGGGCATCCCGCGGACGCAGCCGGGCACAACGACCCCCGCCGAGCCCGGCGAGACCTCCCCCGAGTGATCGATCGCCCACCGCCAGATTGTGAGTCCCTGTGAGCAGCGAACCATCAGGTCCCCAGCCAGTACCGGAACATCCGGGCGACGGCACCAGCGATTCGTCCAGCGCTGCCCACTGGGGAGGCGGGCCCGCGAGGCCGCCTGTGCTGGGGCTGCGCATCGCGTCTGGCGCTTCCCTCTCCCCACTGACTCAGACGGCCATCGAGCAGGCGTGCGCCCAGGCCCAGGAGGGCCTCGCCGGGCGCACCGCGAACCTTGTGATCGCCTTCTTCAGTTCATCGCACGTCGATCACGCGGGCGTCATCGCGATGGAGATCGGCGCGGCCTTTCCGGACGCGAGCGTCGTGGGCGTCTCTGGCCAGGGCGTGATCGAGGCAGACCGCGAGTACGAGAAGGGCCCGGGCGTCAGCCTGCTCGCCCTTTCGCTCCCTGGCGTCAAGGTGCACACCTTCACCTCGGAGCGGATGCCCGTCTTTGACGACTCTGCCGAGTCGCGTGCCAAGCTGCGCGAGGCGATCGACGCCTCGGACGCGCAGCGACTCACGCTGCTCCTGGCAGATCCCGCCAGCGTGCCGCTGGTCAAGCTCCTTCCGGCTTTCAATCAGGCCAAGGGGCGTGCGGCGGTTGTGGTGGGCGGCATCGCGTCCGCTGGGGCGGGCGAGCCAGGCCGCAACGCGCTGATCGTCGACCGGCGCGTGATGCGCAGCGGCATGGTCGGCGTCACACTCTCTGAGATCGTGCCGGGCTCACTCTCGGTCTCCGCCGTGGTGTCGCAGGGATGCCGTCCCTTTGGCCCGGCCATGATCATCACCAAGGCCCAGCGCAACATCATCATCGAGCTCGGCGGGCGCCCCGCGCTCGAGGCGGTCCAGGACGCCGTCGAGACTCTTGCCGACGATGAGAAGGAGCTGCTCAAGCAGGGCCTGCTCATCGGTCGCGTCATCGACGAGTACAAGCCACACTTCGGTCGTGGCGACTACTTGATCCGCAACGTGATCTCGGGCGACTCACAGCGAAAGACGCTCGCAGTCAACGACCTCATCGGCGTCGGCCAGACCGTTCGTCTGCATGTGCGCGACGCCAAGACCGCCGACGAGGACCTCTCGCTCCTGCTCGACGCTCAGAAGCTCTACGACCGCCCCGCCGGCGCCATCCTCATCACCTGCGATCAGCGCGGGAAGGCCTTGTTTGGCCAGTCCCACCACGACGCGAGCGCCATCTGCCGCGCCTTTGCCCCGGCGCGCTCGGGGCCTCAGGCCGCCAAGGCCGGCATGGCCATCGCGCCCAATGAGCGGCCAAGCCTGCCGCTCGCGGGCTTCCTTGCAAGTGGCGAGATCGGCCCGATCGGTGCGGGACAGAGCTTCCTGCACGGCCAGACGGCCTGCGTTGTGCTGCTGCGCTGAGCGGAGCGCTTCGCGAAATGGCCAGAGGGCCAAATGGTCAAATGGCTAAATGAAGGCATCGCGCAGGGAGCGCCCGCTCTTCATTTGGCCATTTAGCCCTTTGGCCGTTTAGCCATTTGGCCGTTTAGCCATTTGGCCGTTTGGTCCTTTGGCCGCCGGCCTACATCCCCGGCGGCAGACCCAGGGCCCGACGCAGGGCCGCGATCTGGCCCAGGTGCCAGCCATCGTGCCAGGCCACGCGAGAGATGACATCCAGCCTCTGCGTGGCCATGCCACCCGTGTCCTTGGTGGGCGGGAGCGCAAGATCGCTCGCCGGGAGTGCCTTGGCGACCTCGATGAATGCGGCGTACGCCGCATCGAAGTTGGCCTTCACCTCGGCGAAGGGTGGATAGACGGAAGCGTCCGGATTCAATGTGCTGCCCCAGCCAAAGAGCGTGTGGTACGACTCGGGAAGCTCGGTCTTCTGACCGTCCATCAGCGCCCGGAAGTAGGCGTACCCCGTCGCGAGGTGGCCGACCTGCCAAGTGAGGTGGTTGTGCCCCACGCCCGGGCTCGCGAGCGCCTGCTCCACGGGCGTCTTGGAGATCATGCTCAGCACCATCGAGTGGGCGAAGGCAAGGTCGGAGAGCAGCTGCGGCCGGAGCACAAGGTCGGGCGTCCCGGTCGCAGGGGCGCTGGCCGGCATCGCGGTCGCGGCCGGCGCGGACTTGGCTCGGGCGCTCGCCGGGCGCCGGCCTGAGATCTTCGCGCCGCCCTTGGAACGTGTCGCCTTGGGTGCGGTCTTCTTGACGCCCGCCGACATCTGCGACTTCTTGGACCGCGCCGCAGCCTTCTTCGTGCTCTTCTTCTTGCTCATCGTCGATGCTCCCACTGGTGGACCCCGCCAGGCCCGGACGCTGCATCAGCACGACCGGGCCGGGCCGAGCACGAGAGTATCGACCTCGGACCGTGCGTTCCCACCCCGCACCGGATGGTGCCTCAGCCTGCCGTGCACGCCCCGGGCCTGGCTCTGTACGCTGTTGAGATCACAACCGTGCCGCACCCGGCCATCGCTGCATCGACGCCGCGAGCCGGTTCGAAGACAGGCGTTATCGATGTCAAGCTCGCCCCCCGCATCAGCCTCCCTGCCCCTCGCCGACCTCCAGCCGGGCCAGGACCCCCACAATCCTCACGCCCTCACCCCGCCCCAGCGCGTCTACCTCTGGCTGGTCTCGGTCAACGTAACGTGCCTCCTGCTGGCGAACATCATCGGCGCCAAGCTCTTCCAGCTCGAGCTCGATCTCGCTGCGGTGGGCCTTTCGGGCAAGATTCCCGTCGAGCACACGATGGGCATGCTCCCCTTCCCGATCACCTTCCTGCTCACCGACCTTGTCAACGAGTACTTTGGACGACGCGCGGCCCGCAGGATGGCCTACGTCTCCTTCTCGATGGCGGCCCTGACCTGGGTGCTGATCTACGTCTCCCGAATGTTCCCGACCCTCGAGGGGATCCCGGGCACTGCCACCGACGCCGCGTTCGAGAACATCTTCGGTGCCGCGGCGGTGATGTACCTGGCGTCCATCATCGCGTTCCTGCTCGCGTCGCTCCTGGACATCTACCTCTTCTCGCTCCTCAAGCGGCTCACCGGCGGCAGGCTCGTGTGGCTCCGGACCACCGGGTCGACGGTCATCAGCCAGGTCTTTGACTCGCTCCTGATCACCTTCCTCTTCTTCTTCCTGCTGCCGCGCCTGATGGGCAACAACTCCGCGACGCTCACCTTCGTGATTCAGACCGCCGCGACCGGGTACATCCTGAAGTTCGTCATCGCCGTTGTTCTGACCCCGGCGGTCTACGCGGGGCGCTGGGCGATCCGGCGTCTCTTTGGGATGACGCCCCTGCCCGCGAGCGAGGCGTGAGCGAGCCCGCCCCTCGGGTCCAGCCCGCGCGGATCGGGCCCTCCCCTTCCCGGCGGGTCTTGGGCTTCGTAGACTTGGAGCGTTCACAGGAGCCCCCGCCATGTCGAGCCTGAATCTGGTTCTTGGTGTTCTTGCCGCGGGCGTCGTCGGCGGCACGCTCTATCTCGCCGCGACCGCGACACCGCCGGGCTCCTCGAGCTCGACGCCGCCCGGCGGGCGCGTCCCCTTGGGCGGGGGCGACATCACCAAGGCCGCGCCCAAGGTCATCGGCCCGCCGCCCGGTGCGACCATGGCCCCCTCGGACCCCTCCGCCGTCATCGGCTCCATCCTCGGCGTCCGCAACCCCACCGAGCGCGACGTCATCGCGGCCAACTGGAACAACCAGTGGGTCCCCAACGAGGGCTGGGAGGGCGAGGTCGTGGACGTCAAGCGAGAGCTGATGGAGGGTGGCTACTCGATCCGGCTCGAGTTCAAGACCGGGAACATGCTCCGCGACTTCTTCGTCGTGTGCCACGTTCCCGACAACGATCAGGACGTCCGCAAGGGCGACAGGGCCAAGGTTCAGGGACGCATCGAGAAGGTCGAGGTCCTTCCCGGCGCTGCCGGCACGCCGATCAACCGAATCCTGCTCAAGAGCGGACGGGTGGTTGAGCTCATCAAGATGGCTCCGCGATAGGAGCTGGCGGCACCCTCGTCCTCGCGATCAGGCCCGCAGCACAGCCACCACCAGCGACGCGAAGATCACCATTCCCATCACGACCGCGAGCAGAAGGTGCCGCCCGTGTGGGTTCGAGCTGCTGGGCAGATGCCTGCGCGGGCTGGGGTCATGGCGACCGCCTGGAGTCGTATCGCGCTGACCGCGTGGTCGCTGATCACCGACGGCTGTCACGGGCAGCCCGGCGTAGGCGAGCACCTCGCCATGGCGAGCCGCGTCCTGGACCATCGCGATCGTGAGTTGGGCCTCGAAGGGGCGAAGTCCTTGTGCCTCCGCCGCGGCGGCGAGTTCGCGCCGTGTTTCGGGCCGGATGATCGCGGCTCGCCCACCCTCGATCGATTCCTCGACGAGCTTTGCGAAGGCCAGCCGCGCCCCGTCGGAGTGACGCGCGGCCGAGGCGTTCTCGTACGCGATGAACCGGCTGCTCTCGCGCCGCCGCGAGTCCTCCTCGCGCTCGGCTTCGATCCCGCGGCCGAACTCCTCGCTGACGGGCACAGCCTCGCCAGACTCCGCCCGCCCGCCCGCCCGGCGCGATTCGCGCACGCCGGCAGACCGCGAGCCCGGCACCTCGTGGGTCCCGACCAACCGCAGCGGCGTCCGACTCGGCCTGGGTGGCAGCGCGGATTCCATCTCCCAGAGCGTACGACCTGCGCCGGCAAACGCAAGCAATCTCCAGCCTTCGACCCCGGTACCGTTCAGGCTGTTCCGGCCAGGGACCGAAAGTCCCTACGCCGACCACCGGACCCAGACCCACGAGACGACTGCGCGACGTGACACCCCCCCCAAACAGCACCCAGCCCACGCCCGCGGCACCCGAGATCAAGCTTCTCGGACCGCTCCCTCCGCTGCCGGCGCTCTCGACCCCGCTCGACGCCAGCGCGATCCTCGCCCAACTCGACGCGTTGGCACGCCGCGGCAAGCTGGCGGGCTTCGAGCCCGCGTCCGCTTCGGCAGGGCACCTCTTCTCGATCGAAGCGCCCGGAGCCCCGTTCGACCACGCCCTCCTCGTGGGCGGCCAATCTCGAGATGGCGTGACGACGCTGACGGCACAGCTGCGGATGCTCCCGAAGCTTCCGGCGATCTTCGCGCTGCTGCTGGCCTTCTCTGTCTGGCCGGGCGTCTGGCTGACGCACTCGATGCTCCGAGCGTACTTCTCGTTCTACACGTTCGAGGAGTGGGTCACATGGGCGTGGTACATCCCGCTGACGGTGCTGCCCCTGCCCTGGATGCTCGCTCGAATGGTGCGGCGCTCGCGCGAGGCGGCGTACGCGAGCGCGCTGGAGAGCCTCGAGCTGCTCCGGAAGGCGCTGAACACGCGGAGCCTCGGCTGATCGCCGGCCGCGCCTCGCCATCGATACTTGTGGAGGCGATTCACTCGGCCCGCGCAACGGCCGCGTGGAGCGTGTATGCCGCGGTGTGACGGTCATGCACGCGCACGTTCCATGGCACATCGTGCCTTGACGCGACCAGCCTCGTCGACGAGAGCGACGCCGGGTTCGCGCCCGGAGTCAGCAGCATCTCGAGCACGCGTGAAGGATCGCCCGCGCCGTGCGCACGCTTGGAGTGGCCGCCGAGCCACGCCTCCATGCGCGTGGCGCCGGCGTTCCAGTCGTAGGGCGTGCAGACCATCAGAACACCGCCGGGCCGCAGCACGCGCCGCATCTCGCGCAGCAGCCCCAGCGGCGATGCCGTCACATCCAGCACATTGATCGCGACCACCACACCGACGCTCGCATCCGCAATCGGCAGCATCGCGCCATCCGCGCACCAGCCATCCACGCGCCCGGCGCACTCGCGCTGCGCGTGGCTCAGCAGGATCTCCGTCTCGTCATAGACCGTGCCCGAACGCCGCAGCGGGACGCGGGCGTGCCCGGTCGCGAGCATCGACTGAAAGAGCCGCACGAGCGGATAGAAGAGATCAACGCCAAGCGCAGGCCCGCCCGTCAATTCCGCCAGTTCCAGAGTCACGCCACCCGCGGCACAGCCGATCTCGAGGGCCGGCCCGTGGATCTCGCCGCCAGCCATCTCGACCATCGTCGCAATCAACCGACGTGCTTCACCCGCCTCCGGCGCAGCACCATAGTGATCAAGGCCATAGGTCGAGGCGTACTGGCGAGCCTGATCGAACCATGTGCCCGGTCCTGCGCAGTCGCCCAGCAGGTTCTCGATCTCATCGTGCATGGGCTCGCGCCGGGTGAGATGGTGCAGGTTCGCCGCGACGAATCCGCGCGCGTCCGGAACGAGCAGCGGCACGCCATCGATCACCGGGAACTCCGCCTGGCACGAGGGCTCAAAGCACTGCACGATCGCGCTCGCCGTCCGCGAATCGGGCTGCTCGAAGACGCGCGAGAGTTCGAGCCGACCACCCGCGCGACCCGCCGCGCGGCAGGCCGGACAGATCGCGGCGAATGTCGACAGGAATGCTTCAAGCACGGCCGCCAGCCCTCCGCACGGTCAGCCGTTGATCATGACCGTGGGCTCGCCCGGGGGCTGGATCGTGCCGGTCGGCGCCGGCACCGGCGCCACGCACGAGGTGTGGGCCGTCATGTCGCCCACGCGCGCCGCGGGAAGGTTGCAGATCATCACCGTCGCAGAGCCCTTGGAGATCATGCCCGGTCCGCCGGGCGTGCACCCGGGCAGCGAGCACGGGGCACTCTGGTCCGTCGCGCGGGCCGCGGGCTTCTTGCCGACCATGACCGTCGTCGCGCCCGGCGGGACGATCGCCAGCGGCAGCGCCGGATGCGGGATCGGCACCGGCGGCGTGCCCGGGTGGAGCATGTGGCAGTGCGGACTGGGCTGGAGGATGTTGTCACCGACGCGGGCTGCTGGAGGCATGATGATCTCCCGCTGGAGTCTACCACGCCGCCACGGACTGCACCATGTTTCCTGCCGCTATCCTGAGCACATGACGGATCCAAAAACGCCGCCCGAGACTGCGCTGGCGCCCGCCGCCACCCCCTCCAACCCCTCTACCCCTTCTACCGCCCCTAGCGCCGCCACGCTTCCATCCGGCCGCACACTCACGGTCCGGCCGGATGCGATGGGCGAGGCCATCGAAGTGCGGTCGGCCTCGGGCGATCTCGAGCTGGCGCTTGTGCTGACGCCGGAGGGGCCGGTCCTCAAGCTGCGCGGCGTGCGGCTGCAGCTCGACTCGACCGAGTCGGTTGACCTCACGTGCAAGCAGTTCAACGTGCACACCAAGCAGGGCATCAACCTCACGAGTGAGGGGGAGTTCCGCCTCAAGACACAGGGTCAGAGCCATCTCGATGCGGAGCTCATCCACCTCAACGGCGGCGACCGAAGCGGCTATCCCGATGAGGCCAACACCGCGAAGATCATGGCCGAGCTCGCGCCCAAGCTGGCCGAGCAGGAGCGCAAGCTGCTCGCAGCGCACCAGGCCGCGATCGAAGCGCACGGACACAAGCACTGAGCCGAGCCCGGGAACAATCGGCAAAGCTCAGCTACTGGGCGGGAGCCGGTGCTGGGGCGGTCGTGGCCGTGGGCTGGGGCTCTTGAGCGGGCGCGTCCGCATCCCAGCCGCCGCCAAGGGCCTTGTACAGCGCAATCAGCGAGCGTGAGACGTTGATGCGGCTGATCACCAGGGCCTCCTGCGCGTCGTAGAGCGAAGACTGCGTCTGCAGGACGTTGATGAAGTCGCCGATGCCGCTGGTGTAACGATCGTTGGCGAGGGAGACAGCCTGGCGATTCGCCGCGACACCCTCCTCCAGCACGCCGCGCTGAACCTGATCCTGGACGAGCGTCGTGAGCGAGTTCTCGACCTCTTCGAGCGCGATCAGCACGGTGCGCTCGTAGGTCAGCACCGCCTGCTCCTCACGAGCCTTGGCGGCCTCGATGTTGCTGCGGATCGCGCCGCCGTCGAAGAGCCGCCAGCGGATCGCGGGGGCGATGGACCATCGCCGGCTGTTCATGTCGATCAGGTCGCCGATATCGCCGGACTCAAGGCCGAATCCGCCGGTGAGGGAGAACTTCGGGAAGAGCTCGGCGGTCGCGACACCGATGCGGGCGGTCGAGCCAGCGATGCCGCGCTCGGCCTCGCGGATGTCGGGCCTTCGGCGCAGCAGATCGGAAGGTAGCCCGACGGGAACCTGGGAGGGAGGCTGCGGGAGCGTGCCGGACGCGGTCAGCTCCTTCACAAGCGTTCCCGGCTCCTGACCAAGCAGGACACCCAGGCGATGGGCCGACTGCCGAAGACCGGCATTCAGCGGCGGGATCTGGGCTTCACGCTGCTTGAGCTGGGCGGTGGCCTGTGCCACCTCAAGGTCGTTGGCAAGCCCGGCCTTCGCGCGAGACTGGGTGAGATCAACGGACTCCTTCTGGGCCTTGACCTGCTCGCGGGCGAGCTCGAGGCGATCCTGGAAGCCGCGCAGCTCGATGTAGTTTCGCGCAACCTCGCTGAGCAAGGTCACAAGCACGCCGCGCCGACTCTCCTCGGTGCGCATCAGGTCCGCGTCGGCGGCTTCGATGCCGCGACGGATGCCGCCGAAGACGTCGATCTCCCAGCTCGCGTCCAGTCCGGCCTGGAAGAGAGTGATGTCGTCGTTCGCGCCCGGGTTGGGGAAGTCGAGATTCTCGCTGCCGCGGCTGCGACTCGCGGCGCCGGTCGCATCGACGGTCGGGTAGAGGGCAGAGTCCGCGATACCGCGGATCGCGCGCGCCTCACGAACGCGGGATGCGGCGATGCGAAGGTCCAGGTTCTCCGCGACGGCCCGCTCCACGAGGCCGTCGAGCGTCGGATCCTTGAAGACCTGCCACCAGCGGGTGATGTCACCCACGTCACCCGTGACGGGCGTGGTGGTAAGGCCAGCCGCGCCGGCCTGGTCGAGCGCGGAGAAGGACTCGCCGACCTTCTTCTCTGGTGCCTTGTAGTCGGGGCCGACCGTGCACCCCGCGAGGGCCGCGAGCAGCGCCGCCGGCGCGAGCGACCTCGTGAGGACCGAGCAGACTTGGCGGGCAGAGCGAGGCTGGATCGGAAGAGTCATGATGAGTCCCTTGGTGCCGAGCGCACCCTCGTGGCTGGCAGTGACTGATTCGGAAGAAACCCCGACGGGTCGTAGCATATCCGGTGGAGGCCGCGCGTTCAGGATCCGGTCGAGGGGGCGGTCGGGCGTGCCCCGCCCCGGTCCACAGGCTGAGCCTCGATGTAGACGTCCATCTGCTGCCCCACGAAGATCGGAAGTTCCGCGGGATCAAACGAGTAGATGACCTGCAGCACACGGGTGTCGACACGCTCGGTGCTCTCACCTGTCAGCGATCGCTTGGGTACGACAAAGGGCTCGTAACGGACGAAGGTCAGTGTGGTCTTGATGTCCTTGTTGCCGCGGACGAAGGCCTCGGCCCGGGCGCCCGGCTTCACGCGCCACGCCTCGTGCTCGTCCACGTCGATGCGGACGTGCAGCGGCGCGACCGACCCGACCAGCATCAGCGGCGTCGCCAGTGCCCCCGCCGGCGCGAACTCGCCGGCCCGGATGTTCGACTGGAGCACGCGCCCATCGATCGGCGATCGCACGATGCGTCGATCGAGCTCGATCTTCACGGCCTCGACCGCGGCCTGGGCCTCCGCCACCTGCGAGCGCGCCACCGCGATCGCCGGTGCCCAGGTCCCGGCCCGGAGCAGCGCCACCTGCGCCTGTGCTTCAGTGAGGCCCGCGACGGCCTGGGCCACCCGCGCCTGAGCCGCGGCGACCGCGAACCGGCGGCGCGCGATCTCCTCGACCGAAAGCGATCGTGCATCTTCCATCGCCTCCGCACGCGAGAGCTGCGACTGGGCCTCATCAAGCACGGCCTGAGCGGCTCGCTGGGCGGCCTCGGCCTCCAGCACTCGAGCCTCGGCGGGCGGCAGTTCCTCCGGACGCGTTCCCTGCAGGAGCTGGTCGAGCTGCGCCTGAGCCACGCCCACCGCGGCCTCGCGCGAGACCAGCTCGGCCTGAAGCTCTCGCGGATCGAGTTCGAAGAGCACATCACCCTTCTTGACCGAGTCCCCCACCGTCACGGCCACGCGCTGCACCACCGCGCCGACGGGAGCACCGACCGCGATGTTCTGCGACGAGGCCTCGACCAGCCCGGAGCCCGCGACGAAGGCGGCGTAGGGCGCCTTCGGCGGCTCGATCACCGGTGGCTGCGCGGCCGGAGGACGCGCCCCTGAGACCACCGTGTACACGGCGAATAGAACACCCGAGATCGCCAGCAACGGAATGAGATACGCGCGAATCATGTCACTTCCCTTTGGTTCGACCGCTCAGTCTGCCCCCGCCTCGCCATCCCTTGTCATGCCCCGCCTCGACCTGTCACGCCCTGTCACGCCCGTCCTATTTCCCCTCGACGTGGTGCGCTGAGACCTTGTGCCCTTGTCCCGTGGAGACGCTGACGATGTGACCGTCGTCCATCGTCGCCATCCTGTCCGCGAACTCGAAGATGCGCTGGTCGTGCGTCACGACCACGAGCGAGAGGTCGCCGCCGCTGGCAACCTCGCGCAGGAGTTCCATGACCTTCTGGCCGGTCGCGTGGTCCAGCGCGCTCGTAGGCTCGTCGCAGACCAGCAGGCGTGGCTTGTGCACCAGCGCGCGAGAGATCGCGACGCGCTGCTGCTGCCCGCCCGAGAGGCGGCTCGGCACGTCGTTCACGCGCGTCCCGAGACCCACACGGTCGAGCATCTCCTTCGCCCGGCGCAGCGCCTCGCTCCGCCCGACACCATTGATGAGCAGCGGCACCGACACATTCTCAGCGATCGTGAGCGTCGGGATGAGGTTGAAGGCCTGGAAGACAAAGCCGACGTTCCTCGCCCTGAAGGCCGTGGTCCTGTCGGGCCCGAGCTTCTTGAAGTCCTCACCCAGCACGGTGCACTCACCGTCGTCGCGATCCAGGACGCCGGCGACCACGCTGATGAGCGTCGTCTTGCCGCAGCCCGAAGGCCCCACGAGCATCATCATCTCACCCTGATGCACGTCGATATCCACGCCCCGCAGCGCCCGGACGGCCGAGCCACCCTTGCCGTAGGTCTTGGTCACGGCGCGGCATCGAACCGCCACCGGTCGCCCCGCCATGGAGGCCGTCACGGCCGCGGCGGATTCGGTCATTCGATTCGGGACGTCGCCCGTGCCGGCTGCAACAACCATCTGAAGTCCTTTCGAAGAGCGCACGACCCCTCAGAGGGTCGTCGCCCGATCAAGCCTTGAACACAACCCCTGGCTCAAGCCGCAGCACCCGCACCGCCGCCAGCATGGCCGCCGACAGGCAGATCAGCATGATGCCCACGCACGCCCCGACCAGCAGCTGCCAGGGGAGGAAGAACCCAACCCCCGCAAGCCCCATGAAGCGCCCGGAGATCGAGGCGATGCCCGCTCCGAGGCCGAAGCCCAGCAGCCCCAGCACCACAACCTGCGTGAAGATCATCCCGAGCAGTCGCACGTTCGAGAGGCCCAGCGCCTTGAGCGCCGCGAAGAGCCTCGCGTTGTCCGAGACGTAGGTGAAGAACGTCTGACCACAGACGAGCAGCCCGATCACGAAGCCGAGCCCGACGGTGATGCCGAAGTTGATCAGGATGCCGGTCTTGAGGAGCGTGTACCACATGGTGAGGGCGCCGAAGTCCGAGCGAGTGCGGGCCGCGAGCCCGGTGCGGGCCGTGATGTTCGCGGCGACGGCCTCGGCCGACTCACCCTCCTTGGCCTTCACGAGCACGTACGTGAGCTGCTTGCGCTGCGGCGGCGCGAAGCGGACCGCGCGCCCGTAGGTCGTGTAGATCACGGGCTGCCAGTAGAAGGCCGTCGCGTTGTCGCCGATGCCCACGACCCGCGCAAAGTTGTCGTTGATCGAGAGCGAATCGCCGACGCGCAGGGGGCGCTTGGTTCCGTCCGGGAGCGTCATCGCAAGGTCGCCGTTGGCCGCGGCCTTGTCCACGATCACGCCGTCGCCCTGGCGCAGGTCTTCGAGGGTCCCCTCGATCATCCGCATCGGACCGCCCATCAGCGTCGCATCGTCCACGCCGATGATCGTCGAGAACTCCTGCGTCCCATCCGCGAGCTGCACGAGCAGGTTGTTGCGGTACATCGGCAGGGCCCACTCCACACCCTCCACAGCTCGGACGCGCAGCAGCGCGGTCTCCTGGAGCGGCTTTGGATCTTCGGTGAAGCGTACCTGAGGGTCCATGACCCACACATCAACGTGCGGCGTGTCGTCGATGAAGGCCCACATGCGCTTTGTGTAGCCCATGAAGATCGCCGCCTGCTGCGTGATCAGCGTCGCGGCGAAGGTCAGGCCGATCAGCAGCCCCAGGTACTTGAGGCGGTCGCCCATCAGCATCTTGATCGCGAGGAAGTTCATGAGCGTGCCTCCGGCGTTGCGGTCGCTGCCCCTGTCGCTGCTCCTGTCACGGCAGTCGCCACACGCGGCGTTGCGACCATCCCATCCAGCACCGCGTCCAGCAGCAGGTGCGCCGAGCGTTGCGGCGCGCGGAAGTCGACCCACGGATCGTGCCCGTGCGTGATGAAGAGCGACACGATGCCATGGGCCGAGGCCCAGCACATCTGCGTCACGACGCCGACATCGGTGTAGGGCTCCTTGAAGCGACCCTGCTCGATACACGCCGCGACGCCATGACGCAGGAACGCGTACGCATCCTCGTCCGGGTTGCCGTGCTTGATGGCCTTTTTCTCCCCCGCGATGATCATCTCCGCCTCGACCGTGGAGGGCCAGGGCGTCATGAACATGAACCGGTAGTGGTGCGGATGCGCGAGCGCGAAGTCGACGTACGCGCCGCCGATGGCGCGCACCCGCTCCACGGGATCCTCGATCGCGTCGGCCGTCCGCATCGCCTCGCGCAGGAGGCCGAAGTCCTGATCGCACAGCGCCGACATCAACGCGTGCTTGTCCTCAAAGTGCACGTACAGGGCCGCAGGCGTGTACTCGATCGCCTCGGCGATCCGGCGGAGCGTGACCTTCTCGAACCCCTCGCGCACGAAGAGGTCACGAGCCGCGGCGAGGATCCGCTCGCGCGTTGCATTCCGCTCACGTGCTCGGCGTTCCTGAGATCCCATCGCGACGCTGGCTCCTGAGCTAGATCGCCCTGACAGATTCCGATCAAAGAGAGCCCCAGGGGAAACATTGAACACGGTCAAGTCAGTGAACAGCGTTAGCTTACCTTCGAACAGACACTTCATCAAGCGTGTACGCTGATTCACCGGCGAACGATTCAAGCATTCTCGCAAGATTCTGACTGGCAATCACTTGCGGATCGCGGCCACGACGCGATTCAGCCCTTCGAAGTCGCGCAACACCCGAACTTCCACCAGGAGTTCGTTCGCCTCGAAGAGTTCTCGGGCCTGCTCGGCCCGGGCATCGGCGACCTCGACCAGCACCATGCCACCGGGCTTGACCAACGCCGCGCCGTGGCTGGCGAGGGGGCGGATGAAATCGAGACCGTCGACGCCGCCACGGAGGGCACCGTGCGGCTCGTGATCCTTGACGTTGGGCTCGACGGCGCGCCACTCATCGTCGGGGATGTAGGGCGGGTTCGAGACGAGGTAATCGAGCGCGGCGTCGCCCCGTGTGGGTGGATGGTCGCGCAGCGGGGCGAGCATGTCGCCCCGCAGGAACTCCATCCGGTCGATGACGCCGTGGCGCTGTGCGTTGAGGCGTGCCACCTCGAGCGCGTCGGAACTGATGTCGCTCGCGACGGCCCGCGCTCCGCGCAGGTTCTTGAGGATCGCCACCGAGATGCACCCCGAGCCGGTGCAGACATCGCCGATGAGCACGCCGTCGCCAGTGGCGTTGGCGCTGCCGTGCGTGGCGCGATGGTGCTGCAGCACCTCCTGCACGATCGTCTCCGTTGCCGGGCGCGGGATCAGCACGCGCCGATCAACGTGGAAGGGCAGACCGAAGAACCACCCCTCGCCCACGAGATACTGCACGGGCTCGTGCTTGAGCGCGCGAGCGACAAGATCGCGCAGCGACTCACGCTCCAGCGGGCTCGCGGGGCGGTCCGTGTCCATGTAGAGCCGCAGGCGGTCGCACCCGATCACGTGCGACAGGAGCAGTTCGCTCATGAGCCTGGGTGAGTCGAGCCCCTTCTTCGTGAACGCCTCGCCCATCCACGCCAGCAGGCGGCGTGTCGTCCAGGTCTGGGCATGTGCGGAAGGGCTCGACATACGCAACGGTATTGCCATGTGACAGCGAAGTCGCCATCGAATATGCCATCGAAGTCGCCGCGGCTTCGCGGCGACTTCGATGGCGTCCGGATCTGTCCCGCGTCACACCTTCCGCAACCGGATCGGCCCCTTCGCGGTGGAGCCATCGACCGCGCGCCCACCCTGGGTGATCTCGATGGAGCCCTTGGCCACCAGCCGCCGCGCCGCCATGCGGGCACGCTCCATCAGAGCCTCCCAATCGCCATCGTCACCCGTGACCTTCCGCGCGGCTTCGGATGGGCAGATCGTGCCACCGCCGCGGCGCGCCCCGAGCAGGTCCATGATCGCCCTCTCGAGCGCGACGTCGGTCGCGTCAAGCCGCCCCTTGCGGCAGGCCTCCGAGCAGACCTTGATGTTGTCCCAGTCACGCTCCCACTTCTTCCGCCAGACGATGCGGCGGCCGCAGACTTCGCATGGTTTCTCTGGGAGGGGCTTGCTGGGCATGTCGCCTTGGTCTTCGCCTGTCGAGCGCGTTCCGATGCTGCGGCCGCGAGACACGCAAGGAGCCAGACTCGGAGAGACTGGCCTACCCAGCGACTACTCTCTCGCGATGACCACGGCGGCAACAAGCGGCGCAGGGTGCAAACCCGGCGGCAGGAAGTCAGATGCTTCTGCCGCGCGCACGGTCTCCCTCGGCGTCCTGCCTGATAAGCCGGCGAAGCCGAAGAAGCCGCCCGGCTGGGGCGCCACCAGCATGGGGCGATGGCGTGCCATCGTCCTCATCACGATCAACCTCCTGATCGCGGCCCACATCGTCCAGTGGATCATCACGGGCTTCACCGTCACGCCCGTTGAGCCCAGCGAGTCGATGTACACGCTCGAGCTCGGCCAGGTGAACGCGGGGTTCATCTTCTTCATCGCGGCGCTTGTTTCGACCTTCCTCTTCGGACGCTTCTTCTGCGGCTGGGGCTGCCATGTCGTCGCGCTGCAGGACCTGTGCGCCCACTGGATGCACAAGCTCGGCGTGCGCCCCAAGCCCTTCCGCACGCGCCTGCTCCTCTACGTGCCGCTGCTGCTGGCCCTCTACATGTTCGTGCTCCCCACGTTCAATCGCCTCGTGCTCGGTCCCGCGCTGGAGGCCGCGGGCGTGGGCTGGCCCGCGTGGCTCTCGCTGCTGGTCGGTGAGCTGCGCCCTTTTCCTGGCTTTGACAACCGCCTCATGACCGAGGACTTCTGGAAGACCTTCCCCGCGTGGTACGTCGCGATCCCGTTCCTGGCCGTCTGCGGGTTCGCCACCGTCTACTTCATGGGCAGCAAGGGATTCTGCACGTACGGCTGCCCCTATGGCGGCTTCTTCGCGCCACTGGACAAGGTCTCCATCGGCCGCATCGTCGTCAGCGATGCCTGCGAAGGGTGCGGCCACTGCACCGCGACGTGCACGAGCAACGTGCGCGTGCATCAAGAGGTCCGCGACTTCGGCATGGTCGTGGATCCGGGCTGCATGAAGTGCCTCGACTGCGTCAGCGTCTGCCCCAACGACGCCCTCTCCTTCAAGTTCGCCTCGCCCGCGATCTTCGCAAAGCCTCGCACAGAAGAAGCCAAGGCCGCGGCGAAGTCCGGTGAGGGGGCAGCATCGCGCCGCCCGGACTATGACGTCTCGCGCGGTGCCGAGATCCTGCTCTTCATCGCGCTCGTCGCGCTCACGCTCTCCTTCCGCGGCATGTTCGGACAGGTTCCGCTGCTCATGGCCGTCTCACTCGGCGGCATCGGCGCGTTCCTCCTCTGGAAGCTCTGGCAGCTCGCCTTTGAGCCGCACGCTCGCCTCCAGAACCTCCAGCTCAAGCACGCTGGCCGGATCAAGCGCGCGGGCTGGATCACGATCCTCCTCGCCGTCCCCTTCCTCGCGATGGGCGTCTGGGGCGGCGTCGTCCGCACCATCGCCTACATGGGTGACCTCGAAGATCAGAAGATCACGCTCACGCTCGACCGCGTCTTCGCACCCGGCTACGTCCCGTCGGAAGAGCACAAGGCCATCGCGCTGCGCGCCATCGCGCTCAAGGAACTCGCTGGCTCTCGTTTCGAAGCCAACGGCAACTCTGGCACGCGCGGCATCGGGTGGCAGCAGGGCCCCTCCACGTGGGTCCGTCTCGCATGGCTCCGCGCCGTGGCGGGCGACCTCCCAGGCGCCGAGCGCGAGCTCCGGCGTGCCATCGATGAAGTCACACCCAGCGACGAGTGGGTCAGTGGCCTCGCCGATGTCATGCGGCTTCAGGGACGCAGCCCTGCGGCCATCCGCGAGATGTACGCATCGCTCGTCGAGAAGCACCCCAATCGCCACAGCCTCCGCACCACGCTCGCGACCATGCTCACCGAAGACGGCAAGGCCAACGAGGCTCAGGCCGCGGCGAGGCACGTGCTCGGCTTCACGGGCCGTCCGCAGCCCAAGGGCCCGGAGGTCGCCGCAGCCGCGAGCGTGCTCCTGCAGCTCGGCCTCGTCGATGAGGCCTCGCGCCACCTGGATGAGTGGATCACGCGCACCAACGACGCGCCGCTCCATCTCCTGAAGGCCCGAGTCCTGGCAAGCCAGAACAAGCCAGCGCAGGCCGTCGCGCAGGCCAAGATCATCCTGAACGAAGCCGACGCCACCGACGCGCACGCGGGCGAAGTCATCGCCGCGGCAAACCTCATCGCACAGCTCGGTGAGCCCGACGCGGCCCTCGCCGCCCTCGACAAACTCGCAGACTCACGCAAGCTCGGCTTCCACCAGATCCGCCTCGCCCGCGCCCAGATGCTCGCCCAGCTCGGCCGCGGCCCCGAAGCCATCCTCGACGCGCGCGAACTTCTCGAGACCACGCGCCTCCCACTCCCAGAGCCCGGCGAGGTTGCGAGCGCTGCCGAACTCCTCCTCGCTCAGGACCAGACCGCCATCGCCCTCCCGCTCCTGGAGCGCTGGACCACCCGCTGGCCACAGGCCATCTTCCCAAGGGTTGCCAAGGCCCGCGCCACCTTCTTCAGCGGTAAGCCCGACGAAGCCATCAGGCAGATGCAGGCCACCATCGACCTC
>CAZBXF010000004.1:0-50295 GCA_964495635.1 uncultured Phycisphaeraceae bacterium
GTGATGGCGGAGTTGGTGGCTGACTGCTTGAGATACTCCTCGATCGCGAGGTCGATGCGGTCGTGCTGCGTGTGCCATCCGTACCCATAGTCCGCGCGGCCGACCTCGTCCCAGAAGAAGCCCGGAACTCCCGCCGCCACGAATGCCGCGTGATCACTCCCCGCGCCCGGCCGCTGACGCACCCCGACCGAACGCACGTTGACGTTGAGCGGCTTGCCGTCCTTGGCGTCGAAGAACCTGCCCGTGATCGGCGCGGTCGCCGCGGCGAGCAGCGGCACCATCTGATCTGCGGCGGCAAGACCACCCTGCGAGTTGGTGCCGCCATCATCGTTGAACATCGCGCTGATCCTCTCGATCTCGCCCGTCTCCTTGAGGCGCTCGACGTAGGCTCTCGCTCCAAGCAGTCCCTGTTCCTCGCCGGTCCAGTGGATGAATCGGATGGTGCGCAGCGGCCGTGCGCCGGCCGCGATCAGCAGACGAGCCGCCTCGATGGTCACGGCCGTTCCGGTGCCGTTGTCGGTGGTGCCCTGCGAGCCGGGTCCATCCCAGCTGTCAAGATGGCCGGAGACGATGACGACCTCCTCGGGCTTCTGGGTCCCCGGGATCTCCGCGATCACGTTGCACACCGGGATGGGGCCTGCCACCAGCGTGTGCTGCAGGTCGAAGGTCACCTCGAAGGGCTCGTTGTCAAAGAGGCGGCTGTTGACGAAGTCGTAGTCGGAGCGTCGGATGAGGACGTGCACTTCGTCGGGGATCTGCTCGATGGTCCGCGTACGCCAGTCCGGCACTGCGCCGGTCCAGACGCGTTCGTCGCTGCTCGTTGAGACGTAGCCAGCGACGCCCATGAACGCGAGGCGCTCGGGGATGGAGAGGGCCATCGCGTCCTCACCCTTCGCCACCTTCTCGCGCGCAATCTCCCGCATCTTGAACCGATCACCAAGCATGCTCCGGATACCCCGCTGCCCCACCGGCGGCGGAGCCTTCAGCAGAATCCACGCGCCCCGCAGCCGGTCCTTCACCGCCGCGAACTCCTCCTCCGTCGTCGGCTCCTTGATGAGCGGCCCCTGCCGCGGCCCACTCGTGCCCGCGGACCACGAGAGCGCCGAAATCGTGAAGTCACGCAGCGTCTCGAACTCCACCTTGACCGTGCCATCATCCTGCTTGGTCTCGCGCCGCAGCAGCGCCCGCCCCGAACTCGGCCCGCGATCAAACCGCGTCGCGATCTCGCCCCACGGCTCGCACCGCACGTTGGCAAGCCCCCACTCGTTGTACAGCGACTGGATCCAGGCCTCGGCCTGCTCGAGGCGCGTCGAGCCCGTCAGTCGCGGCCCGATCTCCACGCTCAGGTGGCGGAGGTGGTCCATCACGCGGTTGTCCGAGAGGCCGAGTTCGAGCAGCCGCGCGACCGTGGCCTCGTCGCCCATCGGGATCGCGGGCGCGGGAGTTTCCTTCCCATCGATGATGGCCATCCAGCCGGAGTCGGTGCGGGCGGGGTCGCCACCGGCGGGCTGGCTGAGGGCCGGTGCGGCGAACATGAAGAGGGCGAGTCCCGACGCGATCGCGGCACGGCCGGCGCGGGTCTCGGGGAGGACTCGGGGGGATCGTTTACGGGGGTCAACCATCGCAAGCTCCTGTGGATGCGTCCGATAGGGGTTCAGGGTACATGAAGATGGCGTTCCGTGCGGGCGTGGACCTGCGGCTTGGGGCGCGTATCCTTCCGACTTCCGCCCGGGCAAGGGCAGAGCATGCACACTCGTCGTTGGGGCGCCACCCAGGCCCGCCCGGCGTTCGAATTGTCGGAGAATGGTCCCATGGCAGAGTCGATGACGGCCGAGCGCACGAACAAGGTCCAGGTTTCTGATGCTGGACCCAGCGCCAAGAAGCTCCACATCGAGATTCCCGCCGAGACTGTCGGCGAGAAGCTCAAAGGCCAGGTCGACATGCTGTCGACGGAGGCGCAGCTTCCGGGCTTCCGGAAGGGGCGGGTGCCTCGCTGGCTGATCGAGAAGCGATTTGGCTCGACGGTCCGCAAGGAGGCCAAGCTCGAGTTGGCCCGCGCGGCGGTCGAGCAGGCCATCAAGGACAACAAGCTCTCGCTGGTGAGCGATCCGACCATCGGCAATCTCGACACCGTCGAGATCAAGGAGGGTTCGCCCCTCTCCTTCGAGGTCGAGGTCGAGGTGCTGCCCGAGTTCACGATGCCGGCGCTTGACGGCATCGAGATCCGGCGTCCGACGATGGAGGTCAGCGACGAGCTTGTGACGGAGGAAGTGAGCAAGCTCTGTATCAACGAGGGCTCGCTGGAGCCGCGCGAGCAGGCCGAGCCGGGCGATTACCTCACCGGGCACGCCGTGATGGTGGGCGACGAGTCGAAGACCGAGTTCTACAACCTCAAGGGCGCGGTCATTCAGAAGCCGGCCGCGGACAAGAACGGGAAGGGCATGATCCTGGGGATCATGGTCGAGGACTTTGACAGCCAGATCGGCAGCCCGAAGGCCGGCCAGACGCTCACGGTCAAGGCGACCGGCCCGGAGCAGCACGAGATCGAGGGGATCCGCAACGCGAAGCTGACGATGACGTTCCAGGTGGACCGCATCGACCGCATCAAGCCCGCCGCGACCGAGGACATCGTCCGCATGTTCGGCTTCGAGAACGAGGCGCGACTCCGGGAGCTCATCAAGAGCCGCCTCCAGCAGCGCGTCGTTGTTCAGCAGCAGATGGCGCTGCACCAGCAGGTCGCGCGCCACCTGCTCAAGTCCGTCGAGATGGAGCTTCCCCAGCGCATGACCGCTGGCCAGGCCTCCCGCAACCTTGATCGCCGGCGCATGGACCTCATGTACCGCGGCTTTGACCTGCCCAAGATCGAGGAGCACATGGCCGAGCTTCGCGCGGCCTCCAGCGAGTCCGCGGCACGCGAGCTCAAGCTCTTCTTCATCCTCCATCGCGCGGCCGAGGAACTCCGCGTGCAGGTCACCGAGGGTGACGTCAACCAGCGCATCGCGCAGATCGCTATGCAGCGCAACGCCCGCCCGGACCAGGTCCGCCAGGAGCTGATCCAGACGCGCCAGGCGCAGGGCCTCGTGAACCAGATCCGCGAGCACAAGACGCTTGACGCGATCGTCGCCCGCGCAAAGATCAGCGACATGCCCTCCGAAGAATTCAACGCGATGATGGCCGAGGCCGCGAAGGAAGACGCGAAGAACGACTCGCCTTCCGGCTCGTCTTCGAGCGCCGATGCCTCCGAGGCGAAGGCTGAGAAGAAGCCGGCAAAGAAGAAGAAGTAAGGCCGAGGCACTGGGACAAGAGGCAGGGATTGGGGACGGGGGAGTGGTGCCAGAATGAACACGCACCTGAACGCCGCGGGCACTTGCCCGCGGCGTTTTTCGTTGGTTTGGTTCGAACGCTGGAGGACGCGACCCACGGCAGCGCCAGGTTGGCGTGAGCGAGTGGGGCTGGCGCGGGGTCGACGGGCGAGCGCGAACGCCACGTCGCAGCGCGAGGTTGTTTGGGGTCGCCCTGATGGGCCCCTGGATCTAGGCCTTGGGCTGGTCTGACAACTTGGTGGGCTGCGTTGGCGCCGAGAGGGCGAGGCGCTCGTTGACGGTGCCGCACTTGGGGCAGACGCGGCCGTGGACACCAACGGGCTGGTGCGCGATCGAATCGCCGCAGCCCAGGCATCGGTCCTGCGACAGATCCTTCGTGATCGTGTTGAGAACGAGCGCCGTTGTGGCGATCGCGACGCCTATCACGGGCCAGGCGGGCATTGCTGTCCAGGTGAGGACCCCCACCGCTGTCAGCGCGACGACGACGACGACCCAGAGGGCGCGACGACGCATGCGCTGGATCCAGTTCGCGGCGGGAGCGGGCGGCGTTGGGAGTGAATCGGACATTGGCTACGGGATGGTATCGTGGCGAACGCGGTGTCGCCAGAGGCCTGCGGACTTTGGACAGAGTTCGGCGTCGCCACTCTCGAAGCAGGTGGAGGCGGCCGAGAGAAGCAAGAGAGGGAAGGGGGTAGGGGGCGGGAGGATGCCACCGGCCGGGAGGCCGGTACCACAAGAGGACGTGCCGCTGGGCTTGTGCGGCGTTGGGCTGGTGGCCTACACTGGGTCGTCTGCCCTTCGCTTGGGCGGCATGCGCGGTCTGGGCTGGTGGCTCGGACGCGGCAACGGATCGCAAACTTTCGTGCGCGACCGAAGGAACGAATCCTCCGGACCTGTGGGTTCCGGGGGGGAAGGTTGAGACCCATGGCCGAGAACACGCCTCCGCAGCAGCAGGTTCAGCTCCGCATCGACGAGTCCAAGATGCAGACGACCTATGCGAACACCATCCGTACTTCGACCACGCAGGACGAGGTCGTTCTTGATTTCGGGATCAACCTCCCTGTGCCTGGGCAGGACAACCAGCCCGTGCTGGTCTTCGGCGTTGGCAGCCGCGTGGTGATGAACTGGGCGGGCGCGAAGCGTCTGGCCATGAGCCTCGGGCAGGTCGTCCGCCAGTACGAGGAGCGCAACGGCGAGATCCAGCTCAACCGCGGCGGCGGCGCTCCCCGTCTCTCGCAGTAAGCCCTCTGGGCACGTTTCGTGATGGGCCAGGCGGCCTGTCAAGGATGCACAGTTGATTGAACGACACCCCGGCCTGGTCCGGGGTGTTTTTTTGTCCGCGATTCGGGCGTGCGGGTGGTGTGGCACTTAGGGTGAGGAGGTAGTATGAGCGGCGGGCGGCGGCGGGCGAGTGCATGGGCAAGAAGTGGTTTGATCTTTCGTCGCGGGCTGATGCTGGCGCTGAGGCGCGAGCTGGGGTGGCGGCGCGTCGTGTTGCGCGGGTCCGGCTGAAGGCGCTGGCCCGGGCGATTGAGTCAGTTGAGCAAGGGGGTGAGGTGGAAGCGAGCCCGGAGCGGGTGCATGAGCTGCGGGTTGCGTCGCGACGCGCGGGTGCGACGCTGCGGGCGCTGGGGTCGTGCCTTGCGGAGAGGGGGAGCCGGGCGGCGCGGCGTTCGGTTCGGGATGTGCGGCGGGCGGCGGGGCTTCTGCGCGATACGGATGTGCATGATGAACTGCTGGGGGCGCTGCGCGGTCCGGGCGGGGCACGACTGGCGGGGATCGAGGAGGTCATCCGGTGGCTGGCTCGGGACCGGACGCTGGCGCGTCAACGGCTGATGGAGGCGTTGCGGGAGGTGCCGGCGGAGCGGGTGCGCCGGCTGGCGCGGGGGCTTGGGGAGGGGCGCGATTCTGACGCGCACCGGCCCATCGGTGCTGTGGCTCGCGAGCGGATTGCGGAGATGGCGCGGCGGGCGCGGGCCGCCTCGGGCGCGGACCTTGGGGAGATGGGGGCGCTGCACGAGCTACGTCTGGCGATCAAGGACCTTCGGTACGGGCTCGAGGTCCTGGGGCCAGCGCTGGAAGCGTCGGCGCGGGCGGAGGCGTATCCGCGGCTTGTGGAAGCGCAGCAGCGGCTGGGTGAGGTGAACGACGTGGCGACGCTGGTGGAGCGGATCGAGCGGTACGCGCGCGAGCTGGAGACCACGCACGAGCGCGAGCAGCCGGAGGGACGGGCGGACCTGGCAGCGATCGTCGCGCGGCTGCGGACGAGGCTGCTGCGGGTGCGGGACCTGCGGGCGGGGCGCGCGGTGGCGTGGTGGAAAGAGGTCGACGCGGAGCGGCTGTGGAGCGTGCTGGGTGCGGCGGGTGGCGAGGATGATGGCGAGAGTGACAAAGTTGGTGAGGTTGGTGAGGTTGGTGAGGTTGGTGCCGGGGGTGAGGCATTGGCGCGTGAGCGCGGGGCAGGACCAGGGAGCGAGCGCATGACCAGTCAGCATGGGCGAATGGGGCCCGAGGCGGGAGAGGGCGCGGAGGGACGGCCGGATGGCGTGGGATTGCCGGTCCGGGCGCGCGGGCAGGGGGAGCAGGCGAGCCTGTGGGTCGCGGGGACGCGGCTGGCGGTGATCGACATCGGCAGCAACAGCATCCGGCTGCTGGCGGTGGAACTTGTGGATGAGAAGTCGTGGCGGACGCTGGCGGAAGAGCGTGCGATGACGCGGCTGGCGCAGGGGCTGTCGGCGACGGCGGAGATCAACGCAGAGGCGATGGCGCGGTCGATCGAAGCGATCGTGCGGTTCAAGGCGGTGGCGGAGCGGCACGGGTGCGGGCTGATCCGGGCCTTTGCGACGGCCGCGGTGCGCGAGGCGAAGAACCGGGGCGACTTCGTGTCGCTCGTGAAGGACCGGACGGGGATCGCGCTGGAGCTCGTGTCGGCGCTGGATGAGGGGCGGCTGACGTACCGGTCGGTGGCGCGGGTGCTGGACCTGCACGAAGGAACCGCGGCGATCGTGGATCTCGGCGGCGGGAGCCTCGAAGTCGTCTTCAGCCATGGCGGGGTGATCACTGGGAACACGTCGATGCCGCTGGGATCGGTACGTCTGACCGAGGCCTTCGGCGGGGCGGAGGCGTGCTCGGGGCGCCGGTACTCGGAGATGAAGCAGCACGCGGCAGGGCTGATCAAGAAACGCGTGCGCAAGCCGGATGCTCCGCCGACGATCATGGTTGGGTGCGGCGGTAACTTCACGACGTTGCTGACGCTCGCGGCGGCGTCGAGGGGCGTGCTGATCGAGCGGAACAGCCCGGCGCTGGCGTCGCTGGGGCCGGTATCGCGGGCGCAGGTGCGGGGGATGCTGGAGAACCTGCGGTCGATGTCGCTGGAGCAGCGGCTGCGGGTGCCGGGGCTGCCGAGCGATCGCGCGGACATCGTGGTGGCGGGGCTGGCGACGATCGAGCGTCTGATGAAGCACCTTGGCGCGACGCAGCTGCACGTGCATCCAGGCGGGTTCCGCGAGGGGCTGCTGATGCGGGTCGTGGAGGACCTGCTGCGCGAGCGGACGCGGGAAATGGTACCGCCGGGTGAGGATGAGGAACTGAGCGTTGTGCGCGACTTCGCGCGGGCGTGCCACTATCCGCGGAACCACAGCGAGCACGTGGCGACGCTGGCGTTGTCGCTGTATGACCAGTTCCTGCACGCGAGCAGCATCATCCCAGGGCTGGGGACGGACCGTGCGGAGCGTGTGCTGCTGGAGGCGGCGTGCGTGCTGCACGACATCGGCGTGCTGGTGGAGTACGGGCGTCATCACAAACATGGAGCGCTGATGGTGCGGCACGCGGAGCTGCGCGGGTTCTCGGCGCGCCAGGTGGAGGTGCTTGCGTGCCTGGTCCGATACCACCGCAAGCGGGCGCCCTCGATCAAGCACGCGGAGTTTGCGGCGCTGTCGGAGCCGGATCGGGAACTGGTGCGCCGGCTGTGTGGGCTGATGCGGGTCGCGGACGGGCTGGACCGCTCGCATGCGCAGAATGTCCGATCGGTGCGGGTGCGGTTCGGAGCCGAAGGTGCGCTGATCGAGGTGCACTCACGGAGCGACGCCTCGGCGGACGTGGAGGCGTCGCGCGACAAGGCGAGCGTGCTGAAGGCGGTCATGGGGACGCGGCTGCGGATCGAGGCGGCCGAGGGCGAGCATGGTGCGAACGAGGGGCGGCCGGATGCAAGGGACGGAGAGGGGGGCCTGGGTGGAACTAGTCCGGGTGGAAGGGCGAATCGTGGGGCGGCACGCCAGGCCGCCGCTACAGTGCCTGCTCCACGGGATGGAGCGGGGTTGGATGGGTCCGACCACTCGGGCGTGCCGGGTGAGACGAATGGGCAGGCTCGCCCCATCGGGCCAGCCCATGGGTAAGGGGCGGGAGGGTGCGTAGAGCGGGCTGAGGGGGGAGGGGCGGGGTGCAGCGGGCCTTGGGCGGGCCTGGGCAACTCCGGGGTGGAGGGACCTGTACGACCATCGCCCTGACAGTCCGGGTCCCGCGCGCAATCCGATGAGCATGACGCAGTCAACGACGCCGCCTCCACACTCGCCCGAGCAGCCTGGTGCTGCGCTGGAGCGATCGGCGGCCAGCGGTCCGCCACCGGAGGCGATGCTGGAGCTGCAGGCCTTCCTGACGGGGCTGCTTCGGCGGCAGTGCGAGATTGTGGGAGGGCTGGCGGGTCTGGCGATCCTGGCGCCGGGGACTGCGCGCCGGGGCGGGGTGGTGGCACGGTTCCAGTCGCAGCGTGCGGAGGCCGGCACGGGAGGCGTCGGCGGCGGGGGCGTGGGGGGCGGGGCGGCCGGCGTGACGGGGTCGCTGCTGAGTGCGGCGGTCGTGGCGCGTGCGGAGCGGCTGGCGGAGGAGATGTGCGCGGACAAGTCTGGCGAGAGCGCGACGCGTGTTCGGGTCGAGACGATGGCGCCGGCGCGAGCGGGCGGGATGTACGTCGAGGGACCTCGGACGCGGCTGATGGCGGCACCGCTGCTGACGGAGGGGCGTGTTGAGGGCGCGTGCGTAGTGGTGCGGCTGGGTGAGGGGACGGTGAGCGATGAGGCGCTGATGGCGCTGGCGCTGAGCGCGGCCCAGTTCGAGGCGTTCCTGTGGCGGCGGCAGTGCCTTGCGGAGTCGGAGCAGAAGACGATGCTCCGGGAGACCGTGGAGCTGCTGGATGCTTCCCAGCGGGGCGAGTCGGCGGGGGCGTATGGTGCGATCCTGTGCCAGGAGCTGAAGCGCCGGTTCGGGTGCGCGCGGGTGTGCGTGGGGCTGGTGCGTCGGGACGTGGTGCGGATCGTGGCCGTGTCGGACGCGGACGAGGTGGAGCGGACGGCGCCGGCGATCGAGTCGCTGGAAGCAGCGATGGAGGAGGCCGCGGCGCAGGACGCGGAGATCATCTATCCGGCGCCGGCAGCGCTGGAGAGCGATCCGGCGCTGCGGCGTGTGACGCGGGCGCACGACGAGCTGAGCCGGCGGTTTGGGCCTTCGAGCATCCTGTCGCTGCCGCTGCGCGTGGAGGGTGGTCTGGTCGGGGTGATCGTGCTGGAGCGGCCGATCGAGGATCCATTCCCGCTGGGGAGTTTGGCACTCCTGCGGCTGGCGGCGGAGGTGGTGGGACCCGGGCTTTGGAACCGGCGTCTGGCGGACCGGGGGATTATCGCGGTAACGCGAGACAGGTCGCTGGATCTGGCGGCGGCGCTCGTGGGACCGCGCCACACGGGTCCGAAGGCGCTGGGGTTGCTGGTGGGCGGGGCTTTGCTCGTGAGCGCGATCCTGCCTGTGCCGGACCGCGTGACAGCGCCGGCGGAGGTCCGGGCGACGGTTTCGCGGATCGTGGCGCCGCCGTTTGTGGGATACCTCAAGGGCACCCTCGTGCAGCCCGGGGACGCGGTCGCTGAGGGGCAGGTGCTGGCGGTCATGGACACGACCGAGCTCGAGACGCGGCTTGCGGAGGCGCGAGCGAGCGTGGAGTCGCTGCGGACGCAGCGGGATGATGCGCTGTCGCGTGCGGAGCTCGGAAAGGTCCGCGTGCTGGAGGCTCAGACTCAGGAGAAGGAGGCGTCGGTCCGGCTGCTTACGGACCAGATAGCGCGGGCCGAGATCCGGGCTCCGGTGGCGGGGCTGGTGGGGAAGGGCGAGCTGGACCAGGCGGTGGGCGCGCGGCTGGAGCCATCGCAGGCGCTCTTTGAGATCGTCGGCACGCGGCACGAGGCCGTCGTGAGCGCGAGCGAGCGGGCTATCCGGCGGGTGCGCGATGGTCAGGAGGGGAAGCTTGTCGTGCGTGCGCGGCCGGGCGTTGAAATCCCGGTGCGGGTGGTGCGGGTCAATCCGTCGGCGGAGGTCCTGCGCGGGGCCAACGTCTACACGGTGGTGGTCGAGGTGATCGAGGAGCCTGATCCGAACTTCCTGCGGCCGGGGCTGACGGGCACGGTGAAGCTGGAGGATGGGCTGACGACGCTACTGGCCGACTTCCTTGATCCGCTGATCGATGAGGCGCGGCTGAGGCTGTGGTGGTGATGGAAGAGCCATCGAGCAGGGCAAGGGCGCAGCGTGAGACCGGCCAGAAGAGCCTGGTGGGGTCGGCGCTGCGCGTGGACCTCGCGGGGACATTCAGCGACCTGTGGTATCGCGTCGGGCCGACGCGGGCCCGGCTGAGTCCGTACGCCCGGGTCACGAGGCAGCTGGGGCCGTCTTCGCACTGGTACATCATCGAGGAGCCCGCGGGCGGGTCGTTCTACCGGCTCACGCCGGCGGGGTATCTGTTCGTGGGGCTGCTGGATGGACGGCGCACGATCGACGAGGCATGGCAGGCGTGCAACGCGCAGCTGGGCGACGACGGGCCGACGCAGCGCGAGTGCATCGACATCCTGGCGCGTCTGCAGTTCTACGGGCTGCTGTCGGGGGAGTCGCCGCTGTCGCCGGACATGATCCAGGTACGGCGTGACGAGGCCCAGAACCGGCGGCTGCGGCGGCGGGCTTCGGGCCTGTCACTGGTAATCCCGCTGCTGAATCCCGAGCGTGCTCTGGAGGCGTGCGCGTGGCTGATCCGGCCGCTCTTCTCCCGCGTGACGCTGGTGCTGTTCGCCGGCCTGGTGGCGTTTGCGCTCTACCGGGTGTTCGTGTCGCGGGGGGAGCTGGCGAGCCAGTTCAACTCGATGCTGGACCCCGGGAACGTGCCGCTGGTGCTGGGACTGCTGATCCTGATCCGGGCGTGGCACGAGTTGGGGCATGCGTGCGCGACAAAGGCGATGGGGGGACGTTGCACGGAAATCGGGTTGATCCTGATGGCATACGTCTTCCCGTTTCCGTACTGCGACACGTCGGCGGCGTGGCGTTTCCCGGAGGTATGGAAGCGGGTGGTGGTGTCGGCGGGAGGGATGCTGTTTGAAGTGAGCGTGGCGGCGATGGCCGCGATCGTGTGGTCGTACTGGGGTGAGCCAGGCGCGGTACGGTCGCTGCTGTACACGACGATGGTGTTGTCTGGCATCACGACCGTGCTCTTCAATCTCAATCCGCTGCTTCGGTACGACGGGTACTACATCTTGGCGGACCTTACCGGGACGCCCAACCTCGCGCAGCGCGGGATCGAGCTCTGGAAGTTCCTGACGCAGCGATGGGTGTTTGGCGTGGCCGGTGCCAAGCCCCCCACCGTCAGGAGCTCGGGAGAGTTCTGGCTGTTGTTTGCCCACGCGGGACTGGCGTTCCCGTACCGGATCTTCGTGCTGTTTTTCCTTGTGTCGCTGCTGTGGACCAGCACGACGTACCTGACGCTGGGTGCACTGCTGGCGGTTGTGGGCACGTGTGTCTGGCTTGTCTGGCCGGTGATGAAGGGGCTGGGGTGGCTCTTCTCGTCGCCCGCGCTGGTTGGGAAGCGGTCGCGGTCGCTGGCGCTTACGGGGGGCGTCGTGGGCGCCGTCGTGCTGTTCCTGGTGGCGGTGCCGATGCCGGCGGCGTCATATGCGTCGGGCGTTGTGGAGGCGGCGGTGAGCGAGCCGATCCGGCCGGCGGCCCCCGGGGTGATCTCGGAGGTGCTGGTGCGGGCAGGGGAGCGCGTGACGAAGGGGACGCCGCTGATGCGGCTCGAGAACCCGGACCTCACTCACGAGCTGGCGCAGGCGACGGCTCGCTTGGCGCAGGCGCAGGCAGTGGCGGACGTGGCGTCGGGAGGTTCACCAACGGACCGCCTGGTGGCTGAGCGGCGCGTGGATGAGGCGCGGGCCGAGCTTGAGCGGGTGCAGGCGCAGGTGGATGGGCTGACCGTGCTGGCGCGGACGGATGGGGTGGTGGTGATGAGCGGCGCCGTGGACTCGCAGCTGATGCTGGGACGATTCGTGGACCGCGGGGCGCTGCTCGGGAGCGTCGAACAGCTGGATCTGCTGACGATCCGTGCGATCCTCTCTGACCGGGAGCACGCGCACGTCTTCCGGGGCGGGCCCTCGGGCACGAGCGTGCGTGTGAGTGCGCGGCTGCGTGGCCAGGCGGGGAAGGTCGTGCCGCTCACGATCACGCGTGAGGGCGTGGCCGGCTCGCAGCAGGGCGTGCCGATGGCGCTGACGACGCAGGGGGGCGGCGACGTGCTGGTTGACCCGGCAGACACGAGCGGGATGAGGACCGTGACGCCGCAGTTCGTGATTGAGATGGCTCCCGAGGAGGGGCCGATGGCGTCGTCGTGGCGTCCCGGGCTTCGGGCTGTGGTGCGATTTGCGACACCCGCGACTCCGCTGGCCTCGCAGTGGTACCGACGGCTGCGCCAGTACCTGAGCGAGAAGGCGACGTCATGACGCGCGTGCTGAACCCATCGCGCTGGCTGGGCGGGACGGCTCCGACACGAATGTCGCTCTGGCCGGCGGTGGTTGGCGGTTTTGAGCGGCGGCAGCCCGCGAAGGGCATGGACGTTGTCGGGGAGCGGGTGTGGGGGTGGTGGCGTCGGCAAAGGGCTCGTCGGCTGGACTGGGTGCGGGCGCGGGCGATCATGCACGCGGCCCGCGAGCTGGAGCGTCTGGGCGAGGCAGCCCTGGACGAGCAGATCGGGGTGGTGCGGGCGCAGGCCGTGGTGGAGCGGGACCAGCCGCTGGCGGTGGACCGTGCGTTCGCGGTGGGGTATGAGGTGATCCGGCGCGAGCTCGGGCTCTCGCTGCATCCCGAGCAGGTGATCGGTGCGCTGGCGCTCAGCGATGGGTGCTGCGCGGAGCTGGCGACGGGCGAAGGGAAGACCGTGACGGCGATTCTCCCCGCCGCGATTGATGGGTGGCTGGGGCGGGGCGTGCACGTCATCACGGTGAACGACTACCTCGCGCGACGCGACGCGGCGACGACACTTCCGGCCTTCCGGCGTCTGGGCGTGAGCGTCGGCGTTCTGCAGGAAGGCTCGACGCCGCTGGAACGTCGCGAGGCGTATCTGAAGGACGTGACGTATGCGGCGGACAAGCAGATCGTATTCGACCATCTGCGGGACCGGCTGTGTGCACCACTGCAGCCGCGGCTGGCTGGGCTGCTGCTGGACCAGCTGTGCGGGGCGAGCGGGGGGGACTGGGGACGACTGGTGGTGCAGCGCGGGCTCTACTCGGCGATCGTGGACGAGGCCGACAGCGTGCTGATCGACGATGCGATCACGCCCGCGATCATCGCATCTCCGGGGCAAGAGGGCGAGGGCGAGGCGCACATCCGGATCGCGACCCTCCTGGCGCAGCGATTCACAGCGGGCGCGGACTACAGGCTCGATGCTGTGCGACGGCGCGTTGAGATGACCGAGCAGGGGCGTTCGAAGCTGGCGAAGCTCGTGGAGGAGGAAGGAACGCTGCCGGCGTTCTGGGCGGGGCCGCGGCGTCGGGAAGAATTGATGTGCCTGGCGCTGGGTGCGCGGGAGTTCTACATCCGCGGCGAGGACTACGTGGTGCGCGATGGGGAGGTGCTGATCGTGGACCGCTCGACAGGGCGGATCCTGCCGGGGCGGCAGTGGCAGCTCGGGCTGCATCAGGCGGTGCAGGCCAAGGAGGGCGTGAAGCTCACGCCGGAAAACCAGGTGGCGGCGCGCACGAGCTACCAGGGGTTCTTTCAGCGGTACGCTCGGCTGGCGGGCATGACGGGGACGGCACGGGAGGTTTCGCACGAGATGTACGAGTGGTACCGGATGCCGGTCGTGGCGATCCCGACGCATCGGAAGGTGCGCCGGACGCGTGCAACGGACCGCGTCTTTGACACGGAGGCCGAGAAGCTGGAGGCGGTCGCGGAGCGCGTGGTGAACGTGCAGGCGACGGGGCGGCCTGTGCTGGTGGGAACATGGAGCGTGACAGCCTCGGAGAAGCTCGCGGCGATGCTGGGGGCCCGGGGCGTGGTGTGCCAGCTGCTGAATGCGAATCAGGAGGTCCGCGAGGCTGGGATCGTCGAGACCGCCGGAGAGCTCGGGCATGTGACGGTCGCGACGAACATGGCCGGACGCGGGACCGATATCCGGTTGACTGAAGCGACCCGGGCGCTCGGAGGTCTGCTCGTGATCGCAACGGAGCGCCACGACGAGGCGCGGGTTGACCGCCAGCTTGCCGGACGTGCGGGGCGACAGGGCGATCCGGGGCGGGTCGAGTTCTTCGTGAGCTTCGAGGATCGGCTGATCAGGCAGCATGCACCCGCGTGGATGGTGCGACTGGTGAAGAGGCTGCCGCCGGCGATGGACGTGGCGGGCAAGGCGGCACTGTGGTGGTTCTGCCAGCGTGCGGCGGAGGCGCAGTGGGTGGCGGCGCGGGCCCAGGCGGCGCGCGCGGAGGCGTGGCTGGATAAGGCGCTGCACAGTGTGACACGCTGATCTGGGGAGGCAGCGTCGGGAGAAGGCCAGTGCTCCTTGGTGCCTCCCTTGACACCTCTGCTCGCGGTGTTGATCTATACTCGACTCCTATGCGTTCATCTGTTCGCGTGGCCATCGTTGGTGCGGCGGGCTACAGCGGTGCCGAGCTTGTGACCCTGCTGATGCGGCATCCGCATGTGGCGGTGGTTGGGCTGTTCGGCTCGTCGCGGCGTGATGGCGCGTCGCCCCAGCAGTTTGGAGACGTGTTTCCCCGGTTCCGGGGCGTGCTGGATCTGCCGCTGCTGCCGGGTGGGGCGAGCGAGATTCTGGCGTGCCGGCCTGATGTCGTGTTTCTCGCGACGCCGCACGAGGCGAGTGTGGAGCTGGTGCCGGGGCTGCTCGCGGGCGGAGCGGTGGTGCTCGATCTGTCGGCGGCGTTCCGGCTTCGGGATGCGGCGCTGTATCCGGCGTTCTATGGGTTCGAGCATGGTGCGCCGGAGCTGCTGGCGCGGGCGGTGTATGGGTTGCCGGAAATGCACCGGGAACAGATCCGTGGGGCGAACCTGATTGCCGTGCCGGGGTGCTATCCGACCTCGGCGATCCTGCCGCTGATGCCGCTGGTGCGGGCGGGTGCTCTGGCAAGTGACGGGGCGGGGCGTGTGAGGCGGCCGATCATCGACTCAACCTCAGGCGTGAGCGGGGCGGGTCGGAAGGCCGAGCAGCGGCTCCTGTTCTGCGAGGTGTCGCAATCGGCTTATGGCGTGTTCAAGCACCGGCACCAGCCGGAGATTGATGCGTACACAGGCGCGGCGACGCTGTTCACGCCGCACCTTGGGCCTTACGAGCGGGGGATCCTGAGCACGATCCATGTTGATCTGGCGCCAGGGTGGACGGAGGCGCGGGTGCGAGAGACGCTGGGCAGTGCGTATGCGGGGGAGCGGTTCGTGCGGATCCTGCCGCGGGGCCTCTTCCCGAGCGTCGGGGACGTGCGGACAACCAACTTCTGCGATATCGGGGTGGCGGCGGACGAGACATGGGGGCACGCGATCATCGTGAGCGCGATCGACAATCTGACGAAAGGTGCATCCGGACAGGCGGTGCAGTGCATGAACATCCGCATGGGACTTGACGAGGCAACGGCACTCTGCGGCAGGCAGGAGGCCCCCACTGGCGAGGCGGCACGATGACACCACCGCCGGTACCTGGGAGTGAGCTTGCGGATGCGTCGGGGCTGTCGCACATGCCGCCTGATAGCGCGCGGATGGGGCCGATCGTGGTGAAGGTGGGCGGCGCCACGCTGGAGGATCCGTCGGTGGCGCCCGCGCTGCTGGAAGCGATCGCGGACCTGCACCTGGAGCATGACGCGGGCGTGGTGCTGGTGCATGGTGGCGGTCGCGCGGTGGACCGGCAGTTGGAGCGGCTGGGGATGGCGACGGAGCGGCGCGAAGGCATCCGGATCACGCCGCCGGAGCAGCTGGACCAGATCGTGGGCGTGCTCGCGGGAACGATGAACAAGCGGCTCGTCGGGGAACTGCTGAGGCTGAACATCGGCGCGGTGGGGCTTTGCCTTGGTGACGCGGACGCGGTTCCGACGCGGCGTGCGACAGGTTTGTCGTTCGATCCCGGGCTCGTGGGTGAGCCGGTGCCCTACCAGGCCGGTCGTCCGACGGATCAGCTCAACCTGCTGAGCACGCTGCTGCGGGAGAGGTTCCTGCCTGTCGTGAGCTCGATCGGGATCGACTTCCAGGGACAGTTCCTGAACGTGAACGCGGACGACGCCGCGGCGGGCGTGGCGCGCGTGGTCGGGGCGGCGGGGCTGGTGCTGGTGACAGATGTGCCCGGAGTTCTGGACGCGGAGAAGAAGATCATCCCCGAGCTTGACGCGGGACGGGTCGAGGCGCTCGTGGCGTCTGGCGTGATCTCGGGCGGGATGGTTCCGAAGGTGCGTGCCGCCGTTGCGGTGGCACGGGCAAGCGGCGCGCCGGTGGTGATTATGTCGGGCGGGGCCAGCAACGCGCTGGTGGAGCTCTCGCGGATCGCGACGCCCGGTGCGCCGCATCCTGGAACGCGTATTCTCCCGGTCTGAAGCTCCTCTTTCGCAACGCAGGCCGCCGCGATGGCGGCTCTGGAAGACTACCCATGCCGAGCACGCCCGCCGTTCCCGCGGACCTGGTTTCCCGTCATATCCCCCGGCCGACGATCCTGCGCGCGGCGGACCTTCGCGGGCGTGACCTGACGACGCTGACGGGGCTGTCCCAGGAGGCGGTGCTGGAGGTGTTCGAGACGGCCAGGTCGCTCAAGGCGACGAAGGGTGCATGGCCGCAGACGCTGGCTGGTAAGAGCGCGGTGCTGCTCTTTGAAAAGGCCTCGCTGCGGACGCGGATGACGTTCGAGATCGGCATCGCGAAGCTGGGCGGCACGGCGATCTACATGGACCACAGCCAGCAGCGGCTGGGTGAGCGGGAGTCGATCCGTGACTACGCCAAGAACCTGGAACGGTGGGTCGATTGCATCATCGCGCGGGTGTACAGCCAGAAGCTGCTGGATGAGCTCGCAGAGGTCAGCCGCGTGCCGGTGATCAATGCGCTGTCGGACCGGTTCCATCCGTGCCAGTCGCTGGCGGACCTCTTCACGCTGTGGGAACGGCCGGGGGGGCTGCGTCCGAATGGCGACCGGTTGAGGCTGGCGTACATCGGCGACGGGAACAACGTGTGCCACTCGCTGATGCAGGCGGCGTGCGTGCTTGGCGTGGACATGACGGTGGTGTCGCCGGCGGGGTATGAGCCACAGAGCGATGTGCTGGGCGAGTGTGCCGCGCTCACCACGACTTCGGGCTCGACGCTGAGGCTGTCGAACGATCCGAAGGCGGTTGAGAATCACCACGCGGTGTACACGGATGTGTGGGCGTCGATGGGTCAGGCGGACCAGGCGGGGAAGCGCCGGAAGGCATTCGCGAAGTACCAGGTAAACGCGGATCTGATGGCGCTGGCAAGCAAGGGGCTGGCGGGGCCATCGCTGTTCATGCACTGCCTGCCGGCGCAGCGCGGCGTCGAAGTCACCGATGAGGTCATCGACTCGGCGAGCGCGATCGTGTACGACCAGGCAGAGAACAGGCTGCACGCACAGGCGGCGGTCTTGACGCACATGCTGGGATAGAGCGTTGAGGTCGGTGCGCGGATTTCAGCATCAGTGCGAGCGGGCGCCTCAACGAGCAGAGATGGCGTGCAGGGCCACGACGATGCGCGGATGGGCGTGCGGCGGCGGCTATTTCTGCTCGACGCCCGAACCCTGGCCGCCGCGCTCACGCATCATGGCTTCCATCATGGTGCGGAACTCGGCCATGTCCTTGGGCTCGGGGAAGATCTCGTTGAAGCCGCGGATCTTGGAGTCTGGGCCGGCCTGCTTGATGGCGTTGTCGAGGGGCAGGCGGAAGAGGTCCTCGAGGGGTCCGTAGGCCCACTGGCGCAGGTCATTGGGAGCCATATCGAAGACGCGTTCGGCGTCGTCGAGGCCGAGGGTCTGCATGAACTGTGCGAAGAGAACACCGGAGACAACGCGGAAGTCAGCGTCCATCTGTTCCATTCGCTGGATGCCCTCGCCGCCGACGACGGTGCGACGCACCTGCTGCTCCATGTAGTAGCGGTGGGCCTTCTTGGCGAAGTCCATCTGGGAGAGGAAAATCTCCTGATCGCCGGCGAGAAGGCCGCTGGAGAAGGCGGCCATGATTGAACCGGAGACCTGGTTGATCATGACGCTGGGTGAGGAGAGGCGGGTGGCGAGCTCCTTGGCGACGAACTCCGAGATGGGCCTGCTGGTGAGGTCGCGGCGCTCCTGGTCGTTGAGATTGGCGGCGGGGAAGTTGCGCAGTCGCGTGAGCCAGTACTCTGCGGTCTTGAGGTCGTTGCGGCGGTAGAAGAACATCACCGCGTCACGAAGGAAGTTCTCGTAGCCGGCGGAGAGGGGGCTGAAGCCTCGGGCGTCTGTGGCATCGACGAAAGAGCGCTCCCGCTGCTCATCGATGATGTCGCCGTAGGCCTGGACGAAGTGGGCGTTGGGGACGCCCTGGAGCATCGTGTAGCGGTTGGGGATCATGGAGGAGAAGAAGTCGAAGTAGACCTCGCCGGAGCGGAAGAGGTCCTGGACCGCCTGGGCCACGATGCGGTCGGTGTTGATGAAGTCGTAGTCGCGCTTGTTGTACTCGGTCCAGCGGGTGAGGCCGACATCGACGCCCCGCTGGGCCCAGTAGAGGGCGTGGGCGGCGTGGTGGCGCCAGTCGATGGGCCCGAACTTGTCGGTGTAGCGCTGCATGCGCTCGGGCTCCATGTGGTACTTGTCGATGAGGATGCGGCGGCGCAGGTGTGCGAGGAGAGCGGGCCAGGCCTCCCTGAACTGCGGGTCGGCCATGAGGGCACCGACGCTCTGGGTCTTCTGGCCGATGGCCTGCGAGAAGAAGTCACGCTGGCTGGACTTCTGCATGTGAGACCAGAGCTCGTATCGGCCGAGAAGATCCCAGCCGGGCTCAACGCCGATCTCGCGGATCCGGGCGACGAGGTCCTTGACAGCAGGCTGGGCCTTGATGAGCTCGTCGAGCGTGTCGGGGGCCGTGACGAACTGGTCGAGCCAGGTCGAGAAGGTTCTGATCGCGTGGTCGCGGTCGCGATCGGCGGCGGTGCGCGTAGGCGGGGGGCCGAGGGCGATGGTCCACTCCTGAGCAAGGGCGCGCTTGTAGATGGGGTTGGCATCGTCGGTGAAGCCGCCGATCTTGTGGAGGAAGATCCAGCCGAGCTCCTTGTGCAGGAGCATGTCGTTGGGATTTGCTGGGATGCCCTCGTCGCGGAGTAGCTCGACACCCCGGTTCACCCACTGCCAGCGCTCCTCCGGGGTCTGGGTCTGAACAGAGATGTTGTACGCGAGGTTCCAGGCGTGGAAGACCCAGACGCGCGGGAAGCGGGGCTGCAGCTTGGTGATGGTGCGTGCAAGCTGGACGGCCTCGTAGAACTTGCCTGCCTCCTTCATGTCGTTGGCGCGCATCCACAGAAAGTTGACGAAGATGCCGCGGAACGCGCCCATGGCGATGCCAAGCGCGACCTCGCGAGGCTGGCCCTCCTCGGCGCGGTCGGCGTAGGTGAGCTTGTACCGGCCGAGCATCCCGCTGAGGGAGACGGCAAGCGCCGTCGATGCTCCCAGGAAGAAGAGCATGCTGACGAAAGCGATCAGTTGGGTTCGCGTGTCGCGCGTCATGTCATGCCCTCAAAGATCAGCAGCAGGAGCCCCGACGGGACGAAGCACAAGGAGAGACCCTTCACCACTCGTACGTCATGAGTGCCCGGAGTAGATCGCCAATTCGCGGCGGGCAAAGACCAGAACACCCAAGACGTACAGGATGACGGTCCAGATGCCGAGAACCATCGTGCCGTAGGCGACCTCGCTCCAGGCCAGGAGCTTGCCCTCCACGAGGCGTTCGGTGGGGCGGAGGTCGGAGTACGTTCGGAAGGCCCACGCGATCCACTCCGCGACGAAAGCCACCGCAGTGTTGAAGTACATCGTCTGACCCTGAGCATCCTCGGTCCAGAAGTTCTCAAGCGCCGCCGTCAGGAATCCTGCCCCCTCTGCGGCGAAGAAGACGGTGAGGGCCACCAACGTCGCGACCGGGAAAGAAAGGAATGTCCCCAGCGCCACCCCCACCATCGCGAGGAAGGCGAGCTTGACCCAGAGCACCGCCATCACGCGAAGGAAGTTGACGCGGTAGGTGCCGACGGCGAAGGAGATCTGGAGGCCGTCCTTGGGGAAGGAGATTCCTTCCGGGTTGATGAGGTCCTGCGTGACATCGCCATTGAAGATCTGGACCTCGACGGTGCCGTTGGCATCGATGGCGGACGCGAGGATCGGGAAGGTCGAGAACTGCCCGGGGGGGAGCTTCCGGACAACGACCTCGCCGCCACGGAAGGCGAACGAGACCACGCGGGTAGCGTCTGGCGCGTTGACGCCGGAGTCGACACGGAAGCGGAAGACGAGCGGACGTCCGGAGGATCGCGCGTCCTGGAGGCCCTCGAAGACATAGACCTGGGCCTGAGCGGGGGGGATGTAGCGATAGGAGGCTTCGACGTTCTTCCTGAGGTCGGAGCGGATCTTCTCGTCAAGGAACTGCTCGCGGAAGCGGCGTTCGGCAGGATCGTTTGAGAGATCGCCGAGGCGGGCCATCTCTGCCGCGACCTTCTCGCGGACGTTCTTCTCGAAGGCTTCCTCGATGATCGGTGCGCCGCGGGCTTCGACGGTGCGGCGGGCGGTCAGGACCTGGGTCTCGAGGATGAAGCGATCCTCGGAGATTTCCTCCTCGCCGCGGCTGACGAAGGCGACCCGCTCGCCGAGGGCGGGCTGGGCACGGAGGTAACCGGTGAACAGGAACACGCCCGCGCCGCAGACGGAGAGCAGGACTGCCGAGAGGACCGCGAGCCCCAGCCACTTTCCGAGCACGTAGGAGAGCGGAGACACTGGCTTGGTCATCGTCTGCCAGATGGTGCGGTCGCGCTGATCGAAGGTGACTGTTGCGACGCTGAACAGGATGATGAGGAGGGCGATGAGCCAGAAGATGCCGCCGGTAGCGTACTGCAGGAAGCTCTGCACGCGGTAGCGCAGGGGCTGGGTATCGTCGAGCAGTCCGGGGAGGGATGCCATCGCGAAGATGAGCAGGACCACGAAGACGGCGGACACCCGCATGCGCACGGCCTCGTCAAGAACGTGCCTCGCGAGGGCGACGATCGGGTGCGGGTAGAAGAGGAGCATCCGAGCGCCGCGCATGAGCGCGATGAACGCGGCACCGAGCGCGAGGGCTCCCAGTCCCAGCTGGGCGACATCGCGAGAGACGCCCACGAGGGGAAGCAGTGCGGCGATGCCGACTGCGACGATCCCGAGGGCCAGGTAGGTCAGTGCCAGGCCGAGCCAGACGACCACGAGACCGACGGCGACACCAAGGCCGATGCCGATAGCGGCGGAGGTGGTGTCGCTGCCGCCGGCCAGGATCTCGGCGATGGCGTCGGCGGCGGCTCTGGCGGCGACCTCATCGGCGGTCGGCGTGGCGGCGGGCGAGGGTGTCCCGGCGTCCGTGGACGAGGAAGGCGTGGCTGGAGTGGACGCCGGGGAGGCGGGCGCGCTCTGGGCCGGCGAGGATGTGGGGGCGGGAAGGGCGGCCGCGCGCGCAACCGTGATCGAGAGGAGCGTTGCCAGCCCGATCAGCACGACCACCACGGACGCGGCGACCTTGAACCACAGCGTCTGCTGGAGGTAGTCGAGCTTGCCGATCCACTCACGCCACTTCACGAGCCACCTCGCGATGAGGAGCCGGGCGGAGATCCGGAAGGTCCGGAACCGCCAGCGCCGTTGCCACCCAAGAGAGATCCGATCACGCTGGTGTCAACACCCTCGTTCTTTGGCATCGGAGCCGGCGGCGGGGGCGGCATGGCTGGCTGCGCGGGGGCCGGGGGTGCCGCGAGCTTGCCCGAGACGAGTGCGTCGATCAGCGGGGCGTCGCTCGCAGACGCGGCGGCCGGTCCCGGGGCGGGCGCGGCAGCCTGGACCGGCTGCGGGGCGGGCTTCGGCGAGGGCTCGTCCTTGGCCTTGACCAGGGCGTCGATGAGGGACTCCCCTTCGGCCTCGGAGGCGCGGAGGAAGGCGGCGGTCTGGCCGCCTGAGGTGGCGCCGGAGGTGGTGAGTTGCTCACCCTTCGCACGCTCAACGATGTCGAGGAAGAGCTGCTCGAGCGTCTGCCTGGGCTTGCCGACGCGGAGAAGCCCACCGACACCATTCGTGCGGGCGCGGACGATGCGATCGACCTCAGCGATGGTGGCGTCGTCGAGCGTGTCGGTCTCGATGGTGGTGCGGGACTGCGTGACCAGGAGCTCGTCGCACGTGCCCTCGGCGCGCTTCTGGCCACCGTAAAGGATGATGAGGCGATCGACGCAATCCTCGACATCGGCGAGGAGGTGGCTGGAGAGGAGGACGGTCTTTCCGCGCCGGCCGAGCTCGATGATGAGTTCCTTAACCTGGCGTGTGCCGATGGGATCAAGGCCGGTGGTGGGCTCGTCGAGGATGAGGAGGTCAGGATCGTTGATGAGGGCCTGCGCGAGGCCGATTCGACGCTGCATGCCCTTGGAATACTCGCGCACAGGCCTGAACTGTGCGCCGGCGAGGCCGAGCATGTCGAGGAGCTCGTCGATGCGGCGTTCGCGTGTTCGCCGGTCGATCTCGAAGAGCTTGGCGTAGTACTCCAGGGTCTCCCGTGCGTTGAGGAATCCGTAGAGGTACGACTCCTCGGGGAGGTAGCCGATCCGGCTCTTGACCGAGACGTCGGTGGGCGGCTTCCCGAACACCGCGAGCCGGCCCGAGCTTGGGCGGAGGAGCCCGAGGATCATCTTGATCGTGGTGCTCTTTCCCGAGCCATTAGGGCCCAGGAGGCCGAAGATCTCTCGAGGCCTGATCTCGAAGGAGAGGTTGGTGACCGCGCGGGCGCGATCACGCATCCAGAAGTCGTGGAACGTCTTGCTGACCTGCTGGCAGACGACCACGCCCGCGCCGATAGACTCGCCGCCACTACGGATGCTCATGCGCGATCCTCTCAGCCAACACACGCGAACGAACCGGACAACCCACCGGACCCTGATGCGCTGCCTCCAGACGAGCCCCGGGAAATGGCGACGTTCGCCAGCCCGGGCGCAGGACGGGCGCTTTAGCTCGGCGCCTCCTGCAGGCCCGTCTGCGTCTGGAACTGATCGCGACGGAGCTGCTCGAGGCGCTGACGCTCGGTCTCGGTCTGCTCGCGTCGCTTGCGGGCGATCTCGGCGGCCCGCATCGCGTCGGGATCACGGTTGAGCAGCAGGTTTGCGAGTTGGGAGCCGGGCGGAAGCAGCATGACCTGCACGCTGTCGCGTCCCATGAACGCGGCAACAGACTCGGTCCACTCGCGCTGGACCATGACGAGCGGGTTGGCGCGGAACTGGCCGAGCTTGGCCTCGTAGCGGGTCAGTTGGCTCTTGCTGGTGTTGACGACGCTGGCGCGGTAGGCCTGGGCCTCGGCGAGCATGTTGGCGACCTCGCCGCCGGCCATTCCCTGAACCTCCGCATCGGGGAGCGTCGCGGGCGTGCCGGCGAGCTCGACGGTGCCTCCCGTGACGGCGACCTTTTCGCCCGTGAGAAGCGCGTCGATCACGGTGAGGATGCGGGCGGCTTCCTTGTCGTCCTTGCGGGCGATAGCTTCCTCGTAGCGGTTCAGATAGAGGACGAGGTAGCCCTTCGCGTCGCCGACGGTCTGCAGGAGCGTCTTGGCGCCGTCGCGGCGTGCTTCCTCGATCTGCTGGGCGGCGCGGGTGGTGGCCTGCTGGGAGCGGTTGAAGTCGTTGCGGACGGCCAAGGGCGGGATCACCGCCGTCATCGACATGTTCTGGATCTGGATGCCGGACTCGAACCTGTCGAGCGTTTCCTGGGCAATCTGCTTCGCCCGTGCGGCGACGGTTGAGACGCCCTCACCGGACTGCTTGAGGAGGTCATCGATGGTGACGGCGGCGACGGCCTGCACCACGCCGCGCATCGCGGCAGCACGGACGATGTTCTCCTCGTCGCTGGGGAGGACGTTCTGCGAGTACTTCGCCACGTCGGTGCGGAAGAAGCCGACCTTCCACTGAGTGTGGGCGATGTTGCCGTCGGCAGTGAGGACCGAGCCGGAGCCCCCCTGGTCGGGCTTGAGAGTCGGCTGGGCCATGAGCTTGTCGGGCGAAGGGTCAACGGTGCCCTCTGGAACATAGACCCAGAAGGGCTTCTCGAGGGTGATCTCGCGGAAGCCCTGGTCGACGCGGACAACCTCACCGATTGGGAAGGGCCATGTCCAGCGGGTGCCGGGCTCGAGCTCCTGACGGGAGATGCGGCCGAGCATGAGCTCGACGCCGCGTTCGCCTTCCTTGATGGTGGTGAGGTTGCTCAGGAGGAAGAGGCCGACGAGGACGAACATGCCGATCTTGACCAGTCCGAGCATGACACGCAGCGCGTCGGCGAGGGACTGGTTGGCGGGATCGAGCATGGTCGAGGCGTCGTCGCCACCCTGGCGCGACGCGGAGTCGCGGAGCGTGAGCGAGCCGGCGCGACGCGGGGTGCCGGGTGCGGCACCTCCGGACGGGAGACCGCCGGGCGGATCCTCGGCGCCACCCGCGTCACGGAGGATGTGACGGATGGGATCGGTGTGCATCAGCGGCCTCCCCCCGGGGCGCGGTCGGTGGTGCTCGCTGGTGCGTTGGGCGCGAGCGTGCCGGCAGGCTCGGTCGGCTCGGCGCGCCGGGCGGCCCACTCGGAGCCGCCGATCACGGCGGGGATCTCACCGGAGCGAAGGCCCTCTGTGGCATCGGGGAAGAGCATCCGAACGCCGGGGGTTGAGCCGGAGAGGACGAGCGTGGTGGACTTGGCGTAGCTCGACTTGATGAAGTCCATCGTCTGGAGGAACTTGGCCAGTTCCTGGTTCGTGTTCATCTGGGCGAGGAAGGGCGTGGCCTCGAGCTCGCCGCGGCTGCGAATGTCCTGGGCGAGGCGCTCAGAGAATCGGCGGATGCGGTTGGCGTCGCGCTCGGCATCGGCCCGGATCTTCTGGGCGAGGCTCGCACCGCGGCTGTCGGTCTCCTGAGCGAGACGCTCGGCGCGGGCCCGCATGCGATCAAAGACCGTCTTCGTGGTCTGCTCAGGGAGGAGGACGCGGGTGATGCCCACGTCGACCACGGCGATGCCGAAGTCGGCGAGGCTCTTGCGATCGGCGGTGGTGCCGGAGCGGAGCGCGGCGAGGAGGGCCTTCTCGAGTTCGGGGATCCGGCCACCGTCTGCGCCGGCGGTGAAGAGATCCTCGAGCCGGTACTGGCTGACGAGGGCCATGGTCGCGCGGAGATTGCTCGTGAGCATGTCCTGGGCAGCGCGGAAGTGCTCTTCGGGGCGCTCGCCTCGGTTGCCGAACGTCTGGAAGAACTTGAGCGCGTTGTCGACGCGCCAGGTGCAGAAGGCCTCGACGACGACCTGCTTGTTGTCGGCGGTCTGCTGCGTCTCGAGCTTGATCGAGATCCAGCGGACGCGGCCGTCGTACTTGGTCACGCGCCGGATGGGGTAGGGACGGATGTCCCAGTGGGCGCCGGCCTGGGTGCGGCCGTCGATGACGCTGTTCTCGTCTGCCTTGCCCCATCGCGTCACGACGGCGGTCTCGGTGAAGCGGACGGTGAACATGAAGACGTAGGAAAGCAGCGCCGCGAGGAGCACGGCCGCCACACCGAAGGTCAGGATCCAGGAGATGATCCGTTGCACAGTCCAGAGCCTCCAAAGGTCGAACGTCGGCACCTATTGCCGGGTTCGCTGGTTGTCTCGCACTTCGCACCGGCCGGGGCAGATTGCCGAGGCCACATCCATCCGACACCGACCAACCGGGGGCCCGAGGGACACCCGCCGCCACACGGCGGCCGATCATGATGCTCAGCTGCCGTCGGGGCTGCTGCCCTGAGCGGCGTCACGGAAGAGATCTGTCCCGAAGTCCTTGTCGTGCAGGTCCACGTCGACGCGGGTGCGCTCGGGATCAGAGACCACGAAGAGACGGGAGTTCTTCATCGCCTCGGCGAGCGCCTCGTAGTAGACGCGAAGCTTGAAGACACCTGGCGCGGCGTCGTAGAGGGCGCTCTGCCCCGCGAAGCGGGCAGCGGCGGCTCGGGCCGTCATGTGGGCCCGCCAGCGCTCGGCGCGAGCCTCGGAGAGGGCAACCGCCGACGAGCCGCCACCGGACTCGATCAGCTTCTGCAGCTTGAGTTCCTGCTCGATGATCGCGGAGTTGGGGGCCTTCGCGCTGGTCAGGCGATCCAGCTCATCCAGCTCGCGGACAATCTGCTCCGCGAGCTTGACGTCACCAACCGCCTCAGTCTGGACGCGGATCGCATCAGTCTGGGCAGACTCGATGCGTGCCTGGAGGTTCTGGTCAGCCTGGACCGGAGTCTCGAAGGCGGCGGCGGTCTCCTTGGGCGGGTGGACGGCAGCCAGTCGCACCGAGACGACCTTGACGCCCGCGCCCGCGGGAGTGCCGTCGGGTCCGGGGATAGCGTCGAAGGCGCGCTGGATGCGGACCTGAAGCTGTTCGGAGAGGGCCTTGCGCTCGCCGCCGAGGACCTGGTCGAGCGTGAGTGTCTGGAAGAAACCTCGCACCTCGCGACGGGCGACGGAGGCAAGGAGCTCGTCGCGGAGCTGCGGGGGTGCCAGTTCGTCGAAGCGGCGAACGTCGTCGACGATGAAGGCCATCGGCAACTCGACAGAGACGATCGCAAGGTCCGCGAGCTCACCCTCGCCGCCGGTCCCGGCGCGAACGTACTGGAAGACCTCCTCGCCGAGGTGGTCGTTGGTCCAGAGGATGGGCTCGGCGGTGGCCGGGGGCTGGGTGCCGAGCTGGATCGTTCGGATGCCGGTGACGGTGCGATCGACCACGCGCTGGCGGCCGCGCTCGTCGCGGGTGAAGTACTCGGGGACGTAGAGAGAGTCGATCGGCCAGGGGGCCTTGAGGGTCAGGCCGGGTCCGACCTCGCGGATAGGCTGGCCGAAGCGGAGGACGAGGGCACGCTGGTGCGGCTCGACGATGGCGATGCAGGAGAGCGCCACCAGCACCACGAGGAAGGCGGCGACCAGGAAGACCATGGTGCGACGGAGAAGCTGGTAGAACCAGCCGCCCGTCACGTCGAAGCCGAGCTGATAGTTGATGGCCTCGCTGATGGACTGCGCGATACGGTCAGGGGCCGCGGCAAAGCTCAGGAGGCGCGACTCGAAGGCGGGGCGGGGCATTTCCCCGGCCTTGCGCGGGCGATAAGCACCAAGAATGAAGTTAAGGACAACCTCGACGCCGAGGATGAAGATGACTGCGGGCGCAACAACGACAAGGAAACGCGAGACGATGTCGGGGCCGATGAAGTCGACGAAGTGGCCGATCGCGAGGATCAGGCCCATGAGCGAGCTGCCAACCGCCACGGCAGCACCCGATCGCAGGCTCGCCCAGGCGGGCTGCTTGGCCATGCCGGCCGAGTAGCGGGCCATGAGGAACCCCACCACCGCCGTCATGAGCCCGACACCCAGGCCCCAGCCCATGCTGCGGGACGGACTGAACTGGTCCGGGGAGACGAGCTCGCGACCGGAACCGAAGAACCGCCAGAGGCTCCAGACGATCAGGAGCAGGGCCACCACCAGGCTGACAACGGGGACGAAGAACTTGTGGAGCCCGGCGAGACGACGTGCGGCGGGGCGGAACTCGTCCTGCCCTTCAAAAACGGAGGTGCCGGCCAGCGGGGTCTTGGCCATCGCCTCGACCTCGATTGCCTCGATCCGTTCGCGCCGGTGCTGGTCGTAGACGATCACCAACGCCAGCCAGACCAGCACCCCCACGGCCACGTATCCAGCCATCGTGGTGGCGGCGTGGTCGTGCGAGATCAGTCCGTAGGAGAAGAGCCCCACCGACGTAAGCACCTGCAGGACAAGGCCCTGCACCGCGACGCTCGTGGCTCGTTGATAGGTGAGGTAATCAGCCCGCATAAGCCCTCTGGAGAAGCCGCCGCTAGACCAAGCCGGGCGGACGTGTCAGGACGCATTAGGAGGTGCAAGAAAGGACCGGGACAACGCAGTCAATTCCAGTACGAGACAGGAGCTTTCGAAGTCGATCAGGATGAATCCTCAGATGCCGCAGGGACCAGGGATCAGGAGCACCGACACGCTGAGGATTGGAACGTTCGAAGGACACACGGATAAGTTCACGGAGTACCAAGCACGAGGCACGACCAACTCAGACACCACCGACCTGTCGCCAGCCCCGTGACGAGCACCCTTAAGGTACTCCGGACCGGCCGGGCCCACCGGGAGCCACCAGAGGGAGCGACAGGCGGTCGTCGCTACCCTTTCAGACCGTCGCGGCCTCGGTGAGGACTGGAGCAATCAAGGCACCGAGACCACTTGGCTTCAGAACGACCTTGCGGCCGCCCGACTGCCACCACCAACCCGACCCTCCCTCACAACACACGATCCAAACCCGCGGCCAGAATAGCCGCGAGACTCCACCCGCCGGGCACTCGCCCGGAACACGATCGGCACAGGTCCCGCGGGGAGCCACGTGCCGAACCCAACCCGAGACGCCGGATCCGAGTCCTTCAACCGGATCATCTGGGACGATCCGGACGAATCACCGGCGTGCCGCGCGAACCCGCAAGAGGGGAGCGGGGTATTGTGCCATGTCCGGCGCCAGCTTTCCACTCCGACGGTCTGGGTTCGCTTCCAGGCGGGGATGGAGAGGCCGCGCCGGGGCATGGTACAGGGTGCCCCGACCTCGCGTTGCGGTTGATGTACGCTTGATCCGTCCCTATGTTCGATCCTCTTCCGACAAGATTGTTCGTTCTCGGAAAGTCGGGCCGCGTTCTGCGATGATGAGGGTGCGTCACGGATGCCACCACCCGCCTGAGTACCCTTGCGCCCGTATCGTCGTTCCGATCAAGAGCTCCGACGCCGATGCGCGGGGCGATCCTGAGCCGGCCGTGCCTCCTTTGGACCGCGCGTCCAGAGCCTCCGCGACAGACACGACATGATTGTCCAGACCTACACCATCGCCCGGAACACGTTCGTCGAGAGCGTGCGCCAGCCCTTTGTCCTGATCCTGATCCTCATCAGCGGCCTGCTCCAGCTCTTCAACACGTGGAACAGCAACTTCTCGATGGGTCAGATGGACTCCTCGGAGGTTTCGGGAGACACCAAGCTCCTCTTTGACATCGGGCTTGCGACGGTGTTCGTCGTGGGCACGATTCTGGCGGGTTTCCTGGCGACAGCGGCGATGAGCCGCGAGATCGAGAACAAGACGGTCCTCACGATCATCTCGAAGCCCGTCTCGCGACCGGTTCTGGTCGTTGGAAAGTACATCGGGGTGACGCTTGCGATTCTGGCGTCGATGGTGGTGATGCTGGTCTTCCTGCAGCTCGCGCTGCGGCACGGCGTGATGTCTACGACGGCAGACGAGCTTGACGGCCCGGTGCTGACGTTCAGCCTGCTTTCGATCTTCATCTCGCTGACGCTGGCGGGGTGGTGCAACTTCTTCTACGGATGGAACTTCCCGCAGACGGCGGTGGCGCTGCTGGTCCCGCTCTCGGTCGCGGCGTGGCTCGCAACCCTCTTCCTTGGAAAGGGTTGGAGTCTCCAGAACCCTCTGACGGACCTGCGTCCCCAGATCGTTCTAGCGAGCCTTTGCCTGGGGCTGGCGGTTCTGGTGCTGTGTGCGGTCGCGCTCGCGGCCTCGACGCGCCTGGGGCAGGTTGCGACGATCATCGTCTGCCTGGGCGTCTTCGTCGCGTCGCTGCTTTCCAACTACTTCATCGGGCGGCATGTCTTCACCAACGACTTCGTCGCGGTTGTGGCCAAGTCCGTGCCCGACGATCCGGAACGAAAGACCTTTCAGCTCCCCGGGGACGTCCAGCGCCTCACCCTCCAGCAGGCGCCCAACCGCCCCCTCAAGGTGGGCGACCCGATCTTCTTTGGCCCCACGCCAAACGGTTTCCCCCTCTCGACCATCGGGAGCTTTGGCCGCTTCGAGGGGGACATGTCCGAACTCCGGAATCTGATTGGCCCCGGCGTTCCCTCCGCCATCATTCTGACGGAGATCAACGGCCTCGAGATTGCCATCCGCAACATTGGGGAGCTTCCGGTCCCGATTTCCGAGCCGCCCAGCGCTGGTGACTACCTCTTCACGCAGCCAACCCGCGTGAATTCGGTCGCCCTCGTCCTGTGGGGCGGAATCCCCAACATGCAGTTCTACTGGCTTTTGGACGCGGTTTCGCAGAATCGCCCTGTCCCGCCGGACTACTTCGCGCTCGCGATCCTGTACACCTTCTCCCAGGTCGGCGTTTTTCTCTCCCTCGCGACGGTGCTGTTCCAGCGTCGGGACGTGGGTTAGAATCAACCGTCACAATCTTTGGTTAGAATCTGGTTGTGGTGGGATTCAGGTACGCGGCGTTCTGGCCGCGACGCCCCGCCGTCTCAGCAGCCCGAGCCATCGACCTGAGTAGCCCCGACCTCGCTCAACGGAGACCGCCCGATGCCCAGCAAAGCCGCCGCCGCTTCAGATACGGCCGACTCGAAGAAGACCGTCAAGATTGCGATCGCGGGTGTTGCCTTCGTCGCCGCTGCGGTGTTGATCCTCTTCCAGCTTGGTGTGTTCAGCGGCGAGGAGACCATTCCGCCGCCGCCGCCGCTCACCGAGGGCATGAGCGACGCCGAGCGCAAGCAGTTTGAGGCCGAGCAGGCCCGGCGCGAGAAGCTCGACAAGATCATTACGCCCTCGGGATCCTGAGCGGCTGCTCAGGGCTGGGCGGCGGCCACTGAGGTCGGTGCGACGGTACGCGGCTCCGTAGGAACCGTGCGTTGCTGTTCGCCGGACCGAGCGTTGGCCGTGGTGCCTCCAACGAAGGGGGGCTCGGTGGCGGTTACGCACCGTGCGCAGCGAGTGGGGATCGATAACTCGCCGCCCGACGATGATGTCAGCTCTCCGTCGCACTGGCCACAGCGACCGGCTCTGGGCCGTCGTGCGGCGTGCTCGAGCCCGCACTCCGGACATCTAGGGTTGGAGTCATCAAGGCCGCGGAGCTCGTAGCCGCACGCCCGACAGGGCAGGGCGGCTCTCTCACGCGGCAGCACGACCAGCATGGTCCCCACCGCAAGGATGAGTGCGGCCTCGCTCACCAGGATGAGCTGGAACCCGATGCCAGGCGCGCCGCCGACAAGAAAGCGGTGGAGCATGAGGTCTAGGTACGCGAGCAGCGCGACACCGACGAGGCTGAGGATGAGCAGCGCAACGCCGGCCCATGTGCGGCGCTTGAGGTAGATCGCATACCAGGTGATGGCGGCGTACGCCGCGAGAAGGAGCATCTGTGTCGCCTTGAGACCCAACCTTGGACGGGTCGAAGTCTACTGCGGGTTCGCCCGCGGACGCGCTCCCGACGCGGGCAAGTCCGTAGATTGAGTCCTTCGAGGGGCCGAAGGCGATGCCGACCAGACGCAACCAGGCGGATCCACCGGCGGTGCGGGTGGGTGGGCTTGACGGGTTCAGCGGCCAGCCTTGAAGAACGTCCGCAGCGATTCGAGGAGGTCATCCCTGCCGCCGACCTTGCTCGTGATGACGCGCGGGCCGAGCTCATCGGGCGCGCCGCCGGGGAAGGCCTCGTTCAGCACGTTGATGAAGCTGCCGCTGCCGTAGGCGCTGGCGACCTGGCAGTAGCCGAACATGTTGGAGATGGGCAGCAGCTTCTCTTCGATCAGCTTGATGCAGACCTTGTTGTCGGCGTCCGAGGAGTTGTCGCCATCGCTGAAGTGGAAGAGGTAGATGTTCCAGTCGGTGGGGTCGTAGTGCTGGCGGAGGAGCTCCTCGCAGCAGGTGAAGGCCGAGGAGATCCTGGTACCGCCGTCTTCCTTCACGCTGAAGAAGGTCTTCTTGTCCACCTCCGCGGCACGGACGTCGTGCACGATGTAGCGGCTCTCGATCCCCTCGTAGTTGCGCCGGAGCCACGTGTCGATCCAGAAGGCCTCGAGGCGCACGAGTTCCTTCTGCTCGTCACCCATCGAGCCCGAGACGTCCATCATGTAGACGATCACCGCGTTGCTCTGCGGCTTCTTGACCTCGTTCCAAGTGCGGAACCGCAGGTCGTTCTTGATCGGGATGATGACGGGGTTCTTGGGGTCGTACGTCCCCACCGCGAGCTGGCGTTTGAGCGCCTCGCGGTACGTACGTTTGAAGCTGCGCAGGCTCGCGGGGCCGACAGGCCGGATGCCCGTGAACTTGTCACGGATCGTCGTGATCTTGTGCTGACCGCGCGGCTTGATGCGCGGCAGGCTCAGCTCTTCAGCGAGAATGTCCGCGAGTTCCTCAAGGGAGACATCGACCTCCAGGATGTGCCGCCCCTCCTGCTCGCCGCCCTGGCCTTTGCCCTGCTGGCCGACGGACTGACCTTCTTGCCCCTCGCCCATGCCGACGCCGCCGGAGTTGTCGCCATAGCGGAAGGTGGGTGTGTCGATGTCGTGGACGGGAATGGAGACGGTGCGCTTGCCCTCGCGACCGATGAGCTCGCCGCGGGAGAGGAAGCGGCGCAGGTCCTTGCGGATGTTGCCACGAACGATCTGGCGGAAGCGCTGGTGGTCTTGCTCGATCTTGTTGACCATCTGTATCCCCGCACGCCACCCTCGTTCTGGCCGCAGGCCCGTCTGCGGGCGCGGCACATCCGGCTTCGCGGCACCTCCATCATCGGCCAGACGCGGGCACCTTCAATATCCCGTACGAGCGGGCGGGCATCGCGGTTTTACCCATTCTCCTGGGTCTGCTCCGATGAGCTTCCCCCGTCCGGCATCGTGCCGCCCTGCCTTGACCGGTGAGCCAGCCAGGCGAGCGAGACGACGCCGACGGGGATCGCAACCAGCACCTCAGCCCCCCGATTGATGAGGTCTGCAAGCAGTCCGATGGGCGAAACCAGGCCGCGGGTCGCGTCTGCCGTTGCCGGGACTGCGCCGGCACCGACGCCGATGGCCCACTCGCGAAGTCCGAGCCCGTTGCCTAGCAGTGGCACCAGCACGGCCACCTGGCTCACGACGGCAAACCCAAGACACTCCGCGGGCGAAAGCGTGATGCCCAGAATCCCGAAGGCCATGCCGTAGCGGGCCGCCCACACACCGATGTCCAAGAGTCGAACGGCGACGACGCTGCCGAAGAGCCAGCGTGCACCCAGTCGGGATCCAGCACTACGGAGCATGCTCAGCGGTATCGTCGCCAGCAGCATCGCCACGACCAGAAGGACGAGGACGATCTGCTCCGCGCCCGCCTGAAGCCACGCCAGAAGGAGCGTGGCACCCGCCGCGAGCGCGAGGGAGACCACGCTGACGCCGATCGTCTGCACGATGATGCGGGCGGTGGTGGTGACCGGGATTCCGTGGACCCTGGCGTGGTAGGCGGCCCGTCCGATCAGCCCGGGCGCAAGGGGCGCGTAATTGAGCAGCCAGGCACCGCCGACCAGGGCCGCCATCTCCGTCGCGCGGGGGCTCTGGCCCGGCGCGGCGTGCGGACGCGTGAGCAGGAGCAGAAGCGCCGTGCTGCATGCGAAGTTGCCCAGGGGCAGCAGGGCAAGACCGGCGAGCATCCACCATCGGTGTCGGAGGCCGCCGGAGGTTCGCAGATCGTCGAGCGCGGCGCGTGCATCTCCACCCTGCCGGGCTGCGATGAGGATGGCGCCCGCAAGGAGCGCCAGGCCAAGCAGGTAGACAGTCCATCGGACCCATGGCGAGCGAAGCAGGCTGGGACGTCCGGAGCTCGTGCCGGGCGGCGTGCTCGCCCGGTTCATCGGGCCGGACCGCCCACGACCATCGGGATGCCGATCTTGGCGTAGACATCCACCCCGGCATCGAGGCGTCCAGCATGGAGCGCGGCGACCCGGGCGAGGCGTGGATCCGCATCGCCCATGGCTGTGGTGAGGGCCGCGTCGTCCTTGGCCACGACGCGTGAGACGATCGCGACGATGCGGCACGCGTTGTCGCTGTCGGCGACCATCAGTGCGTCAAGGTCCTTCAGGCGCGGGAGCTCGCGGACCTGCCCGGCGGGCGGGAGGGTGGCGATGGCGAGTTGCCGCAGCGTGGGTGTCCAGGAGGGGTACGCCGCGATGATGGCTTCGACGATCGCCGTCGCCTCGGCGTTGGGGGTTGGTGCCGGGCCGCGGGAGGCGAAGGAATGCGGCGCCTCGGGCGCATCGGCGACGAAACCGGGCGAAGGTGCCGGAGTCGGGGCGAAGAGATTGGCAGCACCGGACGCTCCGGCTGGGGTGGGTGAGGCGCCATCGGCGGCACCCTCGGCGGCGGCGGGCTCGGCGGGCGCGCAGTTCGAGATGAGCACGCGGGCTGCGGCGATGAGGGCGGCGATCTCGCCCTCGGTGGTGCGTGTGTTGGCGATCCGGGCCGCGAGCTCGGTCCCGGTCAAGCGGGCCTCTGGGAGGCTCTCTCGAGAGAGCGTGCCGGACATTGCTTCAAGCGAGCCGGGTCCGGCCTCGCGGCGTGCATCGGACTTGATCTCGAAGCCCTGGAGCACACGCCAACGCAGACGGGAGGGCTCACCAAGGCCGCGATCGATCAGGTGGCCGGCCAGGCCCATCTCGGGCCAGACGCGCAGCGAGACGCTCTCCTGCGGCATCAGGCGCAGGCGCTGATCCATGTCCACGACCTCACCGGTCGAGGCCGACTGCACCGAGCGCGAGCCGAGCTCGATGCTAGGTGCGAGGAAGAGGCGGGTGTTGATGGGGCGTCCTGTTCCGAGGCCGAGCGGGATCGGCGAGAGATTCCGCAAGGTGACCGTCATCAGCACTCGATCGAGCGGACCGGCGGCGACGGAGTCGAGCTCGACCTTCACGAGCTGGAAGCGGCGCGGAGACTGGATCATGGAATCAACCCACGAAGGGACGCCCATGGCCACCGCCGCGAGTTCGGTGGAGCCGCGGTCCTGGGCGGAAGAAGAGCCCCGCAGGGCGGAGGAGCGCGTCCATGCCCAGGCCCCGAGCGGCGCGAGCGGGTCCAGGATGCGAGCGGCGTCGTAGGCGTTCATCGCGTCGTCGTTGCGACCCATCAGCTCGAGCGCACGGCCTTCGCAGAGGCGGTCCCAGAGGAGGGGCTCGGCGATCTGGCGAGAGAGCTCGAGGGCGCGCGGCGCGTCGCCGCCGGCGAGCAGGGCCCAGGCTTCTGACCTCAGTCGGCGGTCATCACCCTCGGGCAGGAGGCTCGCCACTTCGGTGAGGGTCTTCTGCGCCTCATCGACGCGCACGCCGCAAAGAGCCTGGAAGGCCGCGAGTTCGACCCGGACGCCATTGGCCCACTCCTCGACCTGGGCGTCGGTCATCTCCGCTGGGCGGTTTGCCGAGCTCCGGAAGTTCTGGATGCGGGCGTCCGAGGTGGCGGCCATGTCCGCGAGGCACGCCTCCAGCGCCGTCGCTTCGGCGGCCCCCTTCGACAGCAGCAGCACCGCCCGGAGCTGCTCGAACTGTGGCGAGAGCCGGACGTCCTCAGGACGCTGTGCGGAGAGACCCTCGGCATCCCTACGCGACATCCGCATGACGCGGTCACGCTCGATCGCGAGCTGCTGGGCGAGCTCCTTGAGGGGACCGTCGGGCCCCTGCGCGTACCAGATCAGCACGAGCCCCTGGGCCACCAGGTTGGGATCCTCGGCGTCGCCCGCGGCTCGCAGGATTCCCTGGGCGATGGTGTGAAACCTCCGGGCTTCCTCATACGCGCCGCCCCTGGCGAGTTCATCGCGGATGAGCAGATGGGCCTTTGGATCGAGCGGATCCGCGAGGAGGAGGTTGACCATCAGCTCGAGGTGGCCGACACGGTCTCGCTCGGCGCCGCCGCGCTGCACGAAGTACTGGAGCGCGAGGAGGGCGGCTTCTTTATTGGTGCTGTCGAGCGTGGTCGCGAGCTTGAGACGATCGAGAAACTCCTGCGACTCGCCACGCTCGCGGTGCAGGAGTGCGGCGTCGAGGGCGAGGCGGCTTCGGATCGAAGGATCCAGCTTGGCGCCGCGCTCGGAGAGGAAGCCGGAGAGTGCGTTCAGACGGGCCTCGACGCTCTGGAGGGAGGCCAGCCGCGCGCTGATGAGCCGGAGCTGGGCCACCGTGTCGCGCGGATCGAGCTCGACGATGCGCTGGGTGGCCTCCATCACGGAGACGCTGTCGCCGGCGTTCCACGCGGCCTCGGCCCGGCGACGGACGATCTCCACGTCGCCGGGAGAGAGGCCCTGGGCCAGTCGAAGGAGCTCATCGGCGATCGCGAAATCGCCCGCGCCCGGCTCGGCCATTACGCGAAGGTCCAGGATCGCCAGGCGTGCCAGGGCACCGGCGGTGTATCGGCGAACATCGGGGACGACCGTGGCTTTGCCGGCGGTGGCGGCGTCGGTCATCCATCGCGGGTTCGGCGCCGTCTGCGCTTGCGTGAGGGCGGGGGAAAGGACGCCGCCCGCGCAGGCCACCAGGATGATTGCGCCGAGGGCCCAACCCCCGCTCTGAAGGGGCAGAGCCGATCCATGACCGTACCGCTCGCGATTCATCCGCACGCTCAGACCTCCAACCCCGTGCACCGGGCGGATCTTGGACACGCCGCCCTACAAGAGTGCGACGAACAACGCCATCAGCACCAGCCCCGCCAGAAAGACCATGAACGCCGCGGCCTCGGCCGCACCAACGAGGCCCCGCGGTGCCCGGGGCACGATCCGATCCGCCACGAGCACCATGAACACGAACTGACCGCCGGCTACTCCAGACAGACCCAGGAACCAGGTCGCGGCGACCGGGATGGGCGCAAGACCCGAACCAAAGACCATCGACCCGAGCCCGAGTTGCAGCAGCAGCATCGCCCAGGCGATGCTGGCGAGAATCACTACGACGCTCCCACGCGGTGAGGTCGTCATCGTGAAGATGATATCGGACTTTCGTGCGTGGTGGGCCGCAAAACTGCCCCGCGGGGGATCATCCCAGCGCCATCGTGACCAGGAACTCCGCGTTGGTCTTGACCTTCTTGAGGCGGCCCTTGAGGAGCTCCATGGCCTCCACGACGTTCATGTCGCTGAGCACCTTTCGGAGGCGGTAGACCAGCTCGAGCTCCTTGGGATCCAGGAGCAGCTCCTCGCGACGTGTGCCGGACGCCGCGACGTCGATCGCGGGCCAGATGCGCTTCTCGACGAGCTTGCGATCAAGGTGCAGCTCGGCGTTGCCGGTGCCCTTGAACTCCTCGAAGATGACCTCGTCCATCTTGGAGCCGGTGTCGACGAGCGCGGTGCCGATGATGGTGAGTGAGCCACCCTTCTCGATGGCGCGTGCGGCACCGAAGAACTTCTTGGGGCGCTGGAGGGCGTTGCTGTCGAGGCCGCCGGTCATGATCTTGCCCGAGTGTGGCATCTCGGCGTTGTACGCGCGGGCGAGCCTCGTGATGGAGTCCAGGAGGATCACGACATCCTCGCCAAACTCGACCATGCGCTTGGCCTTCTCGATCACCATCTCCGCCACCTGCACGTGCCGGTGGCTTTGCTCATCAAACGTGCTCGCGACGACCTCGACCTTGGGCCCGGCGCAGTTGCGCTTGAAGTCCGTCACTTCCTCGGGACGCTCATCCACGAGCAGCACGATGATGTTGACGTCCTTGTAGTTGCGCGAGATCGCCTTGGCGATCTTCTGCATCAGCACGGTCTTGCCCGTGCGGGGCGGCGCCACGATCAGCATGCGCTGGCCCTTGCCGATGGGCGTCACGAGGTCGATCGTGCGGCACTCGATCTCGTCGGGCGTCGTCTCCAGCACGTACCGCTTCTCCGGATGCAGCGGCGTGAGATCCTCGAAGTTCCGGAGCTTGTGGGCCACCTGCGGATCGCGCTGGTTCACGCGGTCCACGCGCAGCATCGCGAAGTACTTCTCGTTCTCCTTGGGCGGGCGGATCAGACCCTTGATGATCATTCCGCGACGGAGGCCCCAGCGCCGAACCTGCGTCGGGGAGATGTAGATGTCGTCCGGGCCTGGCAGGTAGCTCTGCTCCGTGCTGCGCAGGAAGCCGAAGCCATCCTGCATCACCTCAAGCGAGCCTTCGCCGAACATGAGGCCCTGGCGGGCTGCCCGGGCCTTGAGAATCTTGAAGATCAGATCCTGCTTGGGGATCTGCTGAACATCCGTGAAGCCCTCGGCCCCGGCGACCTTCCAGACCTCGTCAACCGGCATCGCCTGCAGGTCGTTCAGACTGATGGGATCGCCGAGGGTCTTGGGATCCGTCGACTTGATGACGCGCTCGATCTCGGCTGCCTCGCGCTCGATCTCCTCATCGCTGGGGAGGACCGCATCCAACCGCTGGTTTGAGTACGAGGGACCAGGTCCGCCTCCTCCACCGCCCCCGCCGCCACCGCCCATCTGGCCTTGGCCCATCCCCATCCCGCCCTTGCGGCGCTTCTTCTTCCGACGGCCGAAGCCCATGCCCTGCTGCTGGTACGGATACCCACCCCCTCCGCCACCCCCGCCACCTTGCTGGAAAGAGGACATCCCCTGGTTGCCCCCCTGCGGACCGCCTTGTGCGTTGCCTTGACCGCCGCCCTGACCACCGCCCTGACTCTGGCCACCTGCGTTCCCGTTGCCGGACTGACCCCCGGCGTTGGGCTGGCCGTTGCCGCCCTGGCCTCGCTGGTTCCAATCGTTCTGGTGTCGGTCACCCTGGGGCCGATCGCCCTGCGGCCTCTCTCCCTGGGAAGGACGGTCCTGCGTGCCGCCGGCAGGCTGGCCCGTGGAGCCGCCCGTGTGCGGGGCTCGCTCGCCACCTGACCGCTCGGTTACTGGCCGATCGTGGGAGTGCCTTTCTGCGCGTTCGCCGGCATCAGCCGGGCGAGGCAGCCTGGGCTCGACGACGGCGGGCATCTCCCTGGCCTCGACGGGACGTGGCTCGCGTGCGGGCATGAGGCGTGGCTCGCTCGGGGCGAGCATGGGCGCTGGCGCCGGGGGCCTTGCCGCCGCAGGCGCTCGCGAGGCTGCCTCGGGCTTGCCCGACTCGGAAGGCGCGTCCGCATCGCGCCGGGCGCGGGTCGCCCGAGCCTTCGGGGCGTCCTTCTTGCTTTCCTTGGAGTCGTGCTTGGAGTCTTCGGCCACGCCCTGCGTCATCTTCGCCATGTGGATGGGATCCGGAGCTGTGTTCGATCGAACACGTGGGCCAGCCCAACCCGGGCCGACCCTCAACGCCGCAGCGACCGATCCAGCCGCCGACCCAGAACTGGATCGCGGGACCGGCACCTACTTATCTGCGAAGCCGCGAGATGCCGCACACGGGGCACCAGTCGCAACACAAACCCACACCCAGACCCGCACGAGCGATCCGCAAGGCCCGGACACTCAGAAAACCACGCACTTGTGGAGGCCAGCGGCTAGCGAGGCCGCCAACACGCCTGATTCGACGTTCGGGAGAGAGGAGGAGAGGCAGGGTGGAGCACCCATCGGGCACTCCTCCTCCACCGGAGAAGTATACCCACACCGCGGGACGAGGTTACGGCCGCGGAGCCCGAGCCCGCGAGGGGCGTGTCGGTTGTGCCAGCAGGGTCCGGAGCATCATCCGGACCCGATCCTCCACCACCTCCGTCGGGCCGTCGTTGACGATCGTGATATCGGCCCGGCGACGCTTCTCCTCCAGCGGGAGCTGCGCATCCTCGCGCCGGCGAAGCTCCCCGGTTTCCCAGCCGCGTGCCTTCACACGGGCCTCGCGAACCTCCATCGGGGCCTCCACAAAGACGACGTAGTCGCACTCCTGATCCACGCCCGCCTCCAGCAGCAGCGGCGCGTCGAGTACGACACCCTTCCTGCCATCGGCCATCGCGCGGGCGATCATCTCCGCCCGGCGCAGCTTGACGAGCGGGTGTACCAGCGCCTCCAGTCGCGTCCGCTGGGCCGGGTCCGCGAAAACGATCTCCGCCACGCGCTTGCGATCCACGCGCCCAGTGGCGTCCAGCGCCGCGGGCCCCCACCACTTCACGAGCTGCTCTCGCACCTCAGGGCGGTCGAGCGCGGCCTTGGCCTCCTTGTCCGAGTCCACGACGGCGTAGCCGAGCCCTTCCATCACGCGTGAGACATGACTCTTGCCAGCGCCGATGCCGCCCACCAGGCCGATCACCACGCCCTTGCTCATGCCAGCCTCCGGACTCTCGTCAAGCCAGGCTGGCATTGGGACCGCGCGCGACATCGCACCGCGGACCACCTCCAGCCGCTGCTCGCAGCGGGCGATCGACACCCACGCAAGGTCGATCGTCTGCGACCCCGCGCTCGTCACGACAATCGTGCCCAGGCCCAGCACCCGCTCACCACCCGTGCGATCAAGGGCGATCTGCTGGATGTTGCGGAGTGGAACCTCAACCCGGGTTCGGCGGACCACGCCGCTCTCCGCCACCATCCGCACGCCCGTCAGCGTGTACCGGCGCGACTGCCAGAGGAGAACCTCCCGCGCCACCTTCACGATCAGCAGCCCGGCGCCCAGGAGCACGAGCGCCGTCCAGACCCAGCCGAGCGGCACCCCCGCCCCCGCGACAAGACCGCTCAGGAACCGAGGCCCGAGCATGCCCGCGGCGACCAGCACCAGCGCCCAGACAGACGTCCTCGCTGAGCGCAGCAGGATGCTCGCTGGCGACGGGCGCAGTGAGAGGATCAGGGCCTCGCCGGGCACGCTGCTCACCGGGCCTCCGGCCTGAGCGTCGCCACGGCCGGGTAGTTGCGGTAGTAGCCGTCGTAGTCCAGACCGTACCCAACGACGAACTCGTCGGGGATGTCGAAGCCAACGTACGTCGCGTCGACGCCGACCTTGGCCTTGCCGGGCTTGCGGAGCAGCACGCACGATCGCACGCTCGCGGGGCGCTGCTCGCGGATCAGACCCGTCACGACCTCCAGCGTCTGTCCCGAGTCCAGAATGTCATCGATCACCAGAACGTGCTTGCCAGCGATCCCCTTCGGCAGTTCGGAGCGGATCGATGCGCCCTTGCTCTCCATGCTCTTGCCCGGGTAGCTCGAAACGCCCACGACCTCGAGGCTGAGCTTCAGCGGCAGTTGCCTGATCAGGTCTGCCGTGAAGACCATCGCGCCGGTCATGATCGGGATGATCACGAGCTGGCCGTGCGACGCCTCGGACCCGTCGCCGCCGAGATCCGCGGCGATATCGGAAGCGATCTGCGCCCCCAGTTCGCTCACTCGCTTCTCGATGCGCCCGGTGTCGATGAGGATGGACTGGATGTCTCTGAACATGCTCGCGGCTCCAGACTATCGCAGGCCGGGCATCGAGCCCGTCCGCCGGGCTGCGGAGTAACGGGCGAGCGAATCCTCGATAACGTTGTGGGCCGCCTCGATCGGAAGCACCTCATCGACCTCGACGCTCTTGCCCTCAAGCTGCTTGTAGTCCTCGAAGAACAGTCGCAGCATCTTGAAGATGTGCTTCGGAAAGTCGCTGGCCTTCTTGAACTCGCTGTAGATCGGATCCGCCGTCAGCACCGCGATGATCTTGTGGTCGGGATCGCCGTGGTCCACCATCGACATCATCCCGACGGCTCGTGCCTCGCAGAGCGTGAGAGGCGGGATCTCCTCCGTGCAGTAGACCAGTACATCCAGCGGATCGTGGTCCTCCGCCAGCGTCTGCGGGATGAACCCGTAGTTGGCGGGGTAATAGACCGCGCTGGAGAGGATCCTGTCGAGCTTGAGGAGCCCCGTCGTCTTGTCCAGCTCGTACTTGTTGTTCGAGCCCTTGGGAATCTCGATGATCGCACGGAAGTTCGCGGGCAGCGGCTGCCCCTCAATCCCCGGCGTCACATCATGCCACGCGTTGATCATGCCGCAAGGCTAGGTCGCCATGGGCCGCGGCCCCATCCGCCCCGCCGAACCGATCATCCCCTCCCCACCCCACGGCGGCCCCGGGATCTCGGCCGTGCGCACGAGCACGCGACGGTGCGCCAGAGGCGCAGAGCCCGGACAGGGTCGCGCGACCGCGGCGACAAAGTTCCAGATTCTCTTGGGTCAGAAACCGACGGCCGAAAGCGATCAGCGGCCCGCGCCGGTGACGTAGGTGAAGACACGGGCAGCGACCGGGCCCAGTCGTCGAGAGAGACCGGGCATCGGCGTGAATCCGGCACCGACAGACCCCATCCGACAGCCCGCCCCGCCGGCTGAGGCCCGGAGGTCCCGTACCCGCCCCTCCACCTCCTACCCTCCGCCTCCACCCTTTTCGGAGAGTCACCCATGCCCCCCACCTCCTCCACCACCGACTTCGTCACGCTGCCCAAGGACACGAACCAGGCCCGCGGCATCGCGCAGTTCGCCATCGACTTCATGGCCTCCGGCAAGGCCGCCGCCGGCAAGCGCGGCGAGCCCTCCAAGGCGGTCCTCGCACGCGCCAACCTCTTCCACACCGACGCCTGCATCTGTGGCATCTCCGCCATCGCGCTGGGCACCAACGCGCCGGTCCTTCTCCGCAACGAAGCCCTTATGTACGCCACGCCCCCTTCCGGCAGCGGCACCATGAAGGGCGTTCCGTGGGCTAAGGGCTCCGTCCGGACCGGCGTGCCCTTCTTCGGCAGCAATACCGACGTACACGTCGAGAAGGCCGTCGTTGCCAACTGCTCTGCCGTGCGCGAGTGGGACAGCAACGGCACCAACTTCGGCTACAACCCCGACTTCAACCAGACCGCGGGCGAGTTCGGGCACAACGACTTCTACGCCGTTCCGATGGCCGCGGCCCAGCTCATGGGCCGCGACGGTGAGTTCGCGCTGCGCGGCATGATCCTCCTCGACGAGATCCGCGGGCGCCTGGCCGAGGCCTTCAGCCTCAAGAGCTACAAGGTCGACCACGTCGTTCATGGTGGCATCGGATCGGCCGCGACCTTCGGCGCGATGATGGGCGCAACGGTCGATCAGATCGAGAGCGCCATCGGCATGATGATCGCGCACTACATCCCCTTCCGCGCCATCCGCGCGGGTAAGCAGCTCTCCGACAGCAAGGGTGCGAGTGCCGCGATCACCACCGAGGCCGCGGTGCTCAGCGTCCAGCGCAGCATGATGGGCTTCATGGGCCCGCGCGATATCTTCCGCAACCCCGAGGCGATCTTCCGCATCTTCGAGGGACCCGGGCAGATGTTCCAGAAGGTCGGGGCGACCTCTGCCAACACCGAGAAGGCCGACGCCAGCCCCTTCGACCTGCGTCTGGCACGGGCGGGCGATGACTTTGCGATCATGGGCATGCACTTCAAGCTCGGCCTCTACGAGCACCAGTCCGCCGGCGCGCTCCAGGGGCTCATCAACCTCATCAACCGTGCGCCGCACCTGCTGGACTCTGCCTCGGGCGAGCGCATCACCAAGATCCTCGTCCGCGCGTACGAGCCCGCCTTCGGCATCATCGGCGACCCCGCCAAGCGCGACCCCAAGACGCGCCAGTCCGCCGATCACTCCATGCTCTTCCTCGTCTGCACGATGCTGCGGAAGGCCCTTGAGCTGCGCAGTGTCAAGAAGGGTGCGAAGCTGGGCTGGAAGGAGCTGATGCTCACGCCCCACGACTTTGATCCCGGCGCCCTCCACAACGACCTGACTCGCAGCCTCATGGCCAAGATGTCCTTCGAGCACGGCGGCCCCGACTACGACGCGAAGTACCCCGACGGCATCCCCACCTCCATGGTGATCACCGACGATCAGGGCGGCTCGCACGACTCGGGGCTCGTGATGTACCCCGGCGGACACGCCCGCAACAGCGCGGGGCCTGACGTTGTCGATCTCGAAGAGATCCTCACGCACAAGTTCGAGACCCTCGGCAAGCTCGCCGCGGCAGACCCGCGGCCGATCATCAAGCGCCTCTCGAATCTCGAGAAGAAGTCCGCGAGCGAGATCGCCACGATCATGGACTTCCCACTTACCGTCCAGGGCAAGTTTGATTGAGCTGCGACTCCTTCCGAGCCCGAGAGCGCAAGCTCCCGGGCCTTTCTCTTCGCCCTCTCTCCAAGCACCGCCGATACCGCTCATGCCCAACGATCCCGCCAACGCGATCCGCTTTCTCGCGGGCCGGCTTGCGTCGGCCAGGAGCGTTGTCGTCCTGACGGGGGCGGGCGTTTCCGCGGAGAGCGGCATCCGCACCTTCCGCGACGCTGCGGACGAGGCGACGCGCACGATGGCGGGGCTCTGGAAGGACTTCGACCCCGCGAAGCTCGCAACGCCCGAGGCTTTCGACGCCGATCCGGCCCTTGTCACGCGCTGGTACGACCTTCGTCGTCGCGGCTGCCTCGCGGCGACGCCCAATCCGGGCCACCTGGCGCTCGCGGAGATGCAGCGGCGCGTCGAGGCCAGTGGCAGCCGCTTCACACTGCTCACGCAGAACGTCGACCGGTTGCACCAGCGGGCCGGCAGCATCGGGGTCGTGGAGCTGCACGGCTCCATCATCGAGTGGCGCTGCACGCGCACGGGGCGGAAGGTCACACCCGACGCGGCGGAGTTCACGACGGTGCCGGCTCCATCGCCCTTCGACGCGGGCGGCCTCCTGAGGCCCGACGTGGTCTGGTTCGGCGAGATGCTGCCCGAGGCCGCGCTCGACAGCGTGAGCGATGCACTCGAGTCTTGTGATGTCTTCATCTCGGTGGGCACGAGCGCCCAGGTCTTTCCCGCCGCGGGGTTCATCCGGACCGCATCTGCCAACGGAGCCTTCACCGCGGAGGTCAATCGCGAGCCAACGCCGATCTCCGGGCTCGTCGACGCGTGCCTGCACGGCGCGAGCGGAGAGCTGCTGCCGCGAGTTCTCGATGCGACGTGGCCTTGAGCACATGGGCCCGCTCGCTGATCGACGACCGCCCCACGCTCGGGGCGATCCACGTACCATCGAGCCTCGAAAGGAGCCGCATGAGCACCACCTTCCATCGCCCGCTCACGTTTGCCATGATCGGCGGCGGCTCGGGCGCGTTCATCGGCGCTGTCCATCGCACCGCCGCGCAGCTTGATGGGCAGGCCCGCCTCGTTGCCGGGGCGTTCTCATCAACACCAGAGCGCTCCCTGCAGTCCGGTGCGGATCTGGGTCTTGACCCTTCGCGCGTCTATCCCACGTGGCGGGCCATGATCGACGCCGAACGCACGCGCACCGGACCCGATCGGCTCGACTTCGTCGTCATCGTCACGCCCAACCACGCACACTTTGAACCCGCACTCGCCCTCATCGAGGCTGGGTTCCACCTGGTCGTTGATAAGCCGATGGTGCTGACGAGCGCGCAGGCACAGTTGCTCGTGGCAGCCGCGGCACGGGCGGGCACGGTCTTCGCCGTCACGTACAACTACACCGGATACCCGATGGTGCGCCACGCGCGAGAGCTCGTCCGCAGCGGCGAGCTTGGCGAGATCCGCAAAGTCGTCGCGACCTACCACCAGGGCTGGCTCGCGAACCCCATCGAGCGCGAGGGGCAGAAGCAGGCCGCGTGGCGAACCGATCCACAGCTCGCCGGCGCAGGCGCCCTCGGCGACATCGGCAGCCACGCCGAAAACCTTGTCTCCTTCGTCACGGGCCTTGAGATCGAATCCCTCGCCGCGGATGTCTCCTCGCTCGTTCCCGGCCGCCGAGTCGACGACGACGCGGGTGTTCTACTGCGGTTTGTGGGCGGCGCCCGAGGCGTGATCAGCGTGTCGCAGGTCTGCATCGGTGAAGAGAACAACCTCACGCTCCGCGTCTACGGAACCAAGGCTTCGCTCTCGTGGTCTCAGGAGCATCCCAACCATCTGACGCTCATGCGCGACGGCCAGCCGCCGCAGACGATCACGCGAGGTGGTCCTACCACATCCGCCGCCGCCGCTGGCGCCACGCGACTCCCGCCGGGACACCCGGAGGGCTTCTTCGAGGCCTTCGCGAACATCTACCGCGGCGTCATCACAGAAATCCGCGCCCGCCGAGCTGGTGGTGCGAGCGACGGTGCCAGCAGCGCCAAGGCCACACCAACCGCGATCCCAGACGCGTTCCCGACGGTGCAGGACGGGGCCCGTGGCGTCGCGTTCATCGAGGCCTGCCAACGGTCGGCCAGAAACGCCTCGGCATGGACGCCGCTGGGCGGCTGACTCCGGGCCGCATATTCTTGTGCCATACGCGGGTGTAGCTCAGTGGTAGAGCATCAGCCTTCCAAGCTGAACGTCGGGGGTTCAAGTCCCCTCGCCCGCTTTGCGGAAAACCCAGCCGAGTCATGCGAAAACCCCTGCGATTGCTGGGGTTTTTTGATTCTGGCACCTTGACCAGCCCCGACGAGTTCGCCCCGCTGTTCTGCGCTGCTTTGCCCCGTTCCGCGTCCTGATGGCTGGCAGAATGGCTGCGGGCGCCGGCAGCACTTCGAGAGCCGCAGCCGCGTCAGCCGTGTCAGCGTGGGCGATCCGTCCCGCGTGCGATGTGGCGCGGGCTCGCCAGAGGCGTTCTCGCTGATCAGGGTTCCTCAACCTGCGGGGAGGTCGGCGTGAGTGGTGCCGAGCGTGCGAGGAGCGTGCTCTGCTTCGAAGCGAGATCTACCGAAGGGTCGTGCTTGGCCCAAGCCTCGAAGATGCCCTTGAGCTCTTGGAGCAGCGGCCCGCTCCGCGTCGGCGAACTCAGCTGGATCTGCCGCTCGAGCACCTCTTCGGCCGCCGCGTAGTCGTGACGCTGTGCGAGCAGTTTCGCCAGGCTCGTTCCGACGCTGACGCGGATCGCGTCGACCCCTTGGCGCGAGCCGAGTGCCACGATCACTTTTCGGGCGTCTGCCTCGGCCTCCTCGAGCCTGCCAAGATTGGTCAGAACCATGATCCGAAGGAGGAGCGGGTTGAGCGTCCGGACGTTCTGCCGACCTTTCGCCGTCGTCCGGGCCTCGACGATCTCGTTGAGCACGACGAGGGCATCTGCATTCTTGCCACTCTCTAACTGCACGAAGGCCAGCACGAACTTGATGGGAAGGGTGTTGTCGTGGGTGGGGCCAAAGGTCTCAACCGCACTCGTGACGGCTTGGTGCGCCAGCGATTCGGCCTCTTCGTAGCGACCGAGATCGGCAAGCACCCTCGCCGTCCTCGCCATCGACATGTTAGTGACGTCGGAGCCTGGAGGAAGCAGCCGCTGGCATCTGGCGAGCACCGCCCGTTGGAAACCGAGGCTCTCCTCTAGCCTGCCGAGACTTCGCAGTGTCGTGGCCCACTCGCGCTCGATGCTGAGTCGCAGGGGGTCGGACTCATCCAAGACCCGCTGTGCCCGCTCGAGCAGATCGCTGGCCCGCGTCTGCATCGCCTGGAGATCATGCATCGCCGTGAGCATCAAGAGTTCGTCGAGCTGCACGGCAAGCACCTGGGGATCATCGGGTCCGAACCCCTCCGAGAGCGCCTGGACCGCGCTGCGATACTCGCCCAGGGCTTCCGGACGCATCGAAAGTGCGGCGAACGAGGCAGCGACGTTCGCATGGAGTAGGCCGCGCGCCCGCGGCTGATCGACGAAGTTCTCGTCGATCGCCCGGATGCTGGGTTTCAGGATCTCTCGATCGAGGAGGTTGCTCGCGACATCGGTGGTGTTGAGCCGGAGCACCGCCTCGTCGAAGGCGGCGAGCAGAGACTCGCCTTCTGCCTCCGGCACCTGATCTGCTTCCAGGTTCTTGATCAGCTGCGACCGCATGTCGCTCGCGAGATTTTCGCCGATCGTCGACGCGTCGAGCGATCGGAGCATCTCCGCCTGGAACTCCGCAACCTGCTGCAATTCCCGGGAACGCTCTGCCTCTGCTTGGGCGAGTCGCGTCTGCGATGCCTCGGCGGCGCGGGCCGCCGCGGCTTCCCTGCGGGCTTCGCGCGCCTGCGAGAGCGTCCCGGCGAGACCCAGGAGCAGCGCCGCAAGCACGAGCGTGGCCGCCACCACGACCGACCGGTGCCTGCGGGCTGACTTGCGCAGGGCGTACCACGTCGAGGGCGGCGCGGCGAGCACAGCCTCGCCACGCAGGTATCGCTCCAGGTCCTGCTCCAGCTCCGCAACGCTGCCGTACCGCCGCTCACGGTCCTTCTCGATCGCTCGCAGCACGACCCAGTCCAGATCGCGGCGAAGCTGCGTCCGGAGCCTTGATGGCTCGGTTGCCCGAAGCGTGGAGGCTCGAGTGCCGCCGTCTGTGCCGGTCTGGATTCGAACGCTGGGCGCCACCACCGCGGCCTCGAGGATGAGCCTTTGGAGCGACTGGCCGTCTCCCCTGCGGAGCGTCTCGCTCGGCACGGGCGTCTCGCCGGTCAGGAGTTCATAGAGCAGGACGCCGAGCGAGTAGACGTCCGAACGAGTGTCCACATCGCTCTCGCCCTGAGCCTGTTCGGGGCTGGTGTACTCGGGCGTGCCGATGAACTGCTGCTGAACGCTCAGCATCGTGCCGGCACGCAGGTCCTGGCGCATCGCCTTCGCGATGCCGAAGTCGATCACCTTGGGCACGGGGTTGCCGTCCACATCTGCGACGAGGATGTTCGATGGCTTCAGGTCTCTGTGGATGAGGCCTCGCTGGTGCGCGTGGTGCACGGCGCGGCAGATCGTGCAGAAGATCGCGATGCGCTGCTCGATCGTCAGGCAGGCAGCGTCGCAGTACTTCGTGATCGGCTCCCCCGGACAGACCTCCATCGCGAAGTATGGCCGGCCGGTCTCTGTCGAGCCCGCGTCATGGACCTTCGCGATGTTGGGATGATCGAGCAGGGCCATGGCCTGCCGCTCGCGATGGAACCGCGCGATGACCTGGCGCGTGTCCATACCGAGCTTCACGACCTTGAGCGCCACCTCCCGCTTGATGGGGATGGACTGCTCGGCGAGGAAGACCGTTCCGAAGCCCCCCTCCCCCAGCACGCGCACGATGCGATAGGGACCGATGGTCATGCCGGGCGACTCTGCGATCGCCGCGGCGAGCTGCGAGGCGTCCATGGGCGAGACCAGCGGCTCGAAGTCGGCACCGCCAGCAGCACGGTCTTCGCGGAGCATCTCGAGGACGTGCGCACGGACCTCAGGATCGTCCGGGCACTCGGACTCGAGCCTGGTCGCCTGCTGGCCTTCGGAGAGGTCCAGAAGCTGCTGGAACAGGTCGCGAGCGCGGGCACGCTGGGCCGGACTCATGATCCGTGCCCCGCACGGAGCTTCACGGCCAGTTCCGCCTGCGCGGTCCGCCAGAGGCGATTGATCGTCCGGTCGGACTGGTCCATCACAATCGCGACCTGCTTGATCGACATGCCAGCAAAGTACCGCAGCTCGACGATCCGCGCCAGAGTTGGATCGTCGGACTCCAGTTCCTTGAGGGCCGATTCCAGGCTGAGCACGTCAACGACCGCCGACTCGGGTTTGTTATCGGCCACATCGACCAGCGTCAGGCGCTGGGCACCTCCGCCGCGCTTGAGCGTGTTCCTCGCCCGAGCTTGGTTCACCAGGATCTGCCGCATGGCGATCGCCGCGACGGCGAGCAGATGCTCCTTCCCATTCCAGGAGGGCACCGCGGAGCCCATGAGCCTGACGCAGGCCTCGTTGCAGAGGGCGGTGGGCTGGAGCGTGTGGGAGGCCCGTTCGGATTGCAGGAGTCTGGCCGCGATGGCCCGGAGATCGTCGTAGATGAGGGGCAAAAGCCGATTGGTGGCGTTGCTGTCGCCCTTGGCCAGGTCGCTCACCAGCGCTTGGATGTCGTTGGCATCGCTTGGCACCGTTTGACCTCCGCGGACTGTACGCACGTTCCCCCAAAGCCCCGAAATTCGTCGCGCGACCTGTCGCACCGGCGCGGCACAGGGTGTTCCTGAGGGCAGAGGCCCGTTGTGCTCTGGAATCAGGAGAAGACCCATGTCCCGCATCCACTCCCCCGTCGGCCCTGTCGCCCGCGTCGCCATTGCCTTGTCCGCCCTCGCTGGAGCCGCGGGTTCGGCCTATTCACAGCCAATCTCAAGCGGTTTCACGTACCAGGGTGAACTGCGCAGTTCAGGAACACCCTTCGACGGTGCTGCGGACGTCCGCTTCACGCTCTGGACGGCCGAGAGCGGCGGCAGCCAAATTGGCGCAGCGCTGCAGGCACTGGGTGTGAACGTCTCCGACGGGCGCTTCTCAGTGATCCTGAACTCCGGCAACGAGTTCGGCCCGGGCGCGTTCAACGGGCAACGCCGCTGGATCGAGATCTCGGTCCGCACGCCGGGCGGCGGAGGCGGGTACCAGGTGCTCTCACCGCGCCAGGAAGTGACGGTGACGCCCTACGCGGCGTTCGCCGCCGACGCGGGGACGGTTGGGGGCCAGTCCGCCGCGGACCTGCGCAACGCGGCGGCCCTGACCGGCACGCTGCCCGATGCCGCCCTCCCAGCGAGCGTGCCCCGGCTGTCGACGACCAACGCCTTCTCCGGCCTGAGCTTCTTCAGCAACCCAGGGAACATCTTCACGGGCGCGCACTTCGGAACGCACTCTGGAAACGGAGCCGGGCTTGAGGATCTCAACGCCAGCGCCGTCACCGCCGGGGTCCTCGCCGATGCGCGGCTTTCACCGAACGTGGCGCTGCGCAACGCGAGCCAGTCCTTCACGGGGAGCAACACGTTCGCGGGCCTGGCGACCTTCAACGACCGGATCGGCGTGGGCACATCGCCGTCCAACAACTTCCGCATGCACCTC
>CAZBXF010000005.1:0-33016 GCA_964495635.1 uncultured Phycisphaeraceae bacterium
TCTACCCCCTCCGCCCCTTCGACTCCCTCACCCGGTGGAACGACCCCGGGCGAGCGGCCCTTCGAACGATCCGACCGGGATGTGGATCCGACATCGGTGTCGGGAGTGGGCGAGATACGGTTCGGGAGGGTGCTCGCGCGTGAAGGGCTGGAGGTGATGCCAGCGAGGCCTCGCTTCAGCCACACCGTTCGACTGACAACGTTGCCGCGAAATCCTCTGGTCCGTGTGACCTTCAACCGCGCTGGACGTGTGACGAAGGCGGAGTTCGTCCGCGGCCGAAGCACCGGCTATCCCGAGGTTGACGGACCTCTGCTCTCGGCGATGTATCGCTGGACTGCCCGAGGCAACAAACTCCGGGAGATCGGTCCCGCCGGCGTCACGATGACGTTCAAGGTGCTGCTGCGAGAGGAGAGGGAGCTTGGGACTCCCCGCGAAGACAGCGAGGAGGGTCAGAGTGATGCTCCGGGAGCCGTCGAGCCATCGACCGAGCCGGTCGAACCCGACTTCGCGGAGCCTCGCCCTTGAACTAATGACCCCAGCCGGGCTGGGACTTACTCCAGCGGCGTGGCGGCACCGACGGTCGAGGTTCTTTGGCGGCTGGCCGCGGATGGCCGATCAACCTTTGGGTGGGCTTTCTCGTGAGTGCGACCGTCGGCGGACCGGAATCAGGAACGAGCGGATGAATGGAACGATGCGAATCATCCCAGGCAACTCGGTCGATAGCCGGAGCGATCATGCGGGCTTGGCGATCGCCGCCGCGTTGATCGGGGTTGCGGGTCTGGCGCTCGTGACGCGGGCGCAGGAGAGCCTCATCCGCTTCGGCGACGGCGTAACGCTGCGAGCGGTTGAGCAGGGAACCGAGGACGTCGGGCCCCTCGCACGCTCTGCCCGGATCTCCCGGGTGGACCTTCGGATGCCAACGGGCTTCGACCGGGTCTACCGCTTGGAGTCACCGACGCTCGGGAGTGACTCTCCCGCCCGGTATGCGCGTGTGAGTGGGGCGTTGATCGCGATCTTCCCCCGATCCGAGTACCAGACGACCGCCGCGGGCACCAGCATCATGGTCCCGCCGGGCACGATTTATGCGATTGGTTCGGGAAGTGCGGCGTCGGCCGTCGCATCCCGTCGCGAGATCACACCCTCTCGCCCAGCTCCGCTGGATCTTCGCGAGTCAACACGCATGGGCACGCGTGTCGACACACGCGTGGACACAGTCGCCCATGCTGGTCCCCCCGAAGCGAGGACGCGTGTTCAGGTGGACGAGTCGGCCTCGGCGATCGATCGGCCCCGGCCCGACCAGCCGGGCCCGGAGCCCGCCCCGGCACGCTCGATCTGGGGAGATGAGCGGTATCGCGTCGCCCGCGTCGCAGCGCTGCTCAACTCCGTGACGGCGAGGTGACTCAGCGCTCAGGCGGTCCGCCTCGTCGACCCTCGATCACGCCCGGGGGCCGCTGCCGTCGGCGATCGATGAACGCATGCTCGTGTCAGCCTGCAGGTTCCGCATGCGGTAGTAGTCCATGATGCCCAGGTTTCCGCCGCGGAAGGCGTCGGCGATTGAACGCGGGATCTCGGCCTCTGCAAGCACCAGAGTCGCCCTGTTCTTCTGCTCCTCTGCCTTGTACTCCTGCTCCTGAGCGACCGCGAGGGCGCGTCGCTTCTCGGCTTCGGCCTGCGCCATCTGCTTGTTGGCCTGGGCCTGATCGGCCTGGAGCTTCGCGCCGATGTTGTCGCCCACGTCGACGTCCGCGATGTCGATCGAGAGAATCTCGAACGCGGTGCCGGCATCAAGGCCTGAGGACATCACCTTGCGGCTGATGTCGTCCGGGTTCTCGAGCACAGCCTTGTGATCGGTCGCCGAGCCGATGGTGGAGACGATGCCCTGGCCAACGCGCGCGATAATGGTCTCTTCGGTGGCTCCGCCGACAAGTCGCGCGATGTTGGTCCGCACAGTCACGCGGGCCTTGACCTTGAGCTGGATGCCGTCCTTGGCGACGGCGTCGATGGTCTGACGCGGACCGCCCTGAGCCGGGCAGTCGATGACCTTGGGGTTGACGCTCGTGTTCACGGCATCGAGAATGTCGCGGCCCGCGAGGTCGATGGCCGTCGCGATGTTCCACGGGATGTCGATCTTGGCGCCCTTGGCCGAGATCATCGCGGTCACGACGTTGGAAACACGCCCGCCCGCGAGGTAGTGCGTCTCAAGTGCGGCGGTGGGGATCTCAAGGCCCGCCTTGATGGCGCGGATCCGATTGATGACGACGGTGCGGAGGTCCACCTTCCGCAGACGCATGCCGATCATGTCTGTGATCGTGACGCGGGCGTTGCTCGTCAGCGCCTGGATCCAGAGGCCGAAGAACTGAAAGAGGAACAGGACCAGGATCAGAAGGATCAGGCCGCCGAAGACCAGCGCAACAAGGCCGATCACGCCCAGCCCGCTCGTCACACCGCCGCCCGCCGGAGCGGCGGGCTGCGCAAGGGCTGGCGACGCGGAGATCGCAAGGAGGATCGCGGCGGACGCGGGGCGAAGAACGCTCACTCGGGACTTGATGGACATGGGCACCGTGGATGCCTCCTGATGGGTCGTGCAAGGGCTCGGTCGCAGAAACTCGTCGCACAACGTGCAACGGGCGTCAGTATAGAACCGTCGTCGCCGCATGAGCACGCAATCGAGGCAGCTTTGCCGGACGAAACGGTCCTGAAGTGTCGGATCGCGGAGGTTCGTCCGCACGCTGCTAGATCGCCCGAACCTTGATCTGCGAGCCGTCGGCATGCACGATCCGGACCCGGCTGCCGGCCTTGATGTACGTCGTCTCGGCCAGCGCGTCGGTTCGCTGGCCGTCTAGGTCGATGACCCCGACCGGGCGAAGGTCCGTGAGGGCGAGGCCCTGCCTGCCGATCATCGATGCCAGTGCCTTCTGAGCCGCGAGGGCTTCCAGACGCTCCCGCTCGACTTCTTCTTCGCTTGGCACACCGATGATGCGACGTCCGATGGGTGTGTGGGGCCAGACCTTCAGCATAAATGCGACCAGGACGGGTGCCAGCACCATGAGCCCCAGCGCAGCCACAAGGCCCCAGGTCGCATCGTGCAGCGCCAGCAGGATTACCGCGCCGATGGCGAACAGCGCCGAGCAGATCCCCAGAATCCCGCCTGAGGGGATAAACAGCTCGGCAACGAGCAGTGTGAAGGCGACGAGCAGGCCCGCAAGGGCCCAGATGAGCATCGGTTCCATGGCGAGGGTTGGTGGCGAGGGTGGGGCTTTCGGGGGACAGTGGTGGATGACGGTTCGGTTCAGGCAGTGGGGGCGCTGGGTTCGGCAACAGCCTCGACTCCGATCCGCATCGGCGTCACGCTCACGACCCGGACCTGACGACCGGCAGGAATGTAGCCGAACTCCGCCACCGCGTCATACACCCGCTCGCCGATCTGGATGCGGCCCGAGGGACGCAGCGGGCTGATGGCCTCCCCTGTGCTGCCAAGATCCGGCAGGTCCTGCTCCTCGTCACGCATGACATCTGCGATCACTTCCTCGTCGCCCAGTGGTGTCTTGAGCACGAGCCGGTTGAAGATCGGCAGCGAGCCCAGGTTCCTGGCGAGGAACCAGATTCCAACACTCGCGGTTGCCATCGCGAGCACGACGACGACGACGCCGTTCATCGCGGCGTCTCTCGCTTCGGGCGTCGTGGGGAGGAAGCTCCCGCCGCGAGGGACAAACGTCGCGATCAGCCCGGCGAATATCAGCAGCAGCCCACTCGCCCCTGCCACGCCGAATCCCGGCAGGACGAACACCTCAACTCCTAGCAACACCAGCCCGATGCCGATGGCCGCCACCTCCCACCAACTCGCAAGCCCGATCAGCATCGGCGGCGCGATCAGCCCCACCAGAGCCAGGAGCGAGATCGTCCCTGCCAGCACCGTCCCAGGATGGGTCATCTCCACGAAGAGCGCGAGCACAAACACCACAACAAGAAGCCCCCTCACCCAGATGCTCGTCATGAATGCCACAATCCCCTCCGACCATGTCTGGTTGAAGCGGATGAGGTACGGGGCCTGGAAGAACTCGCGCAGGTCGTCGTCTGTCCGGATCGGCTTGATGCGGACCTGTCCATCCACGACCTTGGTGTCGTTCACGGCCCAGCCAAAGTGCATCAGATCTTCGCTGCGCAGGACAGCCGGTGCCGAACCATCCGTGACCTTCTCGATGAGCCTCCACTGGCCCCGGTCCGCCTCCGTGATCCGGGGGCGAGTTCGGACCTCCGTCAGGCGGCTGGTGACGTCGGCGGCAATCCGCGAGAGCATCGCTGAGCCCGCCGCGACATCACCGCCGGAGACGCCTGGGGGGTCGGCGTCGGCGCCTCGCTCGGCGCGCCCGTCCCGGGGCCCGCGAGCCAGTCGCGGCATACCCGATGTCGGCTCGTCGGGGAAGAGCATCCGAAACTCCTCCTCGTCGACACAGATGCGCTGGCCCGTCGTCGTGTTCTCAACATGCCAGAGGGGCACGTCATTGGCGACGATGGCCTGCACGAGGTACTCGTCCCGGTTGTAGCCAAAGAGACGATTGTGCCGGCGTGCGGAGTCTGTCACCTCCGCGATCAGTGGCGGCAGCACCTTCTTCTGGAGTTCGGGCGTGATCGCCTGCGCCGCGATGCCGAAGGGCCCGCCGCCAATCACCATCGCATCCCCGAAGCTCGCTGGATCGTTGATGATCATCTGCTCGCACGCCAGCGCGATCACCGCGCCGCCCGAGTATGCGTCCGGGTTGATCCAGGCCCACGTTCGAGGAACCGGCGACTTCTTGATCTCATTGCAGATCCGCAGGACCTGGTTCAGGTCACCGCCCGGCGTGTTGATGTCAAAGACCAGCGTGTCCGCGCCCGCGCGGGCCGCGGTGGTGATGCGCCGTGCCACGCTCGCGGCCAGCACGCCGTCACTGTCGATCGGCCCGTGGATCGTGATGACGGCAACGTTGGTGGCCTTGCGCGAAGCCGGCACCGCGGTCGGGGAGGAGGGCGGCGTTGTCGAAGGAGCGGGCGTGCCGCTGGGGCTGGTCGGCGCCGTGATGGACGGAGAATCGATGGACGCAGCCGACCCTCCATCGCCGCTGGTCTCCGACGCTGCTCCCGCGGTCTGCCACGCTGCGGCGTGGGCCCGCACGCCAGGGTCGCACCAGACCAGCGCTGTGATGAGTCCAAGCGTCCAGAGCACCACGCGGGGGAATCGTCGCCCACGGTCACGGAACGCAATCCCCGGCGTCTCACGCGCCACACTCCAAAGAACCCGGCCGGCGCATCGAGGCATCAAGCGTGGACCTCCATGGGGTGGCTGCGGCTTGCGTCCCGCGAAGCCGGCCGCGACGCCGCTCCGCTCGCCTCCTCAGGACCACCTCGACGAGTGTAGTTTCGCAAATCCGGCCGGTCGGACGCACGCCCGATTGGGCGAAGTCGGGTGCTGCCTAGCCGACCCCGGGAACCTCCTGCTCCACGGTCCACGAGATCTCGCGCCCGCGGCAGTCAATGTGGACAGAAAAAAAGCCCGGCAGGCCTGCGGCCGTGGGCGGCTGTGTCCGTCTGATCAGCGGCCAGATGATCTTTCGGTCCGTTTCGGGCAGCGGCAGGGCCTCGATCTCCGTCGGCTCAAACCAGTCCAGACGCCCCTCACGCATGTCCCGGGGCTCCACCTCGACGGCGCCCAGCACCCGATAGACGAACATCAGCCAGTGGCCACGACCTTCAAAGGCGGTCTCTGCGACGAGACCGATCAGCCGGATCCGCTCGATCGGAACCTGGATCCCTGCCTCCTCAAGGATCTCACGCTGGGCACATTGGGCTGGTGACTCTCCATGGGCTACATCGAGCTTGCCGCCGATGGGAGAACACAGTCCCAGGTTCGGACTCCGCAGACGGCGCAGGAGCAGCACCCGCCCGCGGGCATCCCGCAGGTCGCAAAGGCAGGCGATCCGGTACGGCATCGCGGGATCTGAGCCCTGCAGCGAGCCCGATGGAAGAGGCTGGACCGGGTGCTGTGCGGGGAATGATCGAGGGTCGGGCGTGGACATCTGCGGAGGATAGTGCCCGTATTGAGCCCGTGGACCCTCTGGCTCGCGCAACGACCAGCCTGCCGCGGAGGGGGTCACAACGGACGGCCTCGGGGTTTCACGCCTGAAGCAAGGTCGCGCCGATAACGCCATTCATGCCGACGCCGACCGTGCCAGTGGGTACCACCGTACTTTCCGGGGAGATGCCCTCCCTCCGACTTGCCCAGAATGATGTTCCAGACCCCAGCCCCGCTGTCGCCGCGACCCAGCGGGGGCCGGCGGTACTGCGCCTGCCGGGCCTGCACGTCTACTTCATCGGGATCGGTGGCTCCGGGATGTCCGGCCTGGCCAGGGTCTTCGCAGCCCGCGGGGCCAAGGTCTCCGGATCCGATCAGGCTCCTTCCGCCGCCACAGCTTCTCTGCGGGAGGCGGGCATCACCGTGGAGTTTGATCAAGCCAGTGGCGTGCTGCCTCCGGGGCTCGGGCTCGTTGTCGCCTCCGCCGCCATCAAGCCCGACCACCCGCAGTGGGCCCAGGCCACCCGACAGGGCATCACGGTCATGCTCTACGCCGAGGCGCTCGGTCGCGTCATGCAGGGCGCAACCGGCGTCGCCATCGCCGGAACGCATGGCAAGAGCACCACCACGGCCATGCTCGGTGCCGCGCTCGTGGATGCCGGCCTGGACCCTGGCGTCATCGTCGGCGCGACCTCCCGGCAGTTGCAGCGGGGCAATCTCGGCTTTGCCGAGAGTGACGCTTCGGTGGGATTTCGCGTCGGTGCGAGCCAGGTTCCATCGGGCGCGCTTGCCGGGCGTCCTGGCATCCTCGTGGCGGAGGCGTGCGAGTACAACCGCTCATTCCACAACTACCGCCCGACGGTCGCGAGCATTTCCAGCGTCGAGGCCGACCACCTGGACGTATACGGCACTCTTGACGCCGTGGTCGAGAGCTTTCGGCAGTTCGCCCTTCTGCTGCCGCCCGCGAGCGACGGCGGCAAGCTGCTGATTGCGCACGACAATGCCCATCGTCGTGAGGTGACGGCCGGCCTCTCGTGCGAGGTGCACACCATCGGCTTCTCCCCGGAAGCCGACTGGGTCGTCGCCTACGACCCGCGGACACGCGAGGTGCGACTGACGCACGAACGCCGCGAGGTGGCCATCTGGCGCAACAGCGTTCCGGGCTCGCACAATGCCTTCAACGCCTCGGTCGCGCTGGTGCTGGCCTCCTGGCTGGGTGCCGACGTTCCGCGGGTTGCCACATCGCTCGGGGCTTTCCGGGGCGTGGATCGGCGCCTGCAACTGCTGGGCGAGCGGCCCATCAGCGCCACGGCGGTGGGGGAGCCTGCGTCCGGGAGCGTGCGGGTCTTCGACGACTACGGCCACCATCCGACCGAGGTCGACGTGACGCTGCGAGCCCTGCGAGAGGCCGAACGCCCCGAAGAGCGCGGCGGGCGGCTTATCTGCGTCTTTCAGCCGCACCAGCACAGCCGTACCAAGCACCTCATGGAGGAGTTTGCCACGAGCTTCAAGCACGCGGACATCGTGATCGTTCCGCACATCTACTTCGTTCGCGACAGCGAGGAAGATCGTCACCTCGTGACGGCCGGCGATCTAGTCGACCGTCTCCGGGAGAAAGGTGTCCGCGCGATGCACCTCTATCCCTTTGCCGCGATCATCGAACAGCTCGGCAACCTCTGCCGCGCCGGCGACGTTGTGGTCGTGATGGGCGCGGGAGACGTCTGGAAGATCGGAACTGGCTTCCTCGAAGCCGTGCAGCGTTGAGACCCGGCAGCGATCAAGCCCGAAGGCCTTCGGAGAGACCTCGCACTCATGACAACCGTGAGCCCCATGCAAGACCTGGAACTTGAGCACGACGCCCCGCTCCCGACGTGGTTCAGGATCGGCGGTCGCGCCGAGCGGTTCTTTGCGCCCGGGTCCGTTGCGGAACTGCGAAGGTGCCTTGAGATCGATCCGGGTCTTCGCGTGCTGGGCGACGGTGCCAACCTCCTCGTGGACGATGACGGAGTGGACGGGCTGGTCGTCTCGCTGACGAAGCACTTCACCAGCGTCCGTCCGGTCGGGCCGAACTGGTCGGGTGGGATGGTGCATGTCGAGGCGGGTGCCAATCTTCCCAAACTCATCCACGAGGTCGGTCGTCTCGGCCTCGCCGGGCTCGAAGGGCTCGGGGGCATTCCTGCAAGTATCGGCGGCGCGCTGGTGATGAACGCCGGCGGTGCGTTCGGCGAGATCGGCCGCGTCGTCGAAAGAGTCCACGCGCTAGACCGGACTGGCAGGGATGTCGTGCTCGAGCGGCGCGATCTGGATTTCGGATACCGGTCCAGCGGTCTCGCGGGTCTCATCATCACCGGCGTCGACCTGGCGCTCGAGCCCGGCGCTGATCCCGCCGCACTGCGTGTGCGCCTCAAGGAGGTCATGGCGTACAAGGCCAAGAGCCAGCCCATGGCCGACAACTCCGCGGGCTGCTGCTTCAAGAACCCGACGCTCACCGCGGACCTCACGACTGGTGAGGGCGAGAACTTCGCGGCGGGGAGCCGGGTGGGCGCGGGCCTGCTCATCGACCGGGCCGGGCTCAAGGGGTTGCGCGTCGGCGGCGCAAGCGTCAGCGACCGCCACGCGAACTTCATCGTCACCGAGAAGGGAGCTCGCGCCCGCGACGTCATCCGCCTCATGGAGGAGGTCGTGCGCCGCGTCCACGGTCAATTCGGCGTCACGCTGCAGCGCGAGGTTGTTGTCTGGAGCCGCGCCCAGTGAACCAGCCCTTGCCAAGCTCCGCAGCCAACCCCGGCACTGGCCACACGCCATTTCCGCGCCGGCCGCGAGTTCTGGTCCTGGCGGGCGGTCCTGATGCAGAGCGTGAGGTCAGCCTTGTCAGCGCCCAATGTGTGGCCGATGCTCTCCGCAGGACCGGTTCGTTCGAGGTCGAGCACACCACCATCCGTCGTCCCACCGGCGGCGACCTCGCCTCGATGCCCGGCGATGTGATTTTCCCGGTGCTGCACGGCCCATGGGGCGAGGGTGGCCCGATGCAGGATCTTCTTGAGTCCGACGGCCGGCCCTACGTGGGCTGCCGTCCGGCGGCGGCCCGCCTCGCGATGGACAAGCTCGGCACCAAGCTCGCAGCGGCCCGCGCGGGCGTGTCCACCGCTCCCGCTGGTGCCCTCAACCTCGCCGACGATCGGACGCCCATCGAACTTCCGCTGGTCATCAAGCCCGTGCACGAGGGCTCCAGTGTCGGCGTTCACCTTGTCCGGACGCCCGAGCAACTCGCGAATGCCCTGGTCTCTGCTCGAGAGGATGTCGCCACCCACCCCCATCGCGCCTACATGGTGGAGCAACTCATCGATGGCGCAGGCCGTGGAGGGCACGAGGTCACCGTCGGGGTCCTCGATGGCGAGCCCCTCGCGGTCGTTGAGATCCAGCCCGCGAGCGAGTTCTACGACTATCACGCCAAGTACACCAGCGACCTTACCCGCTACATCCCGGACCCGCCCGGCCTGAAGCCGGAGCTCAAGCAGGCGCTCCTTCGCGACGCCGCCACGATGGCCCGCGCCATCGGCGTCCGTCACCTGTGCCGCGTTGACTTCATCGTTGATCCCGCTGGCCGACACTGGCTCCTCGAAGTCAACACTATGCCAGGCTTCACATCCCACTCCCTGCTTCCGATGGCCGCGGCCCATCGCGGCATCTCGTTCGAGGACCTCGCCGCACGACTGGTCCGGCTCGCGCTGACGGAGCCGGTCGCACAGGGACGCTAAACTCCCGGTGCAAGGAGATCTCACGGATGGCTCGACAGACGGAGGTTGCCCGCACGGAGGGCGCGGCGAGCACGCGGAGTAGCCCGCGTGGCGACGCTGGCACGCAGCCCTTTCGCTGGGGGATGTTCTTCGCGTACCTGACGAGTTTCTGCGCCGTCGCCCTCGTGCTCGGCGTCGTTGTTGCCTTCTCGCTCGGCCTTCGCCCGCTCGAGGCCCGAGCTGAGAAGATCGTCTCCACCGAGCCCCCACGCATCATCATCCATTGGCCGCCGGTCGCACGCCCCAGCGCCGCCCAGCCCGTCGATCCGCTCGCCGCCCTGCGGCCCGACGCGCCGCCGGTCGCGACCTGGCTCCCGCTGAGCGATCAGCAGGCCCTCCTCGCGCTTGCGAACGCCGCGTTTGACGGCGGCGAAGGCGGGGCACTCTCGGCTGACCCCATCGCCCGCATCGCAACCGCCATGGGACAGTCCGGGTGGTTCGTGGGTACGCCCACCGTCCGGCGCGAGCGAGGCAACGTTGTCCGCATCGATGGCGTCTGGCGCATTCCAGCCGCCGTCGTCCGCAGCGATGGCAAGGACCACCTCATCTCCTGGGAAGCCATGCCAATGCCCGCCTCTTATGAGCCGGGTGAGGCCCGCCTGCCCGTGATCTTCGGCCCCGCGCTCGGGAGGCCCATGGCCGCGGGAGGTCCCGACCTCTCCACCGCCTGGCCGGGCGAGGACATCGCGGCGAGCCTTGAGCTACTCCGTCTGATCTCCTCTCAACCATGGTTCCATCAGGTCGCTGGGATCGACGCCTCCAAGTTCTCGAGCGAGGAGGTCCTCGCGATCGTTTCGACCTGGAACACCCGCGTCGTTTGGGGGGGGCGCCCATCTCGCCCGCGCATGGGTGACGTCAGCACCCGTCAGAAGCTTGTGAACATCGCCCAGCTCTACCACGACAGCAAGCGGATCGACAGCGGCTATCCGGAGATCCATGTCTTCGGCCGCTGGATCCTGCTGGAGAACTCTGCCCGTGCCAAGGCCGCGGCCGAGGGGCAGGCCACACCCGCGGAAACCGGCCGCCCCGAAGTCACCCCGGGGCCTGCCATCCAGGAACCACCCAAGCCCGCTCCACCCTCGCAAGGTCCGACGACACTCGCGCCTGCCACACCGCAGGTGGCCCGGATGGCCGGTTGATGTCGGACTCGCCATCACACGGCCAGCGGGAAGCTCCCGAGCCGGATTCGCCTCCGTCGCTCGACAGTCCCGCGCAAGAGGAGAGCGTGGCCCGCGCGCAATCAGCGGCCGAGAGCTCCGGGGATCCGGAAGCCGAACTCCTTCCCAGACCTGAAGCTCTGGAGCAATCGGCAGCTACGACGCCAGCGGCCGGCGATGACCGCTGGGCGCACCGACGTGCCGAGCCGCGTCCATTCGCCGCGATCTGGCTCGCCTTCGTCCTTGCGGCCAGCGTCCTCTCGATCGGTGCCGTTGGCGGCATGGGGCTCATGTCCACGGAGGTATACCGCCCCGCCGCACGTGTTATGGTTGCGATCATCGGCGCGGGGGTGGCTCTGGTTTGGCCGATGATTCGCCTGAGTCAGGAGGTTCCATCCCGTCCGTTCAGGGCCGCCCTTGCCGACGCCTTCGTCGTCATCATTCCCGTCGTGCTGATGGTGATCCCGCAGTCCCTCCCGTGGATGGCGGACTGGCCCTTCCAGGTCTCGCTCGCGCTTGTCGCGGTCATCGCCGGCTGGTCGCTGCTCGTCGCGGGCGTCCTGGGCTGGACTCTCACCTTGATTGCTCGCGAGCCGCGCCGTGCCATGCTTCGTTCGTGGTCCATGGTGTGGCTCGCGGCGATCTCGATCGTTCCGCCCGCGATCGGCGCGGTCCTGCTCGCTTCCGGCCCGGTCGAGACGCGTCTCGCCGGTGTTGAGTCGGGCGCAGCGGGTCTGTTCCTCGTCTCCTCTCCGCTGTCTGCTCCCTTCGAGCTCGCTCGCGAGCGCCTGTGGACCGGTGCCGCCGCGCTGATCGACACACGTCATTGGCTCGCCGTCGGCGCTATCTGGCTTGTCGCCGCCGTCACATGGCTTGGCGGCCTGGCCATCTGCCGCGCTCGCCCGGCGCACTGAGCGCCGCGGCTTGTTCCCGTTCTCGTCAATGCCCTCCACGCTGACCCGTCTCCGCAGACCTCCATCTCTCGATTCCCACTTCGCGTCCTTCAACGCCCCGCAGCCCGGAACCAGATAGACTTGAAAGATGCCCCGTCCGTCGGCAAGTGCTGCCCCATCACCGACTCTCCGCACGCTTGGCTCTCTGGCCGGCGTTGTTGCCGGTCTGATCGCCGTGCCGGGCTGCGGACCCACCATCGTCCCCTCGTTCGACTCGCCCGAGCCCGCCGCTCGAAACTCCGCGATTGTCCGCGCCGGTAGTGCTCGTGACCCCGCCGCGGTCCCTGACCTGGTTCGAATGCTCGACAGCGACGACCCCGCCACCCGGTTCCTCGCCATCAAGGCCCTCTACCGCATCACCGGCGAGCGACTGGGCTACGAGGCCGTCGCGAGCGAGCCAGAGCGACTCATCGCGATCGAGCGTTGGCGTGCCTTCGCCAACGACTTCCGGCCGCGCAGCTCGGCCTCGCCTGGAGAAGCGCCATGAGCAACCCAGCCCGACAGCCAGCCCCGCGCCAAAGCCCGAGCATGACGCTCCATCCCGGCGAGTCACCGCCCCAACTGTCCATCGAGGTCGCCAGCGACCCCAGCCTCCTCTGCGGCGTGCGAGAGCTCGTCAACCGCCTCGCCCGCACCATCGGCTTCTCCGAGATCCAGTCGTCGCAGGTCGCACTCGCCGTCGACGAAGCCCTCGCCAACGTCATCCGCCACGGCTACGACAACCGCACCGACGCCCGCATCTGGCTCAGCATCTGGACCCTCGCCCCCAACGAGCACGGCCCCGGCCTGCGCGTCATCATCGAAGATCAGGCCCGCCAGGTCGATCCCGCCACGATCAAGAGCCGCGAGCTCGACGACATCCGCCCCGGCGGCCTTGGCGTCCACATCATCCGCGAGGTCATGGACGAGACACGCTACGAGAAGCGAAACGGCGCGGGCATGCGACTCACGCTGGAGAAACGCACCAGCACTCCTGAAAAAGCCTCGCGTCCCGGCGTGGCGTGTTTATCATCCTCGCCTCTCTGCGACGATCCCGCGGCTCCTCAGCCGCCACACCACGAACCAGGCAAGGACCATGCATGACCGACCGCCCGCTGCTCAAAGTTGAGACCCTCACCCGTGACGGCGGCGCCTTTGTCGTCCGCCCTCAGGGCGACATTGGGTACCACGAGGCCCCGGCCTTCCGCGCCGCCATTCGCGACGCCTACGACAAGAAGCCCACACGCCTCATTGCCGATCTCTCCGGCGTCGCCTACATGGCCACGCCCGGCCTCGCGACCCTCGTCGAGGCGCTCCAGATCTCCAAAAAGTCCTCCATCCGCCTCGTCCTCTGCGGCATGAACGAACGCGTCCGCGCGATCTTCGAGATCGCACGCCTTCACACCGTCTTCACCATCGCCAGCACCGTCGACGAGGCCCTGACGAAGTAGCGTCAGCCCCTCACTCGCAAGCCCCCGCCTCCGTGGTTCATTCTCACCGCCGTGCAACAGCAGCCAGCCAACTCCACCAGCACCCCCGAGTCCGGACCCCCGCTCATGGCCCGGGTTCTCCGCCCGCTCGATCTCCTGGGCGGTGGCCTGCTCGATCTCCTTGAGCACATCGGATCGGCCTTCTGGCTGCTGATCGCCACCATCGGATGGGTCGTCAAGTCCGTCACGCACAAGCGCGTCCGCCTCGGCCGCGCGGCGATCGTCTCGCAGATGGTCCGTGTCGGCGTCCGCTCGGTCTTCATCGTCTCGCTCGTTTCCGGCTGTGTTGGCCTCATCCTTGCGTTCCAGTTGTCGCCACCGTTGGAGCAGTTCGGTCAGAAGGAACTAGTCGCCAACATCATCTCCGTCGCGGTCCTGCGCGAGCTCGGTCCCCTGATCGGTGCCATCGTCCTGACGGGCTTTGCAGGTGCCTCGATCGCCGCCGAGATCGGCACCATGGTCGTCTCCGAAGAGGTCGAAGCGCTCGAGGCCAGCGCACTCGACCCTATCCGCTTCCTCGTCGTGCCGCGCGTCATCGCCTCCATCATCAGCATGACGGTGCTGGCGATCATCGCGTCGGTTGTCTCGATCGCCGCGGCTCTCTTCATCTCCGTCACCGTGCTTGAGATCCCATACGCCACGTACATGAACAACACGCTCGAGCAGGCCAAGCTCGTCGACTTCGGCACCGGTGTTGCCAAGGGCGCGATCTTCGGTCTCCTGATCGGACTCATCGCCTGCATCAACGGCCTCCGCGTCACCGGGGGCGCTGCGGGCGTCGGCAAGGCCACCACCGGCACTGTCGTCCAGTGTGTCGTTGCCATCGTGATCGCCGACCTCGCCTTCACGGCTGTCTTCTTCGCCCTGAAACTGACCTGATCCGCCCGTGGCAGCGGCCTCTCGGCCTGTGTGCCGCCTCTTGCCTCCGCCCCTCCGCCTTCACCCCTCTACCATCCGCGTTCATGCCAAGAACGCAATCAACGTCGTCCGCTCGCGCCTCCGCCACCCGCAAGCCATTCCGCGTGCTGCTGGTCGTCTCCCGCTACAACGCCACCGTGATGGACCGTCTGCAGGAAGGCGCGATCAAGACCTTCGCCGCCTCCGCTACCACGCTCGATGAGCTCGAGATCGTTCCCGCGCCGGGGTCCTTCGAGATTCCCGCCCTCGCCCTCGCCGGCGCCCGCAGCGGCCGCTTCGACGGCGTAGTTGCGCTCGGCTGCATCATCAAGGGGGACACGATCCACGACCGCGTCCTCGCCGACGCCGTGACTCAGGCCCTCGTGCAGGTCACGCTCCTGACCGGCGTCCCCGTCACGCTCGGCGTCCTTACCGTCAACACGCCCAAGCAGGCTCTCGATCGCGCGGGCGGCAAGCTCGGAAACAAGGGCTCGGAAGCCATGTCCGCGCTCCTCGACACCTTCAATTCCATGCGACTTATCGAGCATCCGGGCGCCCAGATCCCGCCCACCTCTCGTCGCCCGGACAAGCTCGCTGCCTCAACGCGGAGCCGCGCATGAGCAGCCACGCGAGCAAGAACAGCATGGATCCAATCCGCGCTCTGGCCTTTGACCACCTTTATGCACTCGGTGGCGACGCCGCCTCGGCGCGTCTCGCGGCGGAGCAACTCGATTCACTCTCCCCCGAGGCCCGCACCCGCGCCCTGAACATCGCTGGCCGGCGCCTGGCCTTCCAGCTTCTCTATGAGCTCGAGCAGGTCAAGGCTCCCGACGCTCGTGCCGCGGCCAAGGTCGCACTCTCCGCCGTGCCAGACCTCGGGCCCATTGCCTCTGAGCACATCATCGATCTTGCCCTTGGTGCTTTCGAAGCCCGGGCCGCCGCTGACACCGAGTTCACGGCCCTCGCACCCGAGTGGCCCGCGCACCGCCAGCCCGCCGTCGATCGCGCGATCCTCCGCCTCGCGCACTTTGAACTGACGCTCGGCCGCACCCCCGCGAAGCTTGTCCTCTCCGAGGCCATCGAACTCGCGCGACACTTCAGCACCGACAAGAGTCCTGCCTTCGTCAACGGCCTGCTCGACAAGGTCTATCGCAGGATCCACCCGGAGGGCTAACGCTGTGGGCTTCTTCCGTTCGCTCGTCGACACATTCAAGAAGGGCCTCGAGAAGACCCGCTCAGTCCTCGTCGAGGGCGTGCAGGGCCTGCGCAACCTCCTCACCGGCCGGCGTCTCGATGAGTCGCTTATCGCCGAGATCGAGACGCGCCTCCTGCACGCCGATGTCGGTGTCAAGACCACGAAGGTCCTGATCGACGGCATCCGCGCCGATTTCCGCTCGGGCAAGATGGAGACCGGTGATCAGGCCCTCGACTACATGAAGCGCGAGATCAAGGCGATGTGGCCCAACGCCGATCGCACGCTCCGCCTCGCGCCGCGCGGCGAAGGTCCCACCGTCATCCTCGTCACTGGCGTCAACGGCGCAGGCAAGACCACCAGCATCGCCAAACTCTGCCGCCACTTTCGTGATCAGAACCAGACCGTGCTCCTCGGCGCGTGCGACACATTCCGTGCGGGCGCCGTCGCGCAGCTTGAGGTCTGGGCCACGCGCCTGGGCGTGCAGGTTGTGAAGGGCCAGCAGGGTGGCGATCCCGCCGCCGTGGCCTTCGACGCGTGCGCCGCCGCGAAGTCCCGCGGCGTTGACATCCTCATCCTCGACACCGCCGGCCGCCTCCAGACGCAGGACCCGCTCATGCGCCAGCTCGGCAAGATCAGAAACGTCGCGGCCAAGCAGATCACCGGCGCGCCGCACGAAGTCCTGCTCGTTCTCGACGCCACCGCGGGCCAGAACGCGCTCCGTCAGGCCGAGGAGTTCTCCAAGCACGCGGGAGTCAGCGGCATCTTCCTCACCAAGCTCGACGGCACCGCGAAGGGCGGCATCGTCGTCGCCATCCGCGAAGTGACCGAAATCCCCGTCAAGTTCATCGGTACCGGCGAACGCCCCGAGGACGCCGCGCCCTTCGATCCCGACGCCTTTGTCGAGGCCATGTTCGAGACGGAATGAACGCCCCTGGCGTTTAGCGACGGTCTCGCTCCGTATCCTGACTTCGGTCGAGCTCCGGTGAGTTGAGTTTCGGAGGGGATCCAGTCCGCAAGGTGCTCTGAACATCCCGGCGATCGGTCGATTGCCGGCCGGAGCCCGTACCCCGCGAGACTCACTGGCGATTCGCTACTGCAGTTCGCCCATCTCAAGCTTGGCCCCCACCGAGGCCTTCTCCGGAAGCCGCAACTGCTGCATCGGCGCATCCGTCAGCGCTCGCTGCGCCCGCGCCTCTTCAAAGTTCGCGACATCCGCGACGCAGGTGCTCGCGAGGAACTCGAGGATGCTCGCCCGCTCGCATGTCCAGAACCTGTGCGCCGGGCAGGCCCGCTCCTCCGAGCACGCTGCCGTCCCGAGCATGCACGTCGGCTTTACCGCTGGATCATCGAGCGCGTGCGCAACATCCAGCAGGGTGATCTGCGATGCTGGTTTCGCCAGCGTCACCCCGCCCCCGACGCCCCTCTGCGTCACGACCACACCCCGCCGCGCCAGAGAGTGCACGATTTTCGCCAGATACGGCGCAGGCAAACCCGCGGCGTCGGCGATCTCCTTGACGAGCACCGGCACCCCACCCGCCCGGGCAATGTGCCCCAGCGCTGTCACCGCATACCCGACACCCTGACTCAACATCGCGTCGCCTCCAACTCGGCCCGCCGAGCACCCCAGAGCATAGGCGATATCCATATCCGTTTGTCAAGTGATTCGCCTTGCGAGCGGAGAAAAGGGCTTACCAACCCGGACATAGAGTGGATACCAAACGTTCACCCACCACACGGTCGCTCGTCGGACTAGGCTTCCAGCCTCAGGGCCGAAGGGCCTGTGGGGCGAGATGCACGTCCGTGTGGGGGCGGCTGGTTCGCTTGGCTGATTCGTGCCGGAGCAGGAGCGGGCGAAAGCGAGATCGAGGAGTCCTCATGAAACTCACTACCTTCGGAGCCGCGGGCGAGGTCACTGGGTCGTGCTATCTCGTCGAGACGGCGCGTGCGAAGGTGCTCGTGGACTTCGGACTGCACCAGGGCACGCACGAGGAGCGCGGGCGGAACCTGCGCCTGCCTCCCATCGACTTCAGCGCACTCGACGCAGTCGTGCTCACGCATGCGCACATCGATCACGCAGGAAGGCTGCCCCTGCTGGCGAACACCGCCTTTCGCGGCGAGATCTACTGCACGCCGCCGACCCGCGACTTCTGCGACATTCTCCTGCGTGACTCCGCACGCCTTCAGGAAGCCGACGCGCAGCGTCAGACCTTCCGCAACGCTCGTCGCGGCGGTCCGCCGATCCGACCCCTCTACACCGAGGCTGAGATCGACGCCGTCATGCCACGATTCAGGACGCGCCCCTACGAAGAGGCCTTTGAGGTCGCGCCCGGTGTCACGATCCGCTTCTCCGACGCGGGCCACATGCTCGGCTCGGCCTCCGTGGACATGCGGCTCGAGGATCGTGCCGCCAACGGTGACTCGCAGGTTCGCACCATCATCTTCAGTGGTGACCTGGGTCCCACCGGCATCCCGCTCCTTCGCGATCCTGTCGCGCCGGTTCCTGAGCCGGGACGCGAGGTTGACGTCGTCGTGATGGAGTCGACCTATGGCGACCGCGATCACCGCTCACTCGACGACACGATGGAGGAAACCGCTGGTGTCGTTCGCGAAGCGATCTGGGCCCGTCAGAAGGTACTCGTTCCCAGCTTCGCGGTCGGACGCGCCCAACTGATGGTCCACGTGCTCGCGACGCTCGTACGCGACGGCCGGACGCCCAGGTTCCCCGTCTACCTCGACAGCCCGATGGCCATCTCGGCCACCCAGCTTTATCGCAAGTACCTCTCGCAGCTCGACGAGATCGCTCGCAGCCACACCGGCGGACTTTCGCTCGATCTGGCCGATCTGCGCGTGAGCGAGTCGGCGGAGGAGTCGCGACGCCTGAACGACATCGAGGGCGCAGCGGTCGTGATCGCGGGCTCGGGCATGTGCAACGGCGGCCGCATCCTGCACCACTTCAAGCACAACATCTGGAAGCGTGATGTGCAGATCCTGATCACCGGATATCAGGGTCGCGGCACGCTCGGACGCGAGCTCGTCGAGGGCGCGAAGTTCGTCAAGATCTTCGGCGAGCGCATTGCGGTGCGTGCGAAGGTCCACACGCTCGGCGGTCTCTCCGCTCACGCAGGACGCTCGGGGCTCGTCGAGTGGGCCGCGAACTTCCGCCCTCGCGAGAAGGGCCGTCCCGCGCCGCGTTTCGTGCTGACGCACGGGGAGCGCACGCCGCGCACGGCTCTCCGGACCACGCTGCGTCAGGCGCTTGCATTTGATTCGGAGTGTCCGGAGTGGGGCTGGTCGATGGACCTTCTGAACGGCCGATCAACGCCGGGGAAGGTGCTCGGCGGAACGGCCGGGGGCGAGGGACGCGCGGAGCCGGGCGAATGAACTCTGCTGCACCTCCGCCTATCTTCTTCGCCCGTTGGTTCGCGGCCGCGTGGGTGCTCGTGCTGCTGCTGATTCCAGGGTGCGGGAGTGGACCAGCCGTGGGCGATGTCGCCCCGCGGCGTGGCGACGAGATCGTTGTCGCGGGGCGGTACTTCCACACCGGCACGCCCGTAGTGCTCTGGACGGATCCGGGCGGGTACGACGCGTACCGCGTCGAGAAGCGCTTCTCGCCCTGGGAGGCCAGCGACTGGAAGAGCAGCGCTGCGGGGCTCGACTCGCCCAACCGCTACGGACTTCGCTCGGGTCTGAGCGAGGCGCAGCGCGAGCAGGTTCGCGGCGGCGGATGGCCGCTCGATCTTCTGCGAGAGCGCGTTGATCAGTTCGTGATCCACTACGACGTTGCTGGCACCAGCCGCACATGCTTCCGGGTGCTCCACGACCAGCGAGGCCTCTCGGTCCACTTCCTGCTGGACATCGACGGCACCATCTACCAGACGCTCGACGTCAAGGAGCGTGCGTGGCATGCGTCGATCGCCAACGACCGCTCCGTCGGCATCGAGATCGCGCATATCGGCGCGTACCCGCCGGGTGCTTCATCGCCGCTCGACGCGTGGTACGTGCCGATGGAGGATGGCCGCCAACGCATCGTTCTTCCCGCGCGGCTGGGCGACGGCGGTGTTCGGACGAGCGGATTTGTGGGCGTTACGGCGCGGCCCGGACGCATCGCGGGAACGGTCAACGACACGGCGCTCGAGATGCCCGACTTCACAAATGAGCAGTATCGCGCGCTGGCGCACCTGACAGCGGCGTTGAACGCCGCGCTGCCGCGTCTGACGCTTGACGCGCCGCGTGGTGACGATGGACGCGTCCTCGCCCGAACGCTGACGCCCGAGGAACTGGCATCCCACTCGGGGCTGCTGGGGCACTTCCATGTGACGACCAACAAGATCGATCCCGGCCCGGCGTTCGACTGGGAGCGCGTACTGCGAGAGTCGCGCGAACTGCGGGCCAACTAGGCGCGCGGCTCCGACCGCCTGGGCGGACGGATCGCGACGGCTCGGCCGGACCTGAGGCTGCGGCCCTCGGCCTCCAGAACTCGCGAAACGTCGAGGGCCTCGCGGATCGTGGCTCGGGGGATTACGCGGCCGCGAATGGCGTCGATGAAGTGACGCACTTCGCCGTCGTAGCCGGTGATGGGCGCGAGTCGGATCTCGCGCGTGGACGAGCCTCGATGCAGCAGCAAACGCGGCTTGGGTACGAGCTCGCTCTCGAGCGTCGCGTCCTCAAAGCAGGCGAGGTAGCGGCATCGGAAGCCCGCGCCCGGCTGGAGGTCCCAGGCACCCTCGGCCGCGACGTGCTCGATACCGCGCGCGGGTCCCGCGTGCTCGAAGGCGTACGTCGTGGTGAGGTGCTCCGTCGTGCCGCCCGAGGAGACGCGGCTCGGGACGCCGAGCGTCCAGCAGAGGAAGTCGACGTCGTGGATGTGGAGGTCCGCGAGGGCGCCGCCGCTGCGCGAGACATCGCGATAGAAGGCGGCGGACCAGGCCGGGCCGCTTCCGATGCGTGTCAGCGTGAGCGAGCGAAGGCGGCCGTAGGTGCGCTCCGAGATGGCGCGTGCGAGCGTGTCCCAGCCCGGCCAGAATCGCATGCACATGGCAGGCATCACGATCAGCGGCGGTGTGCCTCGGGCCGACGCGCTCTTGGCGTTTCGCTGAACCTCCCGGTCGAGCCGCGCGACATCGATGGAACGCAGGGCCACGGGCTTCTCGACCAGCACGTGCTTGCCGGCGCGCATCGCGGCGATGGCGAGATCTACGTGAGTGTCGGTGTGGGTGCAGATGCTGACGGCGTCGACGGCATCGGAGGCGATGAGGTCGCGGGCGTGCTCGAAGCCGGCAACCGTGCGCGGATCGAAGAGACGCTCACCCGAGGCTCCGCCGAGATTGCCCTGGACTTTGATCCGTCCGGAGCGGCGGTGTGGGTCAGGATCGCAGACGGCGGCGACGCGGCAGGGGAAGCCCGCCGCCGCTGCGGACGAAAAGGCCCGAAGGTGCGTCGTGCCCATGAAGCCAAGGCCGATGATGCCAACCCGCACGGGGGCGGTCGGAGTGGTGGCAGCGCGGTGAGCGTTACGCCTGGCCATGGGTTTCCTTTCGGGGCGTGTGGCCGAGAGAGGCGAGGAGGTTGCGCGCGGCGATGACATCCTCGACGCGTGCGCTCCCGGCCTCGCGCTCGATGACGAGCGGTGCGCCGGGGCAGAGTGTGCGGGCGATGGAGAGGAACTCGCGCCACGGAACCGCGCCGGTGCCAGCGACGACCTCCTGGCCCCAATGACCGGGGGTTGGGCTCGGGAGCGCGTCCTTGATGTGGATCTGCCGGACGTGGGAGGCGAGCGTGGTGATCGCTGCGACAGGGTCACCCATTCCGTACAGGATCATGTTGGCCGGGTCGAAATTGACACCGACCGGGCGGCCGAGGGTGTCGAGGTCATGGAGGACCTGCAGCAGCGTGGGAGCGTCTTCCTGGCCGGTTTCGAGCGCGATGCTGATGCCGCGAGACGCGAAGATGTCGCCGAGCTCGCGCAGGCGCCCGAGCATCGTGGCCCTGAGTGAGTCGTTGCGGTCGTGGGGGAGGAAGCCGGCATGGAGCGTGACGAGCGAGAGTCCCAGGCTCCGGGCGATCTCGGCGTTGCGTGCAGCCGCACTGCGGTTCGCGGGCCAGTGGTGGTCGGGCCGAATGCCACCTGTCACGCGGATCGTATCGAGGGTGGAGTAGTCCTCGCCGAGGGTGCCCATCATGCCCGAAACGATGGAGACGCCAGCGTCGTTGAGGGCTTGCACGGTGTCCTGCTCGGACCACTCCCCGGTGCGGATTGGGTCGAGGGCGAGCTGCACGGCGCGGAGGCCACAGCGCCGCACCTTCTCGGCGAGGTCGCGCGGGCCTACAGGTTCGAGTGACCAGGAGCAGACCGCTGCGGTTTCCATGGCGTGGAAGATAGCCGCCGGGTGGGCGCGGCGTGCAGCGTTCGGATAGCATGGGGAAGTGCGGCTGGGACCGGGGCTGCTGGTTTGGGTGGTGATCGCGATCGGGAGCGGCGCCCGCGGGCGCCTGGCAACCGGGGGCAAGTGTGGAGGTCTGAGCGATGTCCAAGCGAGTTGCGGTGGTGCTGTCGGGTTGTGGTCGTGGCGACGGGAGCGAGATCCATGAGTCGGTGAGCCTGCTCATCCATCTGGCGAGGCTGGGTATGGCCTATCAGTGCTTTGCGCCCGACGCCCCGCAGGCGGAGGTGGTGAACCACGCGACGGGCAAGAGCGTCAGCGGCCAGACACGCAACATGCTGGTGGAGGCGGCACGGATTGCACGCGGCGACATCAGGCCGCTGGCGACGCTGAACCCCCTGGAGTTCGGGGGAATCGCGTTCCCGGGCGGGTTCGGGGCTGCGAAGAACCTCAGCGACTTCGCGACCAAGGGCTCCGACTGCGCGGTCCAGCCGGAGGTCGAGCGGGTGATCCGGGCTTTCCACGGCGCGAAGAAGCCGCTGGCGCTCTGCTGCATTGCGCCGGTGCTCGCAGCCCGCGTCCTCGGGACCCGGGCGGGGGGGCCGGGGTGCAAAGTCACGATCGGAACGGACTCTTCGACCGCCGAGGCGATCGCGACGATGGGGTCTTCCAACATCGCCAAGGGCGTGGTTGAGGCGTTCGTCGACGAAACCAACAAGGTGGTCACGACGCCGGCGTACATGGACGGGGCGGCCACGCCGTGGCAGGTGTACGAGGGTATCGGGCGGATGGTGGAGGCCTTCGAGCGGCTGGTGAAGTAGTCCCGGACCGGTGCCGACAGGCGGATTGGCGGCGCGAAAGCAGCGGAGGGCGGCGTCCTCTATGCTGATGGCCTCATGCTCGTTGCCGAAAGCCGACCACGCACGCTCAGCTGGCTCCACTCCGGTCCTCTGCTCTTTGGTGACTGGGGAACCAGCCGCCTGTATGTGCTAGGGCTTGCCTTCTACTTCACGGGGCACGCGTCCATCTACTACCTCGGGGTGATGTCGCTGATCATGGCGGCGGTAGCCTGGGGGTACACGATCGTGTGCCGGTGCTTCCCGGACGGGGGTGGTGTCTATTCCGCGGCGCGGCGTGTCAGTCCGTTGCTCGCGGTGATCGCGGCAACGCTGCTGATCTGCGACTTCATCGTGACGGCGGCGCTCTCGGCAGTGGAGGCCTTTCACTACCTCGGCGTTGAGAGCAAACTGGTCATCGTCATTTCGTCGATCGGAACGATCATCGCGCTGGGGGTCGTGAACTGGCTGGGTGCCCGATCGGCGGGTCGACTGGCGCTCGTGATCGCGGTGGCGGCAATCCTGATGTCGGCGTTCATCGGCGTCATGTGCATCCCGCTGCTGCCGGAGGGGCTGAGGACGGCCAAGCCGACGGTGGACGGAGTCGAGAGCGCCTGGAAGATGTGGGAGAGTCTGGTGCGCATCGTTCTGGCGCTCGCGGGCGTCGAGGCGGTCGCCAGCATGACGGGGCTCATGAAGCAGCCGGTGGAGCGGACGGCCAAGCGGACAATCTGGCCGGTGCTCTTCGAGGTGATCCTGCTGAACATGATCTTCGGGATCGCGCTCAACGCGCTGCCGGGGCGGATCGAGACGACCACGCCCGACTTCGTCCGGTTCCAGGAGCGGATGGGGCTGACGGACGGGCTCCAGCCGCGGGCCGACGCGACCCCGGAGCAGCTGGCCGCCTTCGAGGCAATCCAGGGTGAGACGCCGGAGGTGTTGGAGTATCGCCAGACGGCGGTCAAGGTTCTGGCGGACCACGCAGCGACGAAGCTGTTCGGCGAATCGGCTGGTGACGCGATCGCGATGGTCTCGGGCGTGGTCTTCGGGCTTCTGCTGCTCAGCGCCGTCAACACGGCGATCATGGCGATGGTCTCGGTTTTCTACGCGCTGGGGAAGGACCGCGAGCTTCCCCAGAGCCTCACGAAGCTGAACTATTCGGGCGTGCCCTGGGTTGGGCTGGTGCTGAGCTGCCTGTTCCCTGCTCTGGTGCTGGTCTTTGTTCACGACGACAAGGCGCTGAGCGAGCTCTACGCGATCGGGGTGGTGGGGGCCATCGCGATCAACATGCTGTGCTGCTGGCACAGCAAGGAGCTCCCGATCGGTCCGTGGGAGCGGCGCGGGCTGCTGGCGATCGGAATTCTGATGACGGCCATCGGCCTGACCATCGTGTACGCGAAGCCGCACGCGGCGTACTTCGCGGGCTCGATCATCGGGGGTGTGCTGATGGCGCGGTTCTTCGTGCGGCGTGCCGCGGCTGCCGCCGCGACGCGCGAGCCCCTGCCCACGCCGGCGGCGGGCTGGCTCCAGGAGATCAAGGACGCTTCGCGGACGATGCCCGCTACGAAGTCACGCATCATGCTCGCGGCCCGCGGGCGCGACAACGCGGAGTTCGCGGTGGATCTCGCGAAGCGTCGTCAGGCTGCGCTCTTCACGATCTATGTGCGCACGCTGCGCATGCTTGATGTGCAGCCGGGCCAGATCCCGAGGCTGGAAGATGACCCAGCAGCCCAGGAAGCGCTGGGAACCGTCGCGACGATCGCGCGCAAGGCAGGGGTGGCCTTCTTCCCCATCTACGTGACGGCGACGGACATCGCCGATGAGATCCTGGACTACACGGTGACGTTCGGGTGCGACACGCTGATCATGGGTAAGAGCCGTCGGACGCTCTTCTCCCGGCGCATCGCCGGTGACGTGCTCGCACGCGTGCAGGATTCGCTGCCCGAGGGGATCTCGCTCGTCACCCGGTCGGTCGGACCCACGGGGCGTGCGAGCGAGCTCGAGGCCGACCGTCGAGATCCTGAGTCGGACGAGCCGCACTCGCCGAGCTGACCGGCTGTTGGAGCTGGCGCGTGTCCGATCCGTGGGGCCTTGTGCTTCAGTGCCGGGGTGTCGGCATGCCCTAATCGCGGATGCGGAGAAGGACTGGGCCACGTGGTGAGCATGCGGCTGGTTTGGACTGTGTTTGGGCATGGTTAGCCGAGAACCCTGAGCGTCGCCGGGTTTGCGTACAGGGGCGATACCAAGACCACGTAGCGTGGGCGATCGAGAGCGAGGGCACGCGGTCGGGGCGAACTGGGCGGGGTCTGGGTGCGGGGGGCGGTGTGGCGATACACTGGCGTCGTGTCTGGCGAGCCCCAATCCATCCAAGTGAACTTCGGCAGGCCGATGCCGATCTTTCCGCTCGACCATGTGACGCTGCTCCCGCAGCAGGTGTTGCCGCTGCACATCTTTGAGGCGCGGTACCGGCAGATGGTGGAGCATGCGCTGGATGGATCGGGTCAGATCGCGATGGCGGTGTTCGACACCGAGGCGTGGCGTGAGCAGTACCACGGTCGACCGCCGGTGCGGCCGGCGGTGTGCGTCGGGCAGATCGTGCAGCACGAGAAGTTGGAGGATGGGAGATACAACCTTCTGCTGCAGGGGGTTTGCCGCGCACGGATCCTGAGGGAAGAGGAGCCGAGTGAGGAGCGGCTGTACCGGACGGCGACTCTCGAACCGGTGGGGCTGGATGACGAGAACGATCCGACGGCAATGGAAGAGTCGGGCGGCGTGATCGAGGAGGACGGGGGCATGACGCCCGAGTTCGAGCCGAGCGAGCACTCACGCCGGCCTGATCCGGCGGAGCTGGTTGCGGCGCGACGCCGCATCGAGGAGATGCTGGCGGAGGGCGAGCTGCGGGAGCTTCGGGTTGCCGAGCCGGTGCTGGAGTACGTGAGGAACGAGGAGATTCCGGCGTCGGCCCTCATGGAACTCGTGAGCTTCACGATCATCACGGACATGGGTGTTCGGTACGCGCTGCTGGCCGAGCCGTCCGCGTTTCGGCGGGCGAAGGTGATCGTCGGGGAGTTGTCGCACATTGCGAGCCTGATCCGGCGGGCGAAGGCGCAGCGTCCGCAGGAGTGGCCCAAGGGGTGCTCCTGGAACTGACGTGGCCGGTGCGGAAATTGCGGAGGACCGCTGGGTGCGGAACTTCGTCGTGTGGCGGGAGTCCAACCGTGTCAGGCCTGCAGGGCGGGGCGGGCACAGCAGGAGACAGCCATGAGCAGCAACGATCGTGTGAGGTCTTCATCGGGCGTGCGATCCCGTTGGTACGCGGCCGCGGTGCTGGGCGTGTTTGCCGTGATGGGAAGTGGCTGCAACAACGCTGGTGAGGGAGCGCTCTCGGGCGCAGCGATTGGCGCCCTAGGCGGGATGGGCATCGGCTCGATGTCTGGCGACATGGGCGAGGGGGCGGCGATCGGCGCGATCATCGGGGGTATCGGCGGCATGATTCTGGGTGACCAGAACGCTCGCCGAATGGACTACTGAGCCGCAGTCCAGCGGTGACGGTGGCCGGGACGTCCTCAGAAGCTGAAAGGATCGTCGAGCAAGCCCCTCCTGCGTGGATAGGGCGTGGGGGGCTGCGTTGCGGCTTCACGGGCAGCTGCGGCGAGCGCCTGGTGCAGCTTCTCGTGGTCGGGGACTCCTTCGAGGTACTCAAGGAGGTCCTCAACGCGGTGGTCGGCGGGCCACGTGGGCTTGACCTTTTCGATGGCCGCGTCGCCGAGTGCCTCCTGAGCGCTCAGGAACCAGGCGGGTGTGATCTGGCCACGTTCGGGCGGCTGCACCTGGACGCGGACGATCGCGGGGCGGAACGTGCCCCCGCCGACGGCGACGATGGGCCACCGGCCGGAAGCGGTGGTGGGCTCGCGCACCAGGACCATGACGGCGATGCGTTTGCGCTCCGCGAGAGCCCGAAGCGTGCGGGCGTCGGCGCCAATCATGGGCGGCTCGATGAGGATGCAGCCGGGCTTGAGTGCTGCGGCACCGGTGCCTGAGGCCGCGAACTCCCGGAGCGTCGTGACGGCGCCCGCGTCGGTTGCTTCGTGGCGTCGCTGGCGGCGGGCTTCCTGCAGGGGCATCGCGATCCGGGCGATCGAGGTGAAGTCGCGGGCGCGGATCGCACGCTCGAGCGCCTTGAGGCAGAGCGATTCGGCCTCGAAGTAGTCGGTGCGGGCGAGGGCGGCGCTGGCGCGTTCCATCAGGTTGTCGAGGGGGCTGACGGAGGTGGGGTCGGGCGGGGCGCTGGCGGGTGTGCGGCGCGCGGGATCGGCCGCGCTGGCGGGCTGCTGTGGCCGCGTGGGGAGCTGAGCCCGGCTCATGCGCCGCTCCCAGTGCCGACAGGAAGAGTGGCGACGTGATCGGCGAGGCCCTTGAGCAGACGCTTCCAGAGGTTGACCTGCGCGTCGAGGTCGTAGCCGATGGTGTCGGAGAGGGCGGACCAGTCCTGATCGGAGAGACCGGTTCGGACACAGCTGAGGTGGCTTGTCAGGGCCTCGAGCGCGGGCGTGAAACCCTCGTCTGAGTCAAGGCCCGGAATCGCGGTGCCACCGAGCTTGGAGAGGTTGAGGCCCAGAAGCTGGGCTGAGCGATCCAGAACGTCCTGGACGGCCTGCCATGTGGCGAGCGCGGAGCGGAGGTGTTCGAGGGCTGGGCCCGTCTGGCCGGAGTTGATGAGATCCGCGGCGGCGAGCTGGTCGGCCTGGGCCGTGCTGAGGGCGTCGGCGGCATCCATCAGGGTGACGCGGACAAGTTGTCGGGGATCCGCAGAGGTGAAGCGAAGTTCAGAGTGACCGCCGGCGGATTCCGGGGGTGCGGCGACGAGATCGTCCGCGAGCGGGAGGCCGTCGGCCTTCACCTCGATGATCACCCGACCGAGGGGGCGCGTGGCGTCCACAGCGGCCTCGAACGCGCCGGCGAGCGTGGGACGAGGCGTGCGCAGAGGATGACCATCGAGGAAGACGTTCACGCCGATCAAGATGCATGCAAAATCGACAAACGCCAGCGATTCGTCAGGTCGCGTGGTAAATGGGGCAACTTACGGGGGATTTACGAGCGAGATTCCTCTACTTGGCGTCAAGAACGGGGGTTCAAGTGGCCGCCGGACCGGATTGGTCTTTGGTTGGGTCGGACGTCGCGGGCTCGTCGGTTGGCCCGGTGGTGCGGCGGCGGCGCTTGTGGATCAGGCGGATGTTGCGGGCGTAGATCACGATGCCGGAGGACTGGCCAAGCACACCGACGAAGTCCTGGCGCCAGACGAAGTAGGCAAAGAGAGCCACACCTCCAAAAAGGGATAGCCACCAGAACGACTCAGGGATCACCGACTCGCGCTTCTTCTCGCTTACGAGCCATTGGAGGAGCATGCGACCGGAGAAGGCGGCTTGGCCGGCGAGGCCGAGCGCGACCCACGCGAGGTTGGCGAGTGACGTGATCTTGAAGAGGTTGTAGAGGGGGTTCCTTGCGTCGGCGAGGATGGAGTCTGTGGCGGCGTTGCCGAAGAGGATTCGGAAGTCTGCTTCGCTGAGTTCCTGCGAGACAAAGCCGTCGCGGAGCATGACGCGGAAGCGGGGGGCGCCAGGCTCGCCGGCCGGAGTCCGGGTGATCTCGACGACGCCTCGAGAGTTGCCGACACGGAGTTCGGCCGCGTCGCTGCCGGGGCGAGGGCGCGGGTTCGTGGGTCCCCAGACAAGCCAGAAGCCGAGCCCGATGACCATGAGCATCAGTGCAAGGGGCTCCCACTTGAATCCGACGTTGATCCTCACGAGGGGGATCCTTCTGGTTCGGTGACACCGGGCTTGGGCTCGTGGGTGAGGCGATGCGGTGCGGCGTGATCAGCGGAGGTGCGGGAAGGCGTGATCTCGGTGCTGCTTGTGGGGCGGCGCCTGGATCGCATGTAGCGGACTGCGAAGAGATCAACGAGGCCGGGGAGGGCCCGCGGCAGAATACCCATGCCGTACTTGGTGGTGCCCGCGGTGCGGGGGCGATGCCTGACGGGCATCTGCACCACCTTCCCGCCGAGATGCACGATGGTGATGGGGATGAAGCGGTGCATACCGCGCAGTTCGAGCGGCAGCCTGAGGGCCATGTCACGCGTCATGACGCGGAGTGAGCAGCCCGTATCGCGGATGGTGTCGCCAAGGAGCGAGCGCCGGAAGAGCCTGCCGACAATTGAGCCGACCCGCCGGACGATGTTGTCCTTGCGGGCGTGGGATCGGTCGCCCTGCACGAGATCGGCGTTCTGCTCGCGCATCAGCCGGAGCATCGCGGGGAGGTCCTTGGGGTCGTTCTGGAGGTCGGCGTCGAGAACTGCGATCAGCCGCCCCTGCGCCGCGCGGAATCCAGCATGGAAGGCCGCGGACTGTCCGTTGCCCTTGCCGGGGGGCGTGTTGGTCATGGCAACGCACCGGAGGTGAGGCCGGGAAGGCATGAGGGCTTGGATGGCGGCGCGGGTGCCGTCGGTGGAACCATCGTCGACGATCACAATCTCGTAGGCCGTGCCCGTGCCCGCGAGCGCTGCGTCGATCTCTTCGACGAGGGGCCGGATGTTGGGTTCCTCGTTGTGAGCCGGCGCGACCACCGAGAGTTCGAGAGCCGATTGGGGCATTTGAAGAGGATAGATGGTGCGAGCTGGCCGGGCAAAGGACGGAGGACGCCGGGAGGACTGATCAGTGCCCGCCGGAGCCCGAATCTGTGGCAGACTTGCTCGGGATCAGGATGCTCAGGACCGTCGCGAGGATCAGGGTTCCGACGACGACCATCAGCGAGATCGTCGTGTCGATCTTGATCGGCTTGGACTTGGCAAGCCCGATCACGTCGAGGTACGGCGGCACGCTCAGGAGCAGCAGCTTCACTCCGACGAACGCGAGGATCAGGATCAGCGCGGGCTTGAGGAAGCGGAACTTCTGGATGAGGGCCGCGAGGCAGAAGTAGAGCGCACGCAGGCCGAGGATTGCGAAGATGTTGCTGGTGAAGACGATGAAGGGGTCGGGCGTGATCGCGAAGATGGCGGGGATCGAGTCGACGGCGAAGACCAGGTCCGTGATCTCGACGAGGATGAGTGTGAGGAAGAGCGGAGTGATGGCCCATGCGGTGCTGAGTGAGCCCGGAGGCGGGGGGTCCATGACCTCCTTGCCGCTGGCGTCCCTCGAATACGTGGGCTTGAGGGTGCGCTTGGTGAAGAACTTCTGACCGTCGTAGAACTCGGTGACTCGGAAGAACTTCTTGCAGATTCTGACGGCGGCGTTTTGTGAGACGTCGTCGTTGCCCTTGATCAGGGCCATCTTGAGGGCGGTCAGGATGAGGAAGCCGCCGAAGATGATCAGGATCCACTGGTACTTCATGATCAAGCTGGCGCCGAGGAAGATCATGGCACCGCGCATGACCAGAGCACCGATGATGCCCCAGAAGAGGACGCGGTGCTGGTACTTTGCGGGAACGGCGAAGAAGGAGAAGATCAGGGCGATGACGAAGATGTTGTCCATCGCCAGAGACTTCTCGACGACATAGCCGACAAGGTACTGCTTGGCGGCCTCGGCCCCGAGTACCTCGCCGCTGATGATGAGCTGGCTGGTGCTGTCGGTTGCGTCGTAGGCTGGATTGAACTTGGGAGTGTTAGTTCCCAGGCCAAGCCACTGGTGCTGATAGGCCATGTAGACGAAGCCGCTGAAGGCGATGCCGCAGGTCAGCCAGACGACTGACCAGGAGATGGCCTCCTTCATTGAGACTTCGTGCGCTTCGCGGTGGAAAACACCCAGGTCGAGGGCGAGGAAGAGCATGACCAGCGCGATGAAGGCGACATAGGCCCAGACCTTCAGGTTGGCGGGGTCCGAGGCGGCGGTGGAAGCGAGCAGGAACAGATCGTTCATGGAGTCTCGTGTCCTTTGCGACGGTGCCGGGTCGCGGTGGGGCGGATGAGAACGCGCCAGACGCGAAGTGGTGGCGGCTGGTGGTCTGGCGCGTGCAGCAGAGCTGCGCGAACTACCTCAAGGCGGGGGAGGTCTGAGAAGGCTGAGTTGGTTCCGCCGGGGCCGCTGCGAACTAAAGCCAACCGGCCGGGCCGGGAAAGGGGGGAGTGTAGCGCGACCGGTTCGCCAAGTGTGTTGTTGGTGCTGCCGCGTGCCGGTCTGGTGTGCGGCTGCGTGAGCGGACGTCACGTTGCGGCAACAGCCGCCTTCGCGTACCTTGTGTTCGCGGTTCGGTTGGGCGTTCGTGGAGGAAGGGCTGAGCGTCGAGGTAGTTCAGTGACGGCGCAGTGGCGGTCCAGTTCGGGGGTGCGCGACGACGCTACAGTCGGCCCCTCATCTCTCGGGGGGTGGGTAGGTTAGAGGGTGAGGCAGGTGGGGTGTCTGAAACTTGGAGGCCCGATCCGGGGCCGACAGAAGGGATTGATCGATGAGCATCAGAAGAGTGGACCAATCGCGGATCCGTCGGATTCCGAGCGTGGTGGCCTGCGTGCTTGCGGCCGGGACTCTGCTTGCTGTGGGCGGCTGCTCTCGGCCCGAGCCGCCGGCGGTGGCGGTCGTGCGTCCGGTTCGCACGATGGTGCTGACATCGGAGGAGTACTCGCAAGTTGCGGCGCTGCCGGGCGTGGCGCGGGCGTCCACCGTGGTGGATCTCGCGTTCCAGGTGCCGGGCCTGCTGGTGAAGTTCCCCGTCGAAGAGGGCCAGCGGTTCGCGAAGGGGGAGGTCATCGGCGAGCTTCGCTCTGAAGAGTTCAGGGCTCGACTGACGTCGCTCGAGGGACAACTGGAGCAGGCAAGGATTCTGCTTCGCACGCTGAAGTCGGGTGAGCGGCCGGAAGAGCGGCTGCGGCTGGAGGCCAACTTGCGGGCTGCGGACGCACAGCTCGCGAGTGCTCAGGCCCAGTTTGATCGCTTCTCCAGCCTCCGCAACACCGGCGCGGTCTCGAAGGCGGACCTGGACCGCGTCGAGGCGGAGTTCAGGGTGGCGAAGGAGAACCGCGAGACGGCGCTGCAGTTGCTGGAGATTGGCACGATCGCCCGCCCGGAGTACATCGAGTCGCAGGAGGCGGAGATCCGCGGTCTCGAGGGGCGCGTTGCGGAAGCCGCGCTTCAGGTTCGCGACGCGGTGCTGGTAGCGCCGTTCGATGGGGTGGTGGCACGCCGCTTCGTTGATGCAAACCAGAGCATCAGCGTGCGTCAGCCGATCGTGACTTTCCAGACGTTCGATGAGCTCAGCGTCGACGTGGATGTGCCCGAATCGCTCATGGCGACGGACCTCCGTACCGCGGATATCGAGGGCACCACCGCCGAGTTTGCGGCGATGCCCGGCCAGCTCTTCCCTGTGTCGCTGGGCGAGATCTCGCAGGTTGCCGATCCGGTGACGCAGACGTTCCGGGCGAGATTCTCGCTGAAGCTGCCGCAGGGCGTGAGCCTGCTGCCCGGGATGTCGGCGACGGTGCGACTGCGGTACACGCGTCCGGGGTCGACCGGCACTGCGATCAACGTGCCGCTGAGTGCGATCTACACCGAGGGCTCGGGGACTCAGGTCGCCTGGATCATCGGGCAGGACAACGTCGCCCGCCGCACTCCGGTCAAGGTCGGCACGATCTCGGGATCGACGATCGAGGTGATCGAGGGGCTCAAGGTTGGCGACCGGATCGCGACGGCGGGAGTTTCGCTGCTCCGTGACGGTCTCGCAGTCCGGGATCTGGGTGACGCCTTGGGGAGAACCGGCCGATGAACCTTGGCGAGCGATCAGTACGGACCAAGCGGGTCACGTTCTTCTTCATGTTCCTCCTGCTTCTGGGCGGGGTGGCGTCGTACCTCAACCTTGGGCGGCTCGAGGATCCTGAGTTTACGATCAAGGAGGCGCTGATCATCACGCCCTATGAGGGCGCGAGTGCTCAGGAGGTCGCCAACGAGGTGACCAACGTCATCGAGCGTGCGGCCCAGCAGCTCGGACAGCTCGACCGGGTCGAGTCCGAGTCGGTACGTGGGAGGTCGACCGTCAGCGCGATCATCAAGCCGCAGTACGGTGCCGCGGAGATGCCGCAGGTCTGGGACGAGCTGCGGCGGAAGGTCGCGGACGCCCAGTCGCAGTTGCCTCCCGCGGCCCGGGGCCGTTCGGTTGTGGTCGATGACTTCGGTGATGTGTTCGGCATCTTCTTTGCGATTCACGGCGATGGCTTCACCGAGCCGGAGCTCCGGCGTTACGCGGAGTTCCTGCGCCGTGAACTCTTGCTGGTGCAGGACGTCAAGAAGGTTGATCTGTTTGCTGAG
>CAZBXF010000005.1:33026-45501 GCA_964495635.1 uncultured Phycisphaeraceae bacterium
GCAAGCGGCTCTCGCAGCTGGGGATCAACGAGGCCCAGATCTACCAGCAGCTTCAGGCACAGAACAACGCCGCCGACGGCGGGCGCATCCAGGTTGGTGAGCAGTTCCTGACCGTGGACCCCAGCGGCGGGTTCAGGACGGCCGAGGACATGCTGGACATGGCCATCGGAGCCGGTGGTTCGGGGGCGCAGCTGTTCCTTCGGGACGTAGCGACGATCCGGCGCGGGCTGGAGGATCCGCCGCGCCGGATGATGCGGTTCGATGGCAAGCCGGCGGTGGGGCTGGGCATCTCGACGGTGGCTGGCGGAAACGTGGTGAAGATGGGCGAAGAGGTCCGCAAGCGGCTTGCCGCGCTCAAGGCTGATCAGCCCATCGGTATGGAGATCGGGGAGATCAATTTCCAGCCGGAGGCGGTGACGGAGGCAACAAACCTCTTCGCATTCAACATCGCGAAGGCCGTGACGATCGTGTTCGTGGTGCTCCTGATCGCCATGGGCATCCGTGCTGGCTTCATCATCGGCATCGTGCTGGTGCTCACGATCCTCGCGACGGTTCAGGTGATGTACTTCCAGCAAATCCTGATGGAGCGGATCTCGCTGGGGGCGTTCATCATCGCGCTGTGCATGCTGACAGACAACGCGATCGTCGTCACGGAGAGCATCAAGGTCCGGATCGAGGCGGGCGAGGAGAAGCTCGAGGTCATCCGAGACAGCGTGGCGCAGAACCAGTGGCCGCTGCTGGGCGCGACCGCGATCGCGGTCATCGCGTTCGCGGCGATCGGCCTCTCGGATGACTCGACGGGTGAATACGCCAACTCGCTCTTCTGGGTGATCTTCATTTCGCTTGCGATCAGCTGGATCACGGCGATCACCATCACGCCGCTGCTCTGCTACTTCCTCTTCAAGCCGTCGTCTGATCCGGGGTATCGGGATCGGGATCCGTACGCGGCTCTGCCCTATCAGCTCTACAAGAAGCTGCTGATCCTCTGCCTGAAGCTGCGGTGGGCGGTCCTGATCCTGATCATCGTGCTGTTCGCGGCGGCCGTCTATGGCTTCGGCCACGTGAGGCAGAACTTCTTCCCGCCCGCGACGCGTCCTCAGTTCATGGTTGATGCCTTCCTTCCCGGAGCCAACCACATCCGCGAGTCCGAGGCATTTGCCAAGGATGTCGGAGAGTTCATCCAGGCCCAGGAAGGTGTCAAGCACGTCACGACCTTCATCGGCGGTGGTGGCCTGCGATTCCTGCTCGTCTACACGCCGGAGTCGCCCAACCGGGCGTTCGTGCAGTTCCTCGTCAATGTCAGTGTTGACGAGCCCGCGGAGGTTGATCGGATCATCTCCACGATCCAAGCCTACCTGGACGAGAAGCACCCGGGTGCCAACACCGTGGCCCAGAAGTTCCTCCTCGGTCCCGGCGGCGGCGGGCGCGTGCAGATCCGGTTCAGTGGTCCTGATCCGGATGTGCTGCGGACGCTATCGGCGCAGGCACGGGAGATGATCAATGCCGATGGCGGCGCGATCTGCGTGCGCGACGACTGGCGTGAACGTGAGGCAGTCGTGCGTCCTGAGATGCTCGAGCTTCAGGCTCGGCGCAACGGGATCACGCGCGAGGATGTCTCGCGTGCGATCGAGACTGGGATGCAGGGCCGGGTGGTGGGCTTCTATCGCGAGCCGGGGCTTGAGGGGCTCGGCACGTTCCCGCAGGAGACGCGCCTGCTTCCGATCGTCGCTCGTCCGCCTGAGTCCGAGCGGACCGGTGTCGAAGCGATCAGCAGCATGCAGATCTGGAGCCCGGTGGCGGGCCGCATGATCCCGATGCGACAGGTCGCGTCGGGCACGGAGACCGTCTGGGAGGATCCGGTGGTCATGCGCCGAGATCGATTCCCCACGATCACGGTCCATGCTGATCCACGCACAGGCCTTCCGAGTGAGCTCTTCAACAGGGTCAGGCCGAAGATCGAATCGATCGAGCTTCCCCCCGGATACACCATGGAGTTCGGTGGCGAGCACGAGGACTCTGCGACCGCGCAGGCCGCACTGGCGAAGCCGCTGCCACTGGCGCTCATGCTGATGATCGCGATCGTGGTGATGATCTTCGACTCGATCCGCACGACGCTGGTGATCAGCCTCGCGGTCCCGATGGCGATCATCGGTGTGACAGGCGGCCTTCTCCTCACCAATCAGCCCTTCGGCTTCATGGCACTCCTCGGCGTCATCGCGCTGGCCGGCGAACAGATCAAAAACTCGATTGTGCTCGTCGATGAGTTCGGCACGCAGAAGAACGACTACGGCAAGTCGCCGTACTGGGCGGTGGTAGACGGGGCAGTCGGGCGTCTACGCCCTGTCATGCTTGTGGCGGTGACCACGGTGCTTGGCATGATTCCTCTCCTGCAGGATCCTTTCTTCTCGGCGATGGCGGTGTGCATCATGTTCGGGCTGTCCTTCGCCTGTGTCCTGACCATGATTGTCGTACCTGTCCTCTTCGTCATCATCTACCGGATCAAGGAAGAGCCGCCGACTCCGAAGGTGGCGAAGGCTGCGGTCGCGGCTGCCGCGCCGTCGTCGGAGCCGGGTGGGGCGCAGCCTGCGTAGGCGAGGATTGGAATGGATGTCTGAGAATTCGGACACTGGGTGGCCGGAGCCGGCTGTTGGTCTTGGTGGTGTCCTGATCATTTCGAGATGTCTTCTGGATCTCTGTGAGGAGTGCAGCATGGACCGCACAGTTCAGTCGGTGAGTGAGGTCAGGCCCCGTTCTGCGCGTCGATCGCGCGTGGGTGCTGGGGTTGTGCTGGCGGGCTGGCTGACTGCCGGGCTGCTGGCAGGGTGCGAGAACGCGGGCCAAGGTGCGGTGACGGGCGCGAGCGTGGGTGCCCTGTCGGGCCTGGCGATCGGCTCGATGAGCGGGAACGCTGGCCGCGGCGCCGCGATCGGAGCGATCGGCGGCGGCGTCGGCGGTGCGGTGATCGGCGATCAGAACAACCGCAACACGCAGGCCCGCAATCAGCAGAACGCGCGGCAGGCGACATCCGCACCCGTACCCATCACCGCAACGCCCCCCGCGAACAGCACGGGGATGACGAACGCGGATCGTGATCGCCTCGCGCTCGCGAAGTTCGCTCGCAACTGGCGTGTGAACGGCTGGGAGACGATCGATGGCCAGCGCCGCCCCGTCTCGGGCACGGGCGTCGGGGTGGTGGAGAACGCTTTCTTCCTGAGGCTCGACATGCAGGTGACCGACCAGCAGACGGGTCAGATCAACCGCGGCAACGTGGTGCTCGCGGCAGACCCCGGACGGGGGCTCACGCTCAACAGCCGGTTTGACACCTCGCCCTCGCCCGCGGCGTATGCGGGCAGTGTCTCCGCCGACGGGATGACGTTTACGCTCGATGAGATTGGCGGTGGGCGCCGCATCACGATGCGGTTTCTCTCGCTTGATGAGTTTGTGGCCGAGGTCACCGGCGGCGCGGGTGTCTCAGGGCTCAGCGCGAGCTTTAACTTCTCCGCAATCAGGTAGTCGGTATCCAGGATGATCGGGTCCCCGGCGTGGTTCTGATGCCCGGGCGTTGAAGGGAGCCGGGATTGGACGGTAGATTCCTGCTGCTGGCCCTCGCCTCTTGCATCTTCCTGCAGGCGTGCGGAAGTCCGTCGCGGGCTCCAGCGGTCCCACCACACGTCGCTGATCGGGTGGTGCTGCTAGATGAGCCGGCGCTGCGGACTTGGGGCGACTTTGCCTCGCGCCCCTTCATGCAAGAGATCGAGTCCACGCTCGGAATCGAGGTTCGATACCAGAGGTCCCGGGGCTACACAGACCGCCTCCCGACGGCGTATCTCCTTGCGATATCGGGGGGCGGCAGCTACGGCGCCTTCGGGGCGGGGATCCTCTGCGGCTGGACCGAGCGTGGCGACAGGCCCACGTTCAGCATTGTCACAGGCATCAGCACCGGCGCGCTGACGGCCCCGTTCGCGTTCCTTGGGCCCGCGTATGACGAGAAGCTCAGGACCGTCTACACGACGGTCACCACGGCGGACGTGATTGCCTGGCGTGGGATCTTCGACGCGCTCTTTGAGGACTCCGCCTTCTACAGCGCTCCCCTCCGGCGGCTCATGGAGCAACTCATCGATGAGCCGATGCTGGCCGAGATCGCGGATGAGTATGCCAAGGGCAGGCTGCTGCTGGTTGGGACCACGGACCTTGACGCAAACCGGGGCGTGATCTGGAACATGGGGCTGATCGCGCGAGAGAGCGCGAGCGGGAATCCAAGGGCGACGAAGCTCTTCCATGATGTCCTGATGGCTTCTGCCGCGATCCCTGGTGCGTTCCCGCCCATCATGATCGACGTTGAAGTTGATGGAAAGAGTTACCAGGAGATGCACGTCGACGGGGGCACCAAGACGCAGGTCTTCCTGTATCCCCCCTCGTTTGATCTGCTTGCGGAGTCGCGGTCCCGCGGCGTGGAGCGTGACCGAGTCGCCTTTATCCTCCGCAACGCACGCCAGACGCCCCTTTGGGAGGAGGTCCCACGCCGGACGCACGCGGTGGCCCGTCGGGCGATCTCCGGGCTGATCCACACGCAGGGACGGGGAGACCTCTTTCGAATCTACTCGGTAGGGCGGCGTGACGAAGTGGACTTCAATCTGGCGCTGATTCCTGACTCTTTCACCGAGACTTCGGACGACCACTTTGACCCCGTCTTCATGTCGAAGCTGTTCAAGCTCGGCTACGACTCTGCACGCAGCCCGGAAGGGTACCCATGGCTGAAGAGCCCACCGGGCTGGGCCGACGGCCTTCGGGAAGGCGAGGCGGCCGATCTGGGTGTGGGAAGGCCAGTGGACGGCCCCTGACCGAGCATATCGAGGTACGGTGAAGCGAACGACGCCGCGGCGGACTCGGGCGAGAGACCCCTGTTTCTGATATGCTGCAGCTTTATTCCACAATCGTCCCTTCAGTACCGAATTCATGGTGGCGCGGCACATCAGCCGCCAGGGCGGGCCGTTTTCCGGCGGAGGGCCGAGTTGGAACAACTCGCTCGATCCTGATTGACGACTGACTCTGCTGACTATGGAGCACGCATGACAACCGCACCCGCTTCAAAGCTCGCTGACATCAACGACAGGCAATCCTGGCTCCCCATGGTCGTGATCGCGATGGGCCAGGCGCTGATGTCCTTCAACGTCGCGGCCATTCCGATCTCGATGAGCGGCATGGTCAAGAGCTTTGAGACGCCGCCGACGACGATCGGCACAGCGATCGTGATGTACTCGCTGGGTGTATCGGGCTTCGTGATGCTGGGTGCCAAACTTGGCCAGCGGTTCGGATCCAAGATCTTCTTCCAGGTCGCCACGGCTCTGTTCCTGGTCGCGATGATCCTCATGGTCATCAGCCCGCGGGCCGAGATTATGCTCGCGGCCCAGGCGCTCGCGGGCTTCGCGGGCGCGTCGCTCGTTCCATCACTGGTGGCGCTGATCGCCAACCACTACTCGGGCAAGCAGCAGGCCGAGGCGGTCGGTTGGCTTGGCTCGGCCCGCGCCATCGCCGGAGTGCTGGCCTTCATCATCGTCGGCTACGTTGCAACGATCAACTGGCGCTTCGGCTTCGGACTGCTCATCTTCCTTTCGGTGGCGATTCTCTTCCTGAGCACCAAGCTCAAGACCGCCAAGCCGCGTCCCGAGGTCAAGATCGACGTGGTGGGCGTCATCCTCTCTGCCATCGGCGTCATTTGCATCGCTTTCGGATTCAACAACGTGCGCGGCTGGGGTCTCATCACGGCTCGCCCCGCGGCTCCCTTTGACATCATGGGCCTCTCGCCCGCGATTGCCCTCATCATCGGCGGCATCCTGATCGTCTCGACCTTCTTCGTCTGGTCGCACCGCCAGGCCATCATGGGCAAGACGCCGCTGCTAGCGCTGCAGGTCGTGAGCTCGCCGCGCGAGTGGGCGACGGTAGTGGCCCTCTTCATCATCGTGTCGATGGAAGGCGCGATCAACTTTACGGTTCCTCTCTACATCCAGATCGTGCAGGGCCGCTCGAGCATCCAGTCGTCGATCGCGATGATGCCCTTCATGCTCACGGTCTTCTTCACCGCGATCCTGATCGTGCGGCTCTACTCGAAGTTCTCGCCCCGTCGCATCGCCATCGCTTCGTTCGTCCTCGTTTCCATGGGCACCGCGTGGCTCGCGTTTGTGATCCGCAACGAGTGGAGCACGCCGCCGGTCATCGCGGGCCTGATCACCGTTGGCCTCGGTCAGGGCGCACTCGTGACGCTCCTCTTCAACGTCCTTGTGACGGCGGCACCGAAGGAACTCGCGGGCGACGTCGGCTCGCTGCGTGGAGTGACTCAGAACCTTGCGGCGGCCGTTGGCACAGCGCTCGTGGGTGCCTTCGTCGTCGGAATGCTCAGTTCGCTGATCATGGTCAACGCCGCGGCGAGCCCCGTGATCTCCTCTGGACTCCTCGAGCAGATCAATCCTGCCAACCTCAACTTCATGACCGATGCTCAGGTGACGACTCGCCTTGCCGAGACGACCGCCACCGCCGTAGAGATCGAGAAGGCACTCGAGATCAACGCCGAGGCACGCATCCGAGCCCTCAAGATCGGCTTCATGGTCATGTCCGGCCTCGCGCTCCTCGCCATCGTCCCGTGCAGCTGGCTGCCCGACTACAAGCCCGGTGACATCCCCGCTGATGGCGCAAAGCGTTCCTGATCCGCACATCAGAAGTGAGTCTTGTCATGAGCCTTCCACGACTCCTCTTCCTCTCCCTCGGCGGCACCATCACGATGGTTCCATCGCAGTCCGGCGGCATCGCCCCCAAGCTCGGCGCGGCGGAGCTGGTCGCCTCGGTTCCTGATCTCGCCGAGGTTGCCACCATCGAGGCAAGGTCGCTCTTCCGCCTGCCAAGTCCGTCGCTCACGACTACACACCTCGTCGAGGTTGCCAAGGCTATCGAGGAGGGCTTCAAGGCCGGCTTCGACGGCGCGGTCGTGATCCAGGGGACCGACACGATCGAGGAGTCCGCGTTTTTGCTCGACGTACTGGTCTCTGGTGACAAGCCCGTCGTGATGACGGGTGCGATGCGCGGCGCGGATGCGCCGGGGGCAGATGGCCCCGCGAATTTGCTCGCCGCGGCCCGCGTCGCGGCATCACCCGATGCCCGCGGCCTTGGCACGCTCGCAGTGCTCAACTACGACATCCACGCCGCGCGATTCGTGCAGAAGTCGCACACCGCGCTTCCATCAGCCTTCCAGTCGCCGCTCGTGGGCCCGCTGGGCACCGTGGTGGAGGGCAAGCCCCGCTTCTACGCCCGTGTCGCTCGCAACCCGCACCTCTCCGCGGCGGACGGCCCGCTGGCTCCCATCGCACTCCTGAAGTCCTGCATGGGCGAAGATGGTCGACTCTACGGCGCGTTGCCGGGGCTTGGCTTTGCGGGCGCGGTAGTAGAAGGCATGGGCGCGGGCCATGTGCCGGCTGATGTTGCGCCGCTGCTGGGTGAACTCGCGTCGAAGATTCCCGTCGTGCTTGCATCGCGCTCGATGACAGGGCACGTCTTCACGCACACGTACGGCTATCCGGGTGCCGAGATCGATCTGATCAAGCGTGGCCTGATCCCGTCGGGTCTGCTCTCGGGCGAGAAGGCAAGGCTGCTGCTGGGTCTCGCGCTGCGTGGCGGCAAGGGCGCGGCAAGCGCCGCGGCGGCCTTTGCACCGTACCAGTAGGTCAACGCTTCGAGTGAGCGATGGCTTCCGCTGCGTGGTGCCGATCAGAACGCGACGCGGACCCGGGCCGTGAAGACGCCGACCGCATCGTCGTCGGGCGCGTTGCTCGGATCGAGGATCAGCTGCGCGCCGAGCGAGAACTGGGTGTACCGCGTCAGCTGCCAGCGATGGAAGGCCTCGATCACCTTCTCGTCGCGCAGTCCGTCGGTATCCGGATCTCCGAAACCAAAGGCCACGCCGGTGACGTTGTCCTGGCTGCCCAGAAGCCCGTTGATTCCCAGACCCACCTGTACCGAGTTCTTGATCCTCTCGAGAGCTTCGTCGGCCCACTGGTAGCGGGCGAACGCAAAGAAGGTCTCGTTGAGGTCCTGGTCGGCGATCAACGCAAATCCCTGATCGCTGTCGACGTTCGGGTCCTCGCGCTCGGCCACGTGCCAGACCGTCAGGGCGTAGCGGCCGCGGCCCATTCCATCAATCTCGGGTGTGAAGCCGATCTCGCCCGTGTAGAAGAGATCAAAGTCCTCGAAAAAACGGTCGGCGGTCGAGATGGTTGTCCGTCCGTAGGCGTTGCTCGCACCCGCGGTCACGTAGAACTGATCCGTCGGGCGGTACGTCACGATGGCACCGAGTCCGTGGCCCGGGAACGGCGCGGTCGCGAGCGCTGAGAAGGCCCGGTTCGAGAATGCGCTATTGATGTTCTGCAGCCTGTGGCCACCCACGTAGTCTGAGATGTCCATACGTCCGACGAAGAGCCGGAGGGTATCGTCGAAGAGCCGCTGAGCCCAAAGGACATCGCGGATGACCGTGCCACGATCATTGAAGCCGCCGGTCGTGTTGGTGAGGGCTCCGACGCCCGGGCCGACGGCGCTGGCCGGATCGGGACCGATGTTGAAGCGTTCTTCGACGGTGAAGATGAAGCGACCGGTATCCGTCGTGCCGCGGCCGAGCAGGGTCCAGTCGAACATGAGATCAAGATCGCCCGAGGCACCGCTGCGCACGCCCTGACCGCCGCTGGCCTGCTGGCCAATCATCGTGTACGCGAGGGAGACACGCAAGCCCGTCGCCGTCTCCAACGCCCGGCTCTTGTCCGCAAAGAAGTCCAAGGGCGACTCAAACTCCCCGACATCGACGGATCCGGCCTGAGGCTCGTAGATCTCCTCGATCTCCTCCACCGGGTTGGTGAGTGGGTAAAGATCCTCATAGAGCGGGTTGTCGCCGGGAAGGCGATCATCCCCCGAAGTCGCGGCCGGGACAGGTGCAGAGTTGGCCGCCAGCGATGGATCGGGTGTCTCGCTTGATGGCTGAGCAACCGCGGGCACCGCGAGCAGCACCAGTGCGGAGCCCGCCAGCCTTCGGATCCTGATGGCAAGCTCCCGAGCGGCTTCATTGGAGTTTCGTTGGGTCACGCAGGGCCTCCGTGGCGGATCGCGGTTCGCGAGAAGCGGCGGAGTATACCAGAGTGGATGGACGCGACAACTTCGCTCAGCCCGCGCGACCGAGGGTTGGCCGCAGAGATTGATGCCCGATCACGCGAGCGTGTTGATGGTCGGAACACTGCCACGTCCAAGGAGTTGGTATAGTGATTGCTCCGCAGAATCCTGAAAACACTGAGGCGACAACGCCGGGAGACTCATGAGCACGGAACTCGCCCTCGTCCTTGGACTGTTGCTGTCGGCGATTGTGATGTTCGTCATCAACAAGCCGCGGATGGACATCGTCGCGCTGCTGATGCTGACGCTGCTTCCCTTCACCGGCGTGATCACGATGGGGGAGGCGCTGGCGGGGTTCAGCGATTCGAACATCGTGCTGATTGCCGCGCTCTTTGTCATCGGCGAAGGGCTGGTGCGTACGGGCGTGGCCCGCAAGCTCGGCGACCTGCTCATCGAGAAGACGGGCACCAGCGAGGTGCGTTTGCTCGTGCTGCTCATGATCTGCGTCTGCGGCCTGGGCTCCATGATGAGCTCGACAGCCGTAACGGCCATCTTCATCCCCGTCGCCCTGCGGATCGCGCAGACCACCGGCACGCCAGCGGGCCGGTTGATGCTCCCTCTCTGCTACGCGGCCCTGATCAGCGGAATGACGACACTCGTGGCGACCGCGCCGAACCTGGTTGTGAATGCCGAGCTGATCCGCCAGGGCGAACTCGTCGGCAAGGACTGGGAGTTCGGCTTCTTCAGCTTCACGCCCTTCGGCGTGCCAATCCTGATTGCGGGTATCGTGTACATGCTGGTGGTGCGCAGTTGGCTTGGAAGGAAAACGCCGGGGGAGGCGCAGGGGCAGGCAGCGTCGCGCCGCCCGAGCATTTCAACCTGGATCGAGGAGTATCAGCTCGCCAACCGTGAGCACCGGGTTCGTGTGAGTGCCGGGTCCACGCTTGTCGGCAAGACGCTCGCCGAGCTTGATCCCGCCGGGAATGCGGGTGCCAGCGTGATTGCGATCGAACGCGCCGCACGCGGCGGCACAGCCGTGATCGAGCCCTCCGATGCCACCGAGGTCCGTGCGGGTGATGTCCTGCTTGTCGACCTCTTTGCCCCGGGCGCGCGGGTTGAGCCGCTGCTGGAGAAGTTCGGGCTTGAGTCGCTCCCCATCCCCGCGACATACTTTGGCGATCGGACGCAGGAACTCGGGATGGCGGAGGTGATCGTCCCCTCCGAGTCCGACCTGATTGGCAAAACCGTCGTCGAAGCCAAGTTCAGGAGCCGCACATCGCTGACGGTGCTCGGACTCCGGCACGGGTCCGGGGCTCCGGAGCCGGCGGTGCTCGAGTCCGCGATCAGGGTTGGCGACACGTTGCTGGTCGTCGGGCCTTGGAAGCACATCGAGCGCCTCAACCTCGAGAACTCGGGCGTGCTCATCATGAAGCTGCCGGTGGAGGTGGAAGAAGTGCTGCCAGTTCAGGGCCGGGCGATCCACGCCGTGGTCTGTCTGCTGATCGTGGTCGGTCTGATGGTGAGCGGAGTCGTTCCGAATGTGCAGGCCGCGTTGATCGGCTGCCTGCTCATGGGTGCCACGGGCTGCATTGACATCAACAGCGCGTACAAGTGCATCAACTGGAAGACGCTCGTGCTGATCGTCGGAATGCTCCCCTTCTCGCTGGCCCTCCAGCGAACAGGTGGCGTCGACCTTGCTGCGGACGCGCTCATGCGCGTGACCTCCGGAATGGGGCCGCAGATCATCCTTGCCTGCATCTTCATCATCACGGCGATGCTGGGGCTGTTCATCTCGAACACCGCCACGGCGGTGCTCATGGCGCCCGTCGCCATTGCGGTCGCGAACGACCTGGGAGCCTCTCCCTTCCCGTTCGCCATGATCGTGGCGTTGGCGGCGTCGACGGCCTTCATGACGCCGATCTCGTCGCCCGTCTGCACTCTGGTCGTCGGTCCTGGTGGCTACAAGTTCGGTGACTTCGTCAAGTTTGGCACACCCATGGGCATCATGACGCTGATCATCAGCGTCGTCATGGTGCCCATGTTCTTCCCGATCTATCCGACCGACAAGCCCGAGCCGCAGAAGGCGGCCGAGACCATGCAAGGAGCGCCTACGCCATGACCGAAGCAGCACTCGAACCCAAGACAGGAATGCAGAAGATCCTCGACGTCGTCGAGCGCGTGGGAAACAAGGTTCCTCACCCGGCGGTGCTCTTCCTGCTGCTGATCGTCGGCACGATGGTCATTGCGCACATCATGTCGATGGCCGGCGCGACGGTGACCTTCCAGCAGGCGACCGGGGAGCCGCAAGAAATCAAGCTGCTTGCCGACCAGCCTCCGGACTCCGGTGCCTACGTCGACTCGCCCAAGAAGGACACGTATCAGATCGTTGAGACGACGGTCGCGGCCCGGTCGCTGTTGTCGCCCGATGGCGTCCGGTTCATGTACACCACGATGATCCCCAGCTTCATGGGCTTCACAGCAGTGGGGCTGCTGATCGCAGCGATGATCGGCGCGGGCGTGGCCGAGGAATCCGGCCTGGTCAAGGCCCTCATCCGCAAGCTGGTCGTGGTGGCGCCGACGTGGGCCATGACGTACATCATTGTCTTTGTCGGCATTCTCTCCAGCATCGCGGCCGACGCGGGGTATCTCGTCCTGATCCCACTCGCGGGCGTGGCCTTCATGAGCCTTGGACGCCACCCCATCGCGGGTGTCGCTGCGGGCTTCGCGGCGGTCGCGGGTGCGTTCACCGTGAACATCCTCATCAAGCCGCTCGACGCGGTGCTGACGGAGTTCACCAACGACGCAATCCAACTGGTGAACCCCGCGATCTCGATCGACCTCACCGCCAATCTCTGGTTCTCACTCGCGTCGGTGCTCGTGCTGACCTTCGTGATCTCGTTCATCACCGAGCGGATCATCGAGAAGCGTCTGGGCAAGTTCACGCCGGTGGAGGGCTCTTCCGAAGAGGGTGGCGGCGTCTCCGCGGAGGAGTCCCGTGGCCTGCTCTTCGCAGGGCTGGCGCTCCTTGGGGTGCTCGGCGCGTTCGCCGTGCTGACCCTGCTGCCGGGTGCACCGCTGCGTGATCAGGAGACGGGCGCTGTGATCGGCAACACGCCGTTCATGAGCCACCTGATCGTCTTCATCATGATCCTCTTCCTGGCGACCGGCGCCGCTTTCGGCCTCGGCTGCGGCAAGTTCAAGGGCATCACCGACATCGTCAAGGCCATCGAGAAGTCGCTGGGTGGTCTTGGCGGACTGATCCTGCTCCTCTTCATCATTTCGCAGTTCATCGCCTACTTCAACTACACCAATATGGCCACGATCATGGCCGTCA
>CAZBXF010000006.1:0-42944 GCA_964495635.1 uncultured Phycisphaeraceae bacterium
GGGTGTGCCGGTTGCGGCGGCGGCCCAGCAGTGCCAGATGAGCGAGTCGCAGGTGTATGTGGCCAAGAGCAGGGTGCTCAAGCAGCTCAAGGAGATCGTGGCGGAACTGACGCGGGCCTTTGAGGAGGATGAGTAGGGCGAGGGATGCGGCGCGAAGGCACCCAGGAAGGCGAGTTCCGGAAGCGAGGCCGCGATCGAGCGAGGCAGGGAAGGTCCGCGTTGTGGTTTCTGGTTCATGAAATCGGGTTTCCGTGTGCCGTCGGCGTCTCCGTGGTGAATGTTCTGCATGTGTTGAGTCGTGACTGGGGTCAGTTACTCGGGAGCAGACTTGGATCGTGAGGAGGTCCAATCGAGCGACGGTTGCCCGCATCTGTCCGCGATTCTCGCGGTGGCGGCCGGTGAGATTGCGCCCGATGTGACGCACCATGCCGAGACGTGCTCGCGCTGTGCCGCGATGCTGCGTGAGGCGCAGGAAGAGGTGGCCTTCGAGCGGCGCGTGCGTGACCTTGCGTCCGGCGGCAAGGGGCCGAGCGGGACACCGACGATCCCTGGGTATCGGTCGTTTGCGGTGCTCAGCGCGGGCGGGCAGGGCGTGGTGTACCGGGCTGTGCAGGAGGCGACGCAGCGCGAGGTCGCGATCAAGATGCTGGTCTCGGGGCGCGGCGCGACGATGCGTCAGCGTCTGCGGGCCGAGCGCGAGGCGGAGATTGTCGCGAGCCTGCGTCACCCCAACATCGTGACGGTCTTCGAGTCGCGGATGCTGTGGGACGGGCAGATCGCGGTGGTGATGGAGTTCGTCGACGGCGTCTCGCTGGATCGCTGGAATCCGCCGGGGCTTACGGAGGTCGATCGGACACGCTCGATGCTCGCGGCGTTCGGGGCGGTCTGCGGGGCGATCCACCACGCCCATCTGAACGGCGTGATCCACCGTGATCTCAAGCCCGACAACATTCTGGTGACGCGTGAAGGAAGGCCGGTGGTGCTGGACTTCGGCATCGCGAAGGCCGCGGGCCTGGGGACGGTGGGCACGAACCTTGCGACGCGTACGGGTGAGTTTGCGGGAACGCCGGCGTATGCCTCGCCCGAGCAGGCGTCGGGCCAGCCTGATCAGGTCGATGCGCTGACGGACATCTACTCGCTGGGCGTGATCCTGTACAGGCTGGTGTGCGGCGTGATGCCGTACCCGCTCTCGGGCTCGATGGCGGACATGGCGGAGGTGATCCGGACGGTGGATCCGGTGTCGCCGCGCACGCACGACGCGTCGATCTCGCCGGACCTCGAGGCGATCATCCTGCGCGCGATGCGGAAGGAGAAGTCGCGGAGGTATCAGTCGGCGGCGGACCTGTCGCGTGACATCGAGCGTTACCTCGCGGGGCAGCCGGTGGAAGCGCGGAGCGGTTCGGGGTGGTACCTGCTGCGCAAGGCTGTATCGGTCAACAGGCGCCGGCTGGTGTGGGCCGGGGTTGCGGTATTGCTGGCTGGCGGCGCGGTCGCGAGCGTGGCGCTGAGTCTGACCCGCGCGGCGGAGTCGGCCCGGCGCGAGGAGGCGCAGCGGACGCAGGCCCGCTCGGAGCTCGTCCGGTCGCGGGCGGTCTCGACGATCCTGCGTGAGGCGTTGCCGGATGCGGACCCCATGCGGGCCGAGGTGGTGGCGGGGGTGATCCGGGCTGGACTCTCGCGGCTCTACCTGCGGCTGGAGTCTGGCGACTTCGCGGAGGATCCGGAGTTTGATCAGGCGCTGCGGCGCATGTGGGCCGAGACGTACACGGGCCTGGGCGCGGGCAAGGGTCTGGGGATGGTGGAGTACTCGGAGGTCTCGCTGCGCAACGGGCTGGTGCGGCTGCGTGAGCTGCACGGCAACGTTGATCATCCGGAGATCGCGGCTGGTCTGCACAATCTGGCGGGTGTGGTGCTGCTGAGGCAGCGTGCGCCGGAGGCCGAGGTGATCTGCCGCGAGGCGATGGAGATGCGTCGGCGGCTGTACGGCGAGCTGAGCTTTGAGGTCGGGGAGAGTGACGCGCTGATGGCGCGGGTTCTGGTGGCGCTGGGGCGCGGCGAGGAGGCTCGCGTGCAGGCGGGCCTGGCGCTGCGGGTGCTGGAGTCGCACCCCGCGGCCGACTCGGACCTTCCGATCGCGTCGATGCGGGCGCTGGTGGCGCGGCTAGATCTGGCCGACCGGCGGCTGGCGGAGGCCGAGGCCGGGCTGAGCGATGCGCTCGCGCGTCGGCTGCGTCGGCTGCCGCCAGACGACGCGGACCTCATCGCGCTGCTTGAGGATGCGGCGGATCTGGCGACGCTGACGCCGGAAGCCGGGCTGGTGGATCGCATCGGGCGGGCCTGGAACCTCTCGGGCCCGGCCGTGGCGGCGTCGCTCCGCGAGACGGCGGCGACACTGAGGCTGCCGGACCGCGGCAGTGCGATGAGCCCGGTGGTGTCGGGAAGGACGGAGGCGCTGGGTCGTATCTTCAGGCTGGTTCGTGCGATGCTCGGGGAGGATTCGCCCGCGCTGGTCCGTGTGCTGATGGCGCGCGTGCAGGCTGCGGACGCGGAGAATCGGGTCCAGGAGAAGTGCGACTCGCTGCTGGACGCCTCGCAGCTTCTGGAACGCCGGCTGGGGAAGAACGATCCTTCGGCGCTGATGTGCCTGGATGTGGTGGCGCTGACGATGGCGTTCAATGGGCGGCCGGGGCGGGGTGTTGAGCTCTCGATGCGGACTTCGACGGCCCGCGACGAGGTCGGGCCGGACTCACGCGATCCACTGATCATCGCGAGCGGACGCCGCTTCCTGGCGTGGTTCCTCTCGCTGGACCAGCGCTGGCAGGAGTCGCTGGCGACGTACGAGCGGGCCGAGCGGGAGATCGTGGAGTCTGTGGGCGAGCGTCACCATCTGATGGGGCTCGCCCGCAGCGGGCGTGCGTACTGCTACCTCCGGTTGGGAGATTCTGACCGGGCGGACGTCCTTTCGAGGGAGGGGATCGAGCTGACGGCGGAGAACCCCGCGGCCAGCCGCGACCAGGTTGGTCTGGTGCGGTTCGTGCGGGGGCGCGTGCTGGCGGAGCGGGGCCACGCCGCGGAAGCGCTGGAAGAGTTTGAGGCGGCGTGGGAGCTGCTGATGCGTCAGACTCCGCCGGAGTTCGGCTGGCGCCAGGAGCTGATGCGGGAAGCGCCGGCGCTGGCGCGGTCGCTTGGGGATGAGGCTCGCGTCGCGGTCTGGGAGTCGCGGACGAACGCCGGGGCACGCTCGCTCATGGCGCCGTAGCCGGCGTGGGGGGCTTGAGGCGGGCCTCGTGGTAGGCGCGGTTGCCCTCGATGTAGGGGTCCATGGCGCGAAGGTCATAGACGCCGGTGAAGCGGAGCGATGTGGAAGCCGCGAGGTAGCGCGACGAGGGGTCGAATGCGACTGTCACGACCTGGCTGCCGTCGGGGTCGAGCGTGACGAGGAGGCGTCCGGAGTCGGAGTCCCAGAGTCTGACGGCGCCGTCCTCGCTGCCGGTGGCGAAGAGGCGGCCGTCGGGCGAGAAGCCGAGTGCGGGGATGAGGATCTGGTGGGCCGTGATCTCGTCGCGCTGCTCCATGGAGGGCCAGTTGAAGCGCTCGACAGTGCCGTTCTGCGTGGAGGCGATCAGGGTGCCGCCGTCGGGGCTGAAGGCCACGGCCCAGGGCATGGCGCGGGTGGCGATCTGCGCGAGGACCTCACCTGTCGCGGCGTTGTAGGCCCGGAGGCCGGATCGACGTCCGCTCGTGACGAGGGTGGATCCGTCCGTGGCGAAGTCCATGCCCTCGACCCGCCGTTCGAGTGGTGTGAGCGTGCGGAGCGGCCTTCGTGTGGTCAGGTCCCAGACGCGAACGAACCCCTCGGAGTTGCCGACCGCCAGCAGGGTTTCGTCCTTGTTGGTGGCCATGGAGAAGATCTCGGCACCGGGGACGCCCAGTTCAGCGGTGACGGAAGCGTCGGCCGCGTCGATGATCTGGACGATTCCGTTCTGACCACCGGCGATGAGGGTTCGTCCGTCGCGCAGGAAGGTGAGGGCGCGGGTCCTGAAGTTGCGTGACTCATTGCTGACGACGCCAGTGCGCTCGAGCGTGGCTGTGTCGAAGATGGCGACGGTGCCGTCGCCCGAGCCGATGGCGATGCGCCGGCCGTCGGGCGAGTAGGCCACGCTGAAGCACCAGGACTCGAAACCGCCCAGTCGGCGGAGGGAGGGGTCTGGCTCCGTGCTGAAGGTCCGGATGAGGCCGTCCTGGGTGACGGTTACGACGCGGTCGTTGCCCTGCCAGGCGGCGGTGAGGACGTAGCGGCGCTGGCGGGCGATGAGACGGATGCGGGCATTCTCGCCAGTGCCGGCGACGAAGATTGCATCGCCGCCGGCCATCAGGACAGACTGGCCGTCGGGCGAGATGCCAAAGAGCCGGACGGGACCGGTGAAGGAGGCGTCGATGGGGGAGGCGTGGCCGCTGCTGAGGCTCACGCGTGTGGCCGTGCGATCACCGGTGCCGATGATGAGGTCATCCTGTGATGCGCCAAACTCGACCATCGAGACGGGATAGATGGAGGCCGGATGGTGGGTGAGCACGGGCGAGGCGGTGTCGGCAACCCGCCAGACGCGGACGGCGGCGCCGTTGACATTCTCGGCGGTCGCGACGAGCGCGGCGTCGGCGGAGACCGCCAGCACGCTGATGGCGCGGGCCTCGGCCTTCCACTCGGCGCGGGCGGCGAGTGTTGTGGCGTCCCAGAGCCGCACCATCCCGTCGCTGCCGGCGGTGGCGATGGTGGATCCATCGGCGCTGGTGGCGATCACGATGGAGGCGCGGTTCCCGTGGGGCGTGTTTGTGCCCAGGGGCGTGGGGGTGCCCGATCCGTCGAGTGGCGCGACGACGATACGACCGTTGGCGCTGGCGGCGATGAGGCGGGTTCCGTCGGTGGTGGTGCGGAGCGCCGTGATCGATGAGTCGCCGAGCTTGATCCGTGAGACTTCCCGGGCGGTGGCGGGATCCAGGAGCTGGACCTCTCCGTTGGTGGTGCCGAAGAGGACGTGGGCCCCGCCCGGGGGCGCGAAGACCGCGGGGGGGCGTGAGGGACCCGCGGCGGTGCTCAGGCACGGAATTCGGTGGTACAGGTCCCAGAGCGCCCAGCGGGCCGCCGCCGGGTTGGAGCCGTTGAGGAACGAGTCCCAGAGTCGATCTTCGGCGATGGAGAGGCGACCGAGGAGGGCCTCGAGCCGGGCCCGCTCGATCTCGGCGTGGGCGAGCTCAACCTCGAGGCGGCGCGACGCCTCGGTGGCGGCGTCGCGCTGCGTCTGGGCGATGTCGCGCTGGGCCTTGGCCTCCAGGCCCATCGACTCGGCGTTGATGCGGGCGGTCTCGGACTCGCTGGCGAGGATGGCGTTGCGCCGGGCGAGCATGCCGCTGGTGATGCCGAAGACCACGATCGAGGCCAGCAGCAGCGCGGCGAGCGACACCAGCGGCCAGTGGCGCTGTGCGAGCTTCTTGAGGACGTACGCCGGCGAGTCGCGACGGGCCGCGATCGGAAGGCCTGCGAGAAGGCGACGGACGTCCTCGGCCATTGCGGCGGCGCTCTGATACCGCCGATCGCGGTCGCGGTGCATGGCGGTCGCGACGACCAGCTCGGTATCGCCGGCGAGGTCGCGCGAGTGGAGCGTCATGGGTGTGGCGTGCCGGTCGCGCAGGATCCGGGCAGCCTCGGCGATGGGCGTGGCAGAGAAGTCGAATGGCAGCTTGCCGGTGAGGAGCTCGTAGGCGATCACGCCCAGGGCGTAGACGTCGGTGCGGGTGTCCAGTCCCGGGTCGCCCTCGATCTGTTCGGGGCTCATGTAGCTGGGAGTGCCGATGATCTGTCCGGCGCGGGTGGCCATGGTCGCGTCGGCGTCGTGATCGACGGTTCGTGCAACGCCGAAGTCGAGGATCTTGGGCTGTCCGCCCGCGGTCACGAGGATGTTGCCGGGCTTGAGATCGCGGTGGATCACGCCGCGCTGGTGGGCGTGCTCGACGGCCTCGCAGATCTTGAGCAGCAGGGCCAGGCGCTCGCGGCGGGGGAGGTTCTGGCTCGCGGCATAGCGCGTCAGCGTGAGGCCCTCGACAAGCTCCATGACGAAGAAGGCCTGGTCGGGCGAGTTCTCGTCGGCGAAGCCGGCCTCGAAGATCTGCGCGATGCCGGGGTGATGGAGTCGTGCGAGGAGCTCGACCTCGTTGCGGAACCGGCGGAGCATGCCGGGCGTTGCGAGTGTGCCGCGAAGTGCCTTCACCGCTACGCGACGGCGCGGGAAGGCCTGCTCGGCCTCGTACACGATGCCCATGCCACCCTCACCGAGGGTACGAAGAAGGCGGTAGGCGCCCTTCAGGATCGGGAGGGCCTCACCGGTGGTTCGCAGTGAGATGGGCGGGGTGATGTGGGCGGTGGGAAGGCCGAGCGCCTCAGCGCCGCCCGCCGTCGCGACGCGCCCGGCGCCGTCGTGCTCGGCCAGCAGCGACTCAAGGTCGCGACGCAGGTCGGGCTCGGAGGCGAGCTCGTTCTCGATGCGGGGATGGCGCTCCTCTGGACTGAGCACGCTCAGTTCGTCAAAGAGGGCCATCAATCGCTGGAAACTGCCCTGCTCCAAGGACATGCTCCGTGCGGCGGGTGCCGAAAACTACTCATTTCAGCCCAGTGCCCACGGCGGGGCAAGCCTCGATGGGACCAGAACTCGCATGAGAGTGTACCAATGCCGATCTCCCGCCACCCCCTCATGCCCCCCTCTCCGGGGGATCCTGGTCTTGGCCGCATCCCGGTCGACCCAGAGGTGGCAATTCGTCTGCGGTCCAGCCTGGACCTGCTCCGCAGCCGGGGGGAGCGTCTTGTGCGGACGTTCTACGCGCGACTCTTCGAGGCGCTACCGGAGGTTCGAAAGATGTTTGGGCCAGCGGAAGAGGTCGGCAGCGTCCGCTCGCTGGAGGCGCTGACGCTCGTGGTGGGGCACATTGGCGAGCCTGAGCGACTCCGGCCGACGCTTGAGGTGCTGGGGAAGCGGCTTGCCGCGGCGGGGGTGACGAGGAGCCAGTATGCGATCGCCTGCCGCCTCATGCTCGACGTGATGCGGGAGGGATCGGGCGAGTCGTGGACGGCGTCGCTGGAGGCCGAGTGGTCGCAGGCGCTGATGCTGGTGTCCGAGGTGATGCTCGATGGCGCGGGGCAGGCGCGCCGCAGCGTTCCCGGACCTCGCACCCGCGCGAAGCAGACGACGCGCCGGGCCCTGCCCAGCTCGGTACCGACGCGCCGTGACTGACCGACGCGAGACGATTGTGCGGCGCGGCTACTGACCCAGCAGCGGGCCCATGTCGGTGGGCATCCAGCCGGGAAGGTCCTTGATGGAGTCGCGTGCGGCGGCGGACGTCGGGACGCCCCAGGCCTCGAAGAACGGCCCGAGGTTCTTGCCGACCTGGCGAGAGAAGCGCACCATCCACTGATCGCGCTTCTGCTCCTCCGTGCGCGGCCGCTCGGCGTCCGGCAGGGCACGGTACGTTTCGAAGACGGCCTTGTACGCTTCCCAGCCGAAGGCCTCGCGGAGCTGCTGGTACATCACGAGCGCGAGGAACGGGTCGCTCTTCCAGTGGTCGAAGGAGCGGCCCTTGGCGGCGTGACGCTCGATCATCTTGGCGCGCTGCGCGAGCGCGTCGTGGCCGGTGCCCATGGGCTTCTCGCACGCGGTCTCGAGGATGTACATCGAGAAGAGGTTGACGGTCACCTCGCCGGTGCCGTCGAAGGTCCAGTCGCCGGACTGGTGGTTGTGGCCGAGCTCGTGGTAGAGGCCCCATGTGCCGGCGCGGAGGTTGTCGACGCTGACCATGTCGGGTGCGGCGTCCAAGTGTGTCATGATCGGGTAGCCCGAGTGCATGTAGCCGGCGGAGATCTGGATGTCGGCGACGTAGCGCTCCGGCCGTTCGCGGTCGCGTGGCCACCGGGCGAGGTCCGCTGCGGCGTCAGCGACCTGGTTCCAGAAGGTCATGAGGGTGACCGGGTCCTGGAGGTCGCGCACGAGGGCCGAGGGCACCGTCACGATGATCTTGTCCGACGCGAGCTCGGCCCAGGGGCCCGGTGCGGCGCGGGAGGCTTCCCACTGCTCGGACGTGGTTGAACCCAGAACGAAGAGGGGTGCATCGACGGCGTTTTGGATGGTGAACTCGAGGCTGCCCTTGCGTCCGCCGGGAACGTCGATGTAGATGAGTCCACCGAAGGGGCTGGCGACACGCGTGGGTCCGTCGGGTGCGAGGGGTGTTCGCATCGAGATGTCGGGCACGCGGTCCCAGTTGTCCTTGTGCCAGAGGGTGTCGGTGTGGCTGCCGATGCGGACGGCGAGACCCCGGTGGGGTCCGGCGGCGTCCTCGCGCGGCGCGGCGGTGACGGTGATGATCTCGCCGGGGGCCGCGTAGAGGCCGAGGCTGTGCCAGCCAGGGACCGAGAGGTCGAGCGTCGCACTCCGTGAGATGCGGGGCGCATCAGCCGGCACACGACCCGGGAATGCGTCGGCCGCGGGGTGGGCGGTGACGGCCTCGGGCTTCTGGCCTTCGAGGCGCGAGAGGTCGTAGGCGAGCAGCACCCGGGCCAGACCGTCCGTGGCGCGGACGGGCTTTCCCTGGCGCGGGACCAAGTCCGTACCGCGCTCCTTGAGGAGCGTGGCGAGGCGAGGGAGCAGGATCGTGTCGGACGGCTGCGCCGTGCGGGCGGCGCTGATGACGGTTGCACTGGCCTGTGCCCGCGCTCGCTTCTCAAGCCGCTCTGCGGCGTCCGCTCCGGCGGGCTTGGAGGATGTGGCAGCGTCCTTGATGAGTGCATCGAGGGCGGAGCCGCCGTGGAGCAGTCCGGCGCGATGTACCGCGCGGATCACACCAACGTCGAGGGCGTAACCGCCCGGGGCCGTCTCATCGGCGATGGCGTCGGTCCAGGCCAGCCCTGCGCTCGCGAAGGCGCGGTTGAGTGGATTCTCAACCATCGAAAGGCCGCCCTTGATCTGCTGCCAGCCCCAGCCGGTCTGGGCGACCATGAGTCCGCCGCCGCGCTCGAGGAAGCCAGCAACCGCCTGCGCCTGCGCGGGCGTCAGGTCGGGCGTGCCGAGGATCAGCAGGGCGATGTCGCGGAGGCCTTCGTCGGTGAGCTGTTCGCGCCGAAGACCGAGGCCCTCGCGCCCGACGGCCTTGGCCCAGGGGGCGGCCTCCGCGGAGACGGCCGCGACCTTGCCGGGCTTCCCATCGAGGAGCCAGGCTGCCGCGCGTCCGAGCAGTGCTTGAGCGCCCGGCCCGAGGCGGGCGAGTTCGGTGTAGCCACCGTGGCCCGCCGCGACGATGCGACCCTTTCCGACGTGACCCATCACGACCACCGGCACCTGGACGCCGCCATCGCCTCCGCCGAGCACCAGCGGCACCAGCCCTTCGCCCCAGACCGCGAGGGAGCCTGGTGAACCGGTTGCCTCGAAGAGGTTGGGCTGACCCTCGGCTGGTGAAGCGATCGTGACTGCCGCGGCGGTGATCTTGGACTCGTCGGCGCGGGTTTGCGAGATTGGCGCCAGCGCGGAGGCGGCGAGGAGGAGCGTGGCGAGCGTGCGCAGCGGTGCAAGGCGGCGGGGGAGGTCGCGGGGCCGGATGGACATGGTGGGGTTTCTCGATTGGGAGCGTGGTCTGTGATGCGTGTGAAGCAGTCTACCGACCCGCGCGGCCGGCGTGTAGGATTGGCGATGATGCTCACACCAAATCCCAGAGGACCTTTCCGCGGCGCCGCTGTCTCGATGACGGTCGTGATGCTCGTGGGCGCGTGCGCCCTGCAGGGGTGCGCGTCGGCCGGGATTGCGATGCGCGAGCAGATGGGCATTCCCAAGCGGCAGCAGCTCGTGGACCGCGTGGGTGAGGCCCGCGACTCGCAGACGCAGGCGAAGGAGCAGTTCGCGTCGGCGCTCGAGGAGTTCATGGCCGTGACGGGCGCTCAGGGTGGTGATCTCGAGGCGAAGTACAAGTCGCTCAACCGGGAGTTTGAGCGCTCCAAGGACCGCGCGGGTGACGTGCGATCGCGTATTGACTCCGTGGAGACGGTGGCGGAGAAGCTGTTCTCGGAGTGGCGTGTGGAGATGGAGCAGTACAGCAGCGCCACGCTGCGGAGCAAGTCCGAGCGGCAGTACGACGCGACGCGGGCCCAGTACGACGGGCTGATCCAGAAGATGAAGGGTGCGGCGGCGAAGATGGACCCGGTCCTCACGGCTTTCGGCGACCAGGTCCTCTTCCTCAAGCACAACCTCAACGCCCGGGCCATCGCCTCGCTCCAGGACACCGCGTCGGGGATCCAGGGGGACGTGGCGCGGCTGGTGAAGGAGATGGAAGCGTCCATCGCCGAGGCCAACGCGTTCATCGACAGCATGCAGGGCCCGCAGGAGGGCGCGACGTCGAACTCGGCAGGGTGAGCGCCGCGTGCGTCGCGTGCGTCGAGGCGCTTGTGTCGGTCGGTGGGGACGGGGTGAGGGTGGGAGGGCGGGCGGCGATGCTACATGCCCAGGCGGTCGCTGCTGCCGCCGATGCTGCTGAGGCCGGCGCTCCCGCGGGCTCCGAAGGGCTGGATCGAGAAGCCGAAGCTGGTCTCGCCGGTGATCTCGTTTCGGTTGATGCCCACGCCGACAAGCACGGTGGCGAAGCGGCGGCGAATCTCGAGGGCGGTGTTCTGCAGTTCTGAGTTTTCGAGGTCGTAGTCGGTGCCGAAGGCCAGTCCGTAGGTCGTCGTCAGCTCGTACGCCACGCCGAAGAGGAGGTAGGTGGAGTCCTGCTCGTCGAGGCGACGAAGGTCGACGCTGGTCGTGAAGCCGGGGAATTGTCGGATCATGAGGCCCACGCTGGTGAGGGCGGCGTTGCCCTCGTCCAGATCCTGGACCCACGCGCCGGTGAGGCTGGTCGCGTCGGTAAGGCGCAGGGCCGCGTCGGCGACGAAGTAGTCGCCGGGGCTGGAGAGCTCCGGGCGGAAGTCGATCCAGCGTCCGATGGGGCTCTGCTCCTCGGCCTCGTCGTCCGCGAAGAAGACGTCCGTGCGGAGGGTGAGGAGATCGACGGAGCGCCAACGCCCGGGGCCGCCCCGCTGGGTCTGGAAGACCTGCGTCACGCCGAACCTGGCCATGGGGCCGTCGACGAGGCTCTCGACGCTGTCGTCGTAGATGGGCAGATCGCTGGACTCGATGTTGGTGCCGGCGGCCCAGAGCGTGGCGTTGGGCTCGATGATGTGGCGGAGGCGGTGGATGTCCAGGAACGGGGCGGAGGCGTCGTCGTAGACACGCTGGAACGTGGAGGAGAAACGCACGCCGCCAGCGCCCCAGGTCCGGAGCTCGTCGTCCTCATCGGGAGAGAACTCGTCGAAGGCGTCGTCGTAGGCCGTGAACCTGCCGACCGCGAAGGGCTGGATCGAGACGGGTCCGGCCTGGGTCTGGACGCTGAGTTCCTGGCGCGTGTCGAGGCGGTAGACAGGGTCTTCGGAGTAGCCGCGGGCGCGCAGCTGTGAGCCGATGCTCTGGTCTGGAGCGATGCCGAAGGCACGCTGCGAGATGGCGTCGAAGGTGTAGCCTCGATCGCTGGCGGTGACTTCGTCGAGCGCGAAGGCGTACCGGCCCGCGCGGTACTCGCTGGTCCAGGTGATGAGGCCCGGGGCGGTCTCCGGCAGGAGGTCGTCGGCCTGGCGGGCGTAGAAGACCTCGGGGAGCCTGGTCACGCTGTAGCCGCGGCTCTGGAGGAGCCACTGGCTGGCGATGAAGTCGTTGAAGGTTCCGGAGGCTTCGAGCGTGAGAATCGTGTTCTCATCGAGGCGACGGCCGAGCAGCCGGTTGTTGAACTCGGTGCGGGTGCGGGCGAGCTCCGGGAAGAAGGCGTCGACGAAGGTCTCGTCGCTGATGTACGCCAGGTCCGCGGTCATGGTCCACTTGTCGTCGAGTCGCCAGCGCTGGTCGCCGAGGAGGATGCCGCGGAAGTCGCCATCCTGCTCCTTCTTGGTGCCGGGCGGGAGGAGATCGGCGCCGTCGTCGCTGGGCAGTCCGTAGGCCAGCAGCCCGCCGCGGCTCTCGTCGCGATCCCAGCGGAGCTGCGTGCCGAGCCCAAGACCGCGCCCTGAGTAGACGTCCAGGAGGAGGTCCGCGCGCAGGTCCGGACGGTCCAGACCCAGCAGCGCCTTGGCGTCGAGGGTCGTGAGAACGGCGAAGCCGTTCTCCGAGCTGTTCTGCAGGCGGATGTCGCGGATGAGGCGCTGCTCGGGATCGCCGGTGTAGGCGGGCCACCAGAAAACGGGCAGGTTCATGGCGCGCAGCGAGATGCTGCGGGCGTCGACGAAGGTCTGCGTCGTGCGCGGGGCCGGCGCGTCGCGGTCGATCTCGGCGGTGGGGACTTCCCGGTCGCGTCGCGTGATGGTGACGGAGGATGCGCCCAGGGCGAGCTCGGGATCGATCAACGCGGAGGTCGTGAATCGGGCATCGTCGGCGCGCCACTGCGAGGCGGACTCCTGCCTGATCTCGCGGGCCCGCACGTAGAGGGGCAGCGACCGCTGCTCGTCATAGACCCAGTAGACCGCGTCGAGCAGGACTGCCTTGTTGGCTCGCACGTCATAGAAGACGCGTGGCGAGCGGAGCGTGCTCTGGCCGTCGCTGGCGGTGACCTCACCCTCGAGATAGATGCCGCGCACCGAGTCGGTGCCCATGGAGAGGCTCTGCTGGATCTCGCCGGGATCGAGGAAGATGACGGCGCGCTGCGCGGTCATCTGCAGGACGCGTCCGTCGCTGGGGGAGAGGTACTGCAGCGAGACTCCGCCGCTGGCGATGATCGCGTTCTCGTCCGGGCCCGAAACAAATCGAACGTCCTTGGGCGAGATGGCGATCGTGCCGCCGGAGGCGAAGATGGGCATCCCCTCGACGCCGGCCGGGAGCGTTGTGGCGGGGCCGGTCGCGGGCTCCGTGGCTGCGGGGCCGCTGGCCGTTGCCGTTTCCGGCCCCGTTGCCGGACCGGACCCGACGGGTCCGACGGGTGGAGGAGGCTGCACTGACTCGCTCGGGCGCGGCTGGGCGGTGGGGGGCTGCGCGGGGGTCGAGGGCGCCGTGGGCCGGGGCTGAGCCGCCGGAGCCGGGCGAGGACGTGGTGACGTTGCCGGGCGACGAGCCCCTTCCGGGGTCGATGCGCCGCCGCTGGGTTCGCGGTCTGTCTGACGGGTTTCGCTCTCGGGCCCGGGCTTCTCGGGCACCGTGCGCTCGGGAGGTTCGGGGCGCACCGGCGGCGGGCGGGGTGGGCTCTTGGGCCGGAAGATCGGCGTCGGCGGGGCGGGCTCCTCGATCTGCTGACCGCGCCGCTTTGCGAGCGACCGCTCGAGGGATGCGTCGGCCCGGCCGAGGAGCGCGGCGGTGGCTTCGTCGCGGGCCTCGGGTGCTCCTTGCTGGAACAGGTCGGCGCCCAGCTCGATGCCGTCGGCATCAAGAACTACGGCCCGGACGGGGACGACCTTGCCACGGATGCCCGCCGCGCTCGCGGGAGCCTCGGGGGCTCCGACATCTTCGAGGTGGGCGAAGAGTTCGATGGCGCGTCCCTGTGCAGGGTTGGCAGTTCGCCACCAGAGCACGGCGCGCTTGGCCCGGAGTGGCGTCTCGCCGACGACCATCCGCACATCGCCCTCAAGGACTGCGCGGTCGAAGGTGACGCCGCCGAGGTCCTCTCGCCAGGTCCGGACGATCTGGGCACGCGCGCCGATCAACCCCTGCACTGGGCGCAAGTCCGACCAGAGCGCCGCGTCGGGCTGCGCCTGGGCCATCGCGCTCGCCGGCGCCAGGGTGGCGAGGGCGATGAGCGTCCCTGCAAGGGTGGGGTAGGCGCTACGGCGCGCCGCGTGTCTCATGTGGTGCGGATGCTACGGGGAAGTCGGGCGGCGGTGCAACAAGCCACAGGCTGACGTGCCGGGCAGGGCGACAGGGATGGGTCCATGTCGCCGGCCCTCAGACCATCGCGAGGACCTCGCTCCAGGCCATCGCCTGGCCCGGCGGGCGGGCCTGGACGAAGGAGACCTTGCCCTTGCCGTCGGCGGACTGCTTGATCACGACCGTGCCGCGGTTGGCGACGTTCAGGTCGGCCCAGTAGAGCCCGTAGCCCTTGCAGACTTCGCGGTGGAGGTCGGAGAGGAGGATGTGCTTGTACCCCTCCTTCTCGGCCCAGGCCTTGTTGGACGCGAAGGAGTCGCACGAGACGCCCACGACCGTCGCGCCCTTGGCGGACCACTTCGCGAAGTCGTCCGAGACGCACTTCATCTCCGTGGAGCAGACGCCCGTGAAGGCGAGCGGGTAGAAGGCGAGCACGACATCACCCTTCTTGACGGCGTCGGAGAGCTTCCACTCCGCGCGGTCCTGGGTGGTCAGGGTGAAGTCGGGCGCGATCTCGCCGACGGCGATGGGCGTGGAGCGGGGTGAGAGGTGGGTGTTCTTCATTGGGTGGTTTCCGGCGCGGTTGGGCGAGGCGATGCAGATGCCTTCCCGGGTTCTTGCGTTCGGTTGTGGAATGCGGAGGACCGGGCCGCACGGCGCGACCGAGGAGCGATATCCTAGCGAGGCGGCGCGAGCGCCCGCGAGGTCCGCAGGAGGCGGCCCCGGACGGGAGGTCGCCTGTCCGCGTCGTCCGCAAGAGGGATCGCCCGTGCCCACCACCACCGCCAGCAGCACCGACAAACTTCCCGACTCGATCGAGGAGCGCTACGCCCTCGTGCAGGCCCGGATCGCGGAGGCCGCGCGTCGTGCGGGTCGAAAGCCCGCGGACATCATTCTGACGGCTGTCACGAAGTATGCCGACGCGGATCAGATCCGCAGCCTGCTCCAATTGGGCCACCGCGACTTCGGCGAGAACCGCGTGCAGGTGCTGATGCAGCACGCCGCGATGGTGGACGAGTTCCTGGCGCGCCAGCGCCTGCTGGCGAGTGCGCGCAAGGTCGAGGCGGACCGCGCGGGCCCGACGCTCTTTGCCAACCCGCGCCTGCTCGACGCGGCACCCGCCAACGCCGTCCCGGCGACGGGGGGCGTCCGGTGGCACATGATCGGCCACCTGCAGCGCAACAAGGCCCGCAAGATCATCGACGTGGTCCGCCTGATCCACTCCGTCGACTCGCTCCGGCTGGCGGAGGAGCTGCAGGCCATTGCCGTCCGGCGCGACCGTGTGATCGAGGTGCTGCTGCAGGTCAACTGCTCGGGTGAGACAAGCAAGTTCGGCTGCCCCATGCCGGCGGCCATCCCGCTCGCGGAGCAGATCGCGACGATGGTCAACATCCGTCTGAGGGGGGTGATGACCATGGCCGAGCACGTCGAGAATCAGGCTGACGCGCGTCCGACCTTCGCACGCTGCCGCGAGCTCTTCGAGGAGATGGCTGGCATGGGCCTCTGCGACGAGGGCCGCTTCAACATCCTGTCGATGGGCATGTCGGGCGACTACGAGGCCGCCATCCTTGAGGGTGCCAACATCATCCGCGTTGGATCCGCGATCTTCGGCGACGCCGAGCCGGGTGTGGCCATCGCCGAGCAGCCCGAGCCAGAGGAAGCCGGAACCGAGCCCGCGTGAGGCTGGTCCGAAGGCACGGGCGCTGGCGGCCAGATCGCCATCACCTTCGGTCAATGAACAAGGCCCCGCGCGTCGCGCAGGGCCAGGGTGAGGTCGTTGCGTCCGGGTTGCCTACTTGGGCGGCAGCGGCGTGGCTCGTCCGAAGGGGCTGCGGGGCGGAGTCGGAGTGACCGGTGAAGCGGCCTGCACCACCGCGTGGACCACCGCGGCGGCGACGCCCGACTGCGGTGGATCGGCCGCGATGACCGCGCTGCTCGGCGAGGTCGCCGGCTGGGTCCGCTGGGCCCGGAGCTGGTCGATCGAACGATCCAGCTTGGTCAGGATTCCCTTGACCTGGTTGAACGTGCGCTCCGATGGGCCCATTGGGTAGCCTCCTTGCCGTGCCGGTATTGACACAGGGCTATCGACGGCGCGGCGAGAGCACTTGTCCCTCGGGTTGCAAGGTTCGTCCGTTCACGCAGGATTGGTCCGGGTTGTGACGTCTGGACCGTTATCCGGCCACCGGGAGCAGTCCGGAGCCGCCGCCAGGACGTCCTTGGCGTACGCTCCGCGAGCGTGAGCGACGCCGGATCCAATCCCGCCCCTCTCGTGGAGTTCCGCGAGGTCTCACGGTCTTTCTCGCCCGGCGTGGTGGCGCTGGATGCTGCCTCGTTGTCGCTCGGCGCGGACCGCTACGTCGTCGTGGTCGGACCCTCGGGCTGTGGAAAGACAACGCTGCTTCGGTTGATTGCGGGTCTGGAGCGTCCGCAGGGCGGCAGCATCAGGCTGTCCGGCGAGGATGCATCGACCCACGCGCCGCACACCCGACCCGTGGCGCTCGCGGCCCAGGGTGCGCCGCTGTATCCGCATCTCTCCGTCCTTGAGAATCTCGGTTTCGCCGCCCGCGCCAGGGGTGCCACGGTTCAGACGGTCCGGGAGCGCGTCGACGCGGTCGCGGCAGCGCTCGAGCTGACGCCCCTGCTCTCGCGGCGACCGGGTGAGCTCAGTGGCGGCCAGCGGCAGCGCGTTGCACTCGGGCGGGCCATGGTCCAGCAGGCGGCCATCACACTCCTGGATGAGCCCCTTGCTGCGCTCGAGCCCGAGCTGCGAGGCCGCGTCGCGATGCTCCTCCGTAGGCAGCAGCGCGAGACGACAGGGCTCTTCGTCCATGTCACGCACGATCATGAGGAGGCCGCGTCGCTTGCCGATGAGCTGGTGGTGATGCGGGCCGGACACGTCCGCCAGCACGCCCAGGCCCGGACCGTGCTCACGGAGCCGTCCGATCGATTCGTCGCTGAGTTCCTCGCCGAGCCGCGCCTGAACGCGTTCGAGGGGCGGTTGGAGATGTCGGGAGACGTGGTCCGCTTCGTCGGCGCGGGGCTCGAGTGTGCGGTGCCCGACGGCCCGGGGCTCGCGCGGGGGCGAGAGGTCGTGATGACGGTGGCCCCCGATGCCGTGGTCGCCGTCGACTCCGACTACCAGGGCGGGGGCCTGTCCGGAAGCCCCTGGCTCGAGGGCGTTACGACCGACATCACGCGGCGGGCCGGCCGGGCGGTCCTGCACGTGAAGGTCGGCGGATCAACGCTCAGGGCCGTGATGCCGGCTTCCGGGAGTCCGGCGAAAGAACCCGCCATCGGTGCGCGAATCCGACTCGCGGTCGATGCATCAAAGGCATTGTTCTTCGCGCCGGGCCCGACGGGCGCGCGCATCACCGGCGCGTGACCACCCCGTCGCTTCCCTCCGCAGGCCGGCAACGCAGCCTCAGGTGCCCGAGAGAGGTCCGCCTCGACAAATCGCCGCCAGCGCGGCAGAATGCACGAATGCCCAGCCGACCCGATCCATCATCATCACCCTCCCCGGGCGTCCCGATCTCCTCACCCGCGCGGGCCGCCGAGCCGGGGAGGTCGACGCCGCGCCGTGGTGCCGGCCGCCCGGTCGCGCAGGTCGGTGAGCTTCGAGAGCTCTTCTGGCACAACGTGGTGAGGGAGTTCCTCACGAATCTCTCAGTGCTGCATGCGCAGAAGACCGCGAGCCCGACGGCGCTGGAGGACGATCCGTTCGACGGGCGACTGGCGATCATTACCACGCACGGCGTGCGGATCGCCATCGGCGCCATCGCGCCGATGTTTGCCTGCGGGCTCAATCGTTCCGAGGCAGACCGCGACTTGTCCATGGATGTTGAGTGCACGGTCTTCCAGATCGAAACGCCCGAGGGCGAGGTCTTCACGCTTCCCGTGCACGAGATCCGGTCCTTCCACGCGCTGACCTCGGAGCTGATCGAGCGGATCAAGGCCGCCTCCCAGCCCGGGGCGGACGAGGCGGACCAGATGCCCTTCGGGTTTGCGGCGTTCACATCGATGGCAAAGTCGCAGCGTCAGCCGCCGCTCGAGATCACGACGATCGTCGGCCCCGACCTCGAGGCTCCGATCTGAGCTGTGCCCCGCGGGACGCGTGGGGCACGCCAAGCAGCCTCGGAGGCGCTCTCCCGTGCTTGTACGGGGGTTGGTCGAGCGGGATCGGCGTTACCGCGCCAGCCCCCGGGCATCCCATCATGAGGTTGGGTGAGACCCGCGGTCGGGCCATCTCGCGCCGGGCGGATCCAAGTCCGTGGGTCGGTCGAACCTAAGGTGATCCTCGACGCGGCCCCGGTTCCGCGCCGAACATCCGGAGCCTGTCCCTTATGCGCACGCTCGTCGCCATGCCCGTCTTCAACGAGGAGAAGTACGTCCGTGGCGTGCTCGATCGGGTTCTCTCGATCCATCCGGACGTGCTGGTCATCGATGATGGCTCGCGGGACGCGACGCCCCGCATCCTGCCCGACTACCCGATCCACCAGATCCGCCATCGGGACAACATGGGGTATGGCTCGTCGATGCGAGACGCATTCCGGTTCGCGATCGATCGGCGGTTTGACTGGGTCATCACGATGGACTGCGACGAGCAGCACGAGCCAGCGGCGATCCCGCGATTCATCGAGGCCGCGGAAGCGGCGATGGAGTCGGACGGGGCCGACATCATCAGCGGGTCGCGATATCTGGATGGTCCCGGGATCGCCGCCCGCGTTGGTGCTGCGCCGGCCGACCGTCGTGCGATCAATGAGTCCATCACGGCCGAGGTCAACTGCCGGTTCTCGAGCCTGCTGGGCGCATCACTGACCGACGCGTTCTGCGGCTTCAAGGCGTATCGGGTCAAGTCTCTTCGAGCCATGCGACCGACGGTGCGCGGGTACGCCTTCCCGATGCAGTTCTGGGTGCAGGCCGCCGCGAATCGGCTCCGGGTCCGCGAGCTTCCCGTGCGGCTGATCTACAACGATCCGAATCGCACCTTCGGCGCGACGCTGGACGACCCGACGGTCCGACTTCGTCACTATCGCAGGGTCATGCACCGCGAGATGGAGCGCCAGCAGTCCAGGCTGCCGCGGGCGAGCCTGATGGGCGTCTGTGAGCCGTGGCCGACGATCAGGTCGGTGATCGACCGCCACCAGCGCTCGCAGCCCCCGGGCCGTGATGCGGACAATGCGCGTGCTGGCCAACCACGCCCGTGTGACCCGAGCACGTGCCGCGACTACCGTGCTTCGTGACGACCGCCGCAGTATCTGGAACGCCGTCTCCCGGGATCACACTCCGGCCAGACCCCAGGACATGGGTGGGTCTCGCCCGTGCGTTCGACCCGGTCGCCAACAGCGCAGTTGATGGCGCGGATCTCTTCGCGGCGGAACTTGGGCTGCCGCGGGGACCCCTGGTCTTCAGCGGGCATCAGGCGATCTTCTGGCACCCCGGCGTGCTTGTGAAGCGACTCGCGGCGACCGCGGTCGCGATGAAGCTCGGTGCGCACGCCGTCTGGCTCGTGGTTGATCAGGATGCGACAGAGGCCGCCCGCATCGAGCTTCCATCGGTCACGCCGGATGGAACGCGCTCGAGCACCGCGTTGACGCTGCCGCGGAGTCTTCGGGGCACTGTGGTCGTCAAGGCCACGCCCTCCGCGGCACGCCCCACTTTGCTCGCGGCGGACGCAGCCTCGCTCGAGGCGGCCCCCAACTTGACGCTGGCGGCGCGTGAGGCGATCGCGGTTCTTTCGGGCGTCCTGAACACCCTTGGTGCCAGGGCGTCGCAGGCGGTGCAGGTGTCCGACGCCATTGAAGCGCTGCTCGCTCCGGTCTGTGAGGGAACGCCGCCCATCAGCCGTGTCTTCGCCTCTGACCTCCCGAGAACCACGCTCTTCCGCGAGCTTTGCCGCAGGATGCTCGCAGATCCGGTCGCGTGCACGCGTGCGTACAACCAGGCTGTGCGTGAGCACCCCGGCGCGGACCTGCGCCCGCTGGAGTGTGGCCCGGGCCGCGTGGAACTGCCGCTGTGGAAGCTCGGTCCGGCATCGCGCGGTTCGCCACGCGAGCGGGTGCTGGCGTCAGAGCTTGAGGGCCTGCTCGGATCATCCGCTGCGGCGGGGGGGCTGCCGGCCTTGCTGCCCCGCGCGCTGCTCATGACCGCGATGGTGAGGCTCGCCGGGGCCCGCATCTTCATTCATGGTCTCGGCGGCGAGAAGTATGACCCAGCGATGGAGCGCTGGCTCTCCCTGTGGCTCGCGGATGTCCCCGGGCTGAGGCTCGCGCCGGCGTGCGTCGCGAGTGCGAACCTCTACCTCGATCTGGAGGGCGCTGCTCCCGCGACTACTCAGCGCGCGCGCAACGCAGAGATCCAGCGTCTGCGGCGAGTCCAGTATGATCCTCGTGCCTCTGCTGATGGCGACCTCGAGGCCGAGAAGCGACGTGCGCTCGCCGAGATCGAGTCGCATCCGCGCCGGAGCGAGGCCCGCCGCGCCGCGTACCTCCGGCTCACCCGCGTCATCGAGCGTCACCGCGCTGCGCACGCGTTGGACCTTGAGGCAGCTCGCGCCGGCCTCGCGCGCCTCCTGGAGGCTGGCAAGCCGGCCGGCGTGCCCGACGTTGATCCCGCGCTCCGGCGCGACTGGCCCTTCTTTCTGTACTCCATGGAGGCACTGCGGGCGCTGCGTGCGTCTGTCGACCGTGCTCTTGGCTAGCACACGCCCGTACCATCGCACGTGCTTGGATGCCTCCTGCCGCTTCTGAAGTCTGTGCGCGGGCTGCTGCTCTGGAGCGGCCTGCTGGCGGTGGTGTCGTTCGCTCTGATGTCGTGCGCACGGGAGACTCCACCGGCCAACTCGGGACCGCGTGTCGTCGCGCTCTCGCCGGCCGTGGCGATCATCGTCCAGCGTTTGGGGCACGAGCGGCACATCGTCGGGCGGCACGCCTATGACCTCTCGCTTCCAAAGTTCATCCCGATCGCGGGTGATCAGGCCGGCATTGACTATGAGAGCCTTCTCTCGCTCCAGCCTACGCACGTCCTGACGCAGTGGGGCTCGCGCGAGCTTCCCGAGCGGCTCGTGACGCTCGCCCGTGAGAAGGGCTGGACGCTCTACGACGCGCCGCTGCTCGCGCTCGATGACATTCCCGCCGCAACCGCCCACATCGACCGATTGCTCAGCCTCGCGACGACGGGCCAACCCTCCTCGCCCGCCGGACGGACTCTCATCGACAGGATGCAGGCGTCCTGGAGTCGCCGCGGCGACGTCGCAGGCGCGGGACGCGTCCTGCTGCTGGCGTCCGCGAATCCGCCCGCGGCGCTCGGACCCGGATCCTTTCATCATCAGATCCTCGAACGCATCGGCGGGACGCCGGCCATCACCACGGGCGCGGCGTACATCCAGCTTGATCGGGAGGACATCCGCGCCCTCAACCCAGACGCCATCATCCTCATCAGGCCCAGGCCTGCGGCGGAGGGCTCCCCGACCGGCGACGTCGCTCAAGCGCTTGCCGAAGCCAGGGCCGCGATGTCCACACTGGCCGACCTGCCCATCGGTGCCATGGAGAGAGGCCGACTCCACGTCGTGACCGATGAACTCGCCCTGACGCCCTCGCCCTCGATGATCGAGTTTGCGGATGAACTCGCCGAGGTGCTCGCGGGTTGGAGCAGGTAGCTGGGCCATACAGAGACGGCGCGTTCCGGCCATGCGAGGTGCGCAAAAGCAGGACGAGCGACGCGCATGCGTCGCTCGTCCGGAGGATCAGGATCTCGGTCGCGATTGCCCGCGACAGAGGTGGTCAGGATCTCAGGCGCGCCGGCGGCGGAAGGCCACGAGGCCCATGCTCGCCATGCCCATCGCCGCGCCCGTCGGGAGCGGGATGATGTTCTGCAGGGCGATCGACGTCGTGAACGAGAAGTTCGACTGCGTCGTGTGGCGCTCGGCGAAGAAGAGGGCGAAGGAGTAGTTCTGACCAGCCGTGAGGCCGAGCGTGTTGAGGTTGACGCTGGCGGACTGTGCGCTGTGCACGCCGCCCAGGTCGATCACGCGCTGGCCGTTGATGAAGACCCAGAGGTCATCATCGCCGGTGAAGCTGAAGGTCTGGCCGGGCTGGTAGGTGAAGGTGGTGTGGAGCTCGAAGGTGAAGTGGAAGTTCTTGCTCTGCCCGGGTGTGTTGCCCCAGGTCTGACCGGCGAGCGCGGCCGCGCTGCCGTCGTTGATCGGGAAGAAGTTGTTGTTGGAGTACTGATAGATGCCGCTGCCGGGCGCGGTCTCGTTGGCCGTCAGCGTGAACTGCGAGGCCTTGTTGACGCCCGCGACGTTGTTGTACCACTGGTTGAAGTTGGCCGCCGTCGTGAAGGACGAGGTCGGGCTGTTGACCGGGCCGGTGTAGACCGGCTTGCCATCGAGGCCGAGCGTCGCGGCGACGCGGTTGGTCTCGACGCCCGCGATGCGGTACTGGAAGTCCGCGTGGCCACCAATCTCGTTGCGGCCCTTGAAGTCACGGACCGTGCCCGTGAGGTTGATCGAACCGGCGAACGCAGGCGTCGCGGCCGCGAGGCCAGCGAGCACAAACAGCATGGAACGCATCTGAAAATCTCCTCTCACCAAGTGACGTAGCGGGCAAAACGAAACCCGCTCAGGGCGGGAAGATAGAGGGAATCACTCGCCGGGCACAGCAAAACAAGCCAGTTTTGTGCAGTTTGTGGAAGATGCGACCCTTCTAGGACGTTCGCACCACCGATAACCTCGCGGCTCCGGCCCGGTCGCATGCACAGTCATCGCGCGGCGGCGCGATCTACGCTCCCCGCATGAACGAGGCCGCATCCAAGCAGACCGCCAGCGCCATTGACCCGGTGGAGCTCCTCATCGCTCGCTTCCGGGATGCCATCGCTCGCGCCTTTCCGCAGGCGTCGGACGCTGATCCGCTCATCACGCCCTGCAAGGACCCCAAGCTCGGCGACTTTCAGGCCAACGCGGCGATGGGCCTGGCCAAGCGCGTGGGTCAGAAGCCACGTGACGTGGCGAGCGCGATCGTCAAGCACCTGGATCTTGGCGACCTCGCCGAGCCCGTGACCGAGGCCGCGATCGCCGGCCCCGGCTTCATCAACATCCGGCTTCGCTCCGAGGCCCTTGCGGCTCTGCTGGCCTCGATGGACTCGCCAGCACTGGGCGTGACGCCGGCCGCCAGGCCCGAACGCATCGTCGTTGACCTCATGGGCGTGAACCTTGCCAAGCAGATGCACGTTGGCCACCTTCGCAGCCCGATCATCGGCGATGCGATCGCTCGCGTGTTTGAGCGCCTCGGGCACACGGTTCTGCGACAGAACCACGTGGGCGACTGGGGCCTCAACATCGCGATGACCACGGCCCGCATCATGCGGCTCATGGACCAGGGCAAGATCACGCTCGACGCGCTGACGCTCGATGACCTCGACCGTGCGTACAAGGTCGCGCAGGCCGAGTGCCAGCGGGACATGGCGGGTCTGGCCGCGGCGCAGCGGTTCGGCCTTGGGCCGAAGGCCATCGCCGAGCTCGAGGAGCAGGTGCTGGGCGCCACCGAGGCCTTCAACGCGGCACGGCAGACGCTCATCAGACTCCAGTCGAAGGACCCGGCAACCCACGCCGTCTGGCGGAAGATCTACGACGTCACGATGGCCGAGTGCCTCAGCGCCTGCCGGCGCCTCAGGGTCAACGTCACCAGCGAGCACAACGCAGGCGAGAGCAGCTACGCCGACGAGCTCGCGCCGATGGTCGACGACCTTGTTTCGCGCGGCATCGCCGAGACCGACCAGGGTGCGCTGATCGTTCGGCTTGACGCGCCACCGAAGGATGCCGGCGGCCAGCCACTCTTCGAGCCCATCAAGGAACCGTGCCTGGTCCGCAAGACCGATGGTGGCTTCCTCTACGCAACCACGGACATTGCCGCGGTCCGGCGGCGGGTCCAGAAGATGGGCGCGAGCCGCATCGTCTACTCGATCGATGCCCGGCAGAACCTGCACATGCGGCAGGTCTTCGCGGCTTCGATCCGGGCCGGTTACGCGATCTGCCCCGCGACGGGGCTGCCGGCACGCATGGAGCACGCCGCCTTCGGCAGCGTGATGGGAGAGGATGGCCGACCGTTCAAGACCCGCTCGGGTGACTCCGTCCATCTCGCGCAGCTCATCGACGAGACGATGCAGCGGGCCCTGGCCGCCGTCACCGGCAACGAGTCGGGGCTCACGGGCGAGGAAGCACGCGAGGTCGCGGAGGCGGTTGGTGTCGCTGCGCTCAAGTACGCCGACCTTTGCAACAACCGAACGCTCGACTACGCCTTCAGCTTCGACCGCATGCTGGCCTTCGAGGGCAACACGGGCCCGTACCTGCTCTACGCGCTGGTGCGGATCAGGAGCATCTTCGCCAAGGCGGCGGGCCAGGGGGCTGGGGAGGGGTGGCGGGCAGCCCCATTCGCCGTTGAGGAGCCGGCTGAGAAGGCACTCGCGATGACGCTGCTCCGCTTCCCGCAGGTGGTGAGGAGCGTGGCGGAGACACTGGAGCCACACAGGCTCTGCCAGTTCCTGTACGAGCTGGCGGGCGCATTCAGCACCTTCTACGCCCAGTGTCCGGTGCTGGTCGCGCCCAGTGAGGGGCAGCGTGACCGGCGGCTGCGCCTGTGTGACCTCACGGCGAAGGTCCTCGCCGATGGTCTGACGACCATCGGGATCCCGACCATCAGCCGCATGTAGGCCGCGATCGGCCTCTCGTGGTGCTGAGCCATGACTGGAGCTGACGACGCGGACCGGGCCTTTCCGTTCCTGGGTGGTTGCGCGCTGTGAGCCTGGCTGAGGCTGCCGCCTGGTGGCGGATGCTGGGAGCAAAAAAGAACCGACCGGTTCCTTTCGGAACCGGTCGGGTGAGTTTGGTCAGACTGTCAGGTCAGGTGCGGAGCACGCGGCCCGACATGTTGAGCAGACTTAGAAGAGGATCGAAGCCTCGGCCCCGATCGCGATCTCGCCATCCTCGGAGTCGCCGAGGAAGCCGCTGCGGGTCGAGCCATCGAGCAGACCGCCAGCCCCGAAGAGGGGGGTGGTGTCGTTGAAGGCGTAGCCACCGAAGAAGCTGACCTTGAACGCGTGGGACTCGGGGGAGACGTAGTAGGTGACGCCAGCCTCAGCGAAGTGGCAGTCGTCGTCAGCGCCGCCGAAGGCGGTGCTGGAGTCGAAGAAGACGGCGTTCCAGCGGGCGAAGAGCTCGACCTGGTCGGTCACGAAGATACCGCCCTGGATGACGCCGCCGAAGAGGTCCTGGTCGGTGGCGCTGTCATCGACGTTGGAGCCGTAGAAGGCACCGAACGCGTTCCAGCCGCCGCCCTCGATCTGAGCATCGAGGGTGTAGACGAAGATCTGCTGATCGATGGTGCCGCCGGTCTCGCCACCGTCCTGGAAGTGGACGCCACCGCCGACGCGGAGGGCCATCTCGGTCTGGCTCTGGAAGCTGGTCTCGTCAGAGAAGCGGTTCCAGTCAGAACCCATGGCCTTCACGTCAACGCGGAGGGTGAGGGCGTAGTCGGCCTCAGCGGAGCTGTTGAAGGGGGTGTTGGCCGCGGCGGCGCCGTCGGTGAAGGCGGCAACGACGCGGAACATGTCAGCGGCGTAGGTAGCCCAGACGCCCTGGGTGTAGCCGGGGGAGAAGACGCTGGTGGCGATCGACTGATCGACGAGGAGCTGGAAGGGGACATCAACGCCCCAGTCCTGCCAGATCAGCGGAACCTCGGCCTGGCCGAAGCCGACCGAGAACTCGTTGCCGAAGCTGTACTGACCCCAGGCATCCTCGAGGGAGAAGCCCGAGTCACCACCCTGGCCATCGTTGGTCAGCTGGATCTTGTACTGGAAGTCCTTGCTCCAGATGTTGCCCATGAAGCGGAGGCGGGTGAAGCCGGTGCTGAAGCCGGTGGTGAAGTCCTCGTTGTCGCCGACGGAGGCGTCATCGCGGAAGGACATGTTGTAGCGGAACGAGGTGTCGCCGCCGACCTGCAGGGTGTTGTTACCCGTGCCGTCGCCGATGAAGAACGAGCCAGTCTCGCTGGACCAGCCGGCGTTACCGGCCTGGGCGAGGAGGCTGGAGCGGTTGCCCGCGTCGGCCATCAGCTCGGCCGCGTACGCGCGGTCCTTGTCGACGCCAGCGTTCTGAGCCATGGCCGTGCTGGTGAGCGCGGCGCCCGCAACGAACAGAAGAGCCTGAGTCCGAGTCATCTATTCAACTCCTTGTGTTGAACCCGATCCGACAAATCTTTTCGGGCCGCTGCGGATGACCCGCCCGCCGACGCCCACTAGGGAGAGCCACGAGGCCTCCCTTGCTCGCAATTCTTCGCCGAGGGGTGGATCGATTCCTGATCCGCCGTCCCGACACCGGGCACTCCAACCCGGTTCCAGTGTGGGCGATCCTCGCCCAGCCGTGCCTTCGTCCGAAAGTCCGAAACGAAGGAGCGGACTATACGCCCCTCGGCTAGCAGACGCAAACCACCGCTGGTACAAATTTCGGCTCGTGTTTCCGGACGTCGACAACTTTCCCCCAAATTCCTTCCCTTGGGAGCCACTTTCTTTCACGAAACCTGAGCGCAGTTTCGGGTCAGTCTTGACACCCGACCTGCTAACCTTCCCCGCACGGTGCGCATAGATGCCCACCCGTCGATTCCTCTAAGTCAATGTCATCGTGACGCTTACGGAGTACGACCATGACGCAGCGGAAGCACATCTTGGTGGTGGATGATGAGCGGGACCTCGCTGAGCTCCTGTCGTACAACCTCAAGCGGGCTGGCTACGAGGTCACGACGGTCCATTCTGGGAGGGCAGCCCTCGATGCCGTTTCGGGAGGGGCCCCGGACCTGATCGTCCTCGACGTCATGCTCCCGGAGCTGTCGGGTACCGAGGTCGCGAGCCGGATCCGATCGAATCCGGCTACCTCGTCCGTTCCGATCGTCATGCTCACGGCGAAGGGCGAAGAGGTCGATCAGATCGTGGGACTCACGGTCGGTGCCGACGATTACATCCCCAAGCCATTCTCGATGAAGGTGCTGCTGGCACGCATCGAGGCGGTGCTGCGCCGGGCCGGACGGGCCGGTGCGGAGCAGCGTCTCATCACGCTCGGGCCCATCGAGATCAACCTCGAGATGCACGAGGTCTACAGCAACGGCGAGTCCATCAAGCTGACTCTGACCGAGTTCCGACTGCTGGCGGCCCTGGTGCAGGCCAATGGCCGCGTGCTGACCCGCCAGGCGCTCATGGCCCGAGCGATGGGGCCGGGCGTCACCGTCACTGAGCGCACCATCGACGTCCACATCACGAGCATCCGGAAGAAGCTCGATCGCCACTCGGGCATCATCAAGACTGTCCGCGGCGTTGGATATCGGGCCACGCCCGAGCCCGCCGATGCGAGCGAGGCCGAGGCCGAGGGCGAGGCCGTCTCAAACTGAAGAGCCTGGGCGGGCAAGGTCGTGCGTGGCGCGCCGACGATGCCAAACGCCCGGCCGGCGGGTTGACGGGGTGGCCTGAGATAGGATCGCGGCATGGTTCGCAAGCTTCTGGCAACTCCCGACACCCTCAGCCTGCTTCTGGTCTGGCTGCCGGTGGCGGGCCTGGTGATCGGGCTGGCGCTGGGGCTTGAGCGTGCCCTCCTGGTGAGCGTGTCCGCCCTGTGCGCCGCGGCGGCGATGTGGGTGCTGGTCAGGTCGCTGGTCCTGCGCCGGGCGGAGCAACTGGGCGGTCTGGATCAGATTGTCCGGGACTCATGGACGTCGCTCTCGGGGCGCGACGATCCTGGCGGCTCGGAGGAGGAAGAGGGTGATGCGATCTCACGATCGGCTGGCTCGCTGGCGCGCCTCGGTGCCGCGACGCGGCGTCGGATCGAGGAGCTTTCGCGGGACCGGGACAACCTTCAGGCGATCCTCAACGCTTCGCAGAGTCCGATCACCGTGACCAACTCTTCGGGCGTGGTGATCCTCGCGAACCGGGCCGCAGAGGTCTTCTTCGAGCGACCATCGGCGGCGCTGGTTGGGCGTCCGATCGAGGAGCTGTTCACGCAGGCGGAGCTGATCGGCCAGCATGCCGCGGCGCTCAAGGGGCAGGTCCGGGTCGGGCAGATCCGCCTGCCCCGGGCTGACGGGATCCGGGTCTTTCAGGTGCACACGGCGCCGGTCACACTCGCGTTCGGCTTGTCCGCGGAGCCCGCGGGGCTCCGAGCTCCGGAGACGGGGGTGTTCATCTCGCTCCGGGATGTGACGGAGCTCGCAACGGCGGTGCAGCTCAAGACGGACTTTGTGGCCAATGCCAGCCATGAGCTCCGGACGCCGCTTTCTTCGATCCGGGCCGCGGTCGAGACGCTCGCGGACGGCGCGTGGGAAGACGCGCCGATGCGATCGCGACTGACACAGATGATCGCGACCAACGTGGATCGGCTCGAGGACATCGTCCGTGACCTTCTGGACCTTTCGCGTCTTGAGAACCCGGATGTGCAGCCGCAGATCGGAGATGTAAGGATCGCGGAGATCGGGGGCGCGCTGCAGGAGATCTTCGAGGGGGTCTGCACGGAGCGGCGGCTGCGACTCGAGTTTGTGTCCGAGGCGGGGCTCGAGCGGCTCCAGACGGATGGGAAGCTGCTGCTGCTGATCCTGAAGAACCTCGTGGACAACGCGACCAAGTTCGCGTATGAGGGCACGTCGGTCCGGGTGACGATCGAGCGCGTTCCGCTCGAGGCCGGACGGCGTGGGCGTGATGGCGCCCGGTTCGTCGTTGCGGACCGGGGTGTGGGGATCCCGATCGGGCTGCAGTCCCGGGTCTTCGAACGCTTCTACCAGGTAGACCCGGCCAGGACAGGTTCCGCGCAGCGCCGCGGGACGGGCCTGGGACTCGCGATCGTCAAGCACGCGGTGAAGGTCCTGGGGGGGTCGATCGGTGTCGAGTCGGTCTGGAAGCAGGGGACGACGATCACCGTGGAGCTGCCGGGCTGCGTGTCTGACGCGGGACCGGTCCCCGGCAGGGCCAGCGATCCTGACGTGCTCGCGTAGGTCGCGCCGGCGGTTGTCACCTGATCGGCGCGACGTCGACGCCTCGGAGCTCGATCAGGCGACGGCGTACGGCCTCGAGCAGGGCCCGTTCGCGTGCGGGGTTGCCGAAGCGCCCGAAGGACGCGGCGAGTTCGAGGGAGACGGGCCCGGCTTCCCCATCGGAGTTAGTCCGCCACACCTTGAGGACGGCCGGCTCGTCGGTGACGGCACGGAGCTCATAGATGCGGAGCACCCGCGGGTCGGGCGAGGTGCGGATGGTCTGGAGGATGGCCATCTCGACGCGTCCGACGGCGACGTTCACGGCGGCGTCGATGTCGTCTGCGTCGGCGTTGGTCGAGAGGCGTGAGGCATCGGGCAGGAGGGGGGGAACTTCGGTGGACTGGGCGCAGGCGCCCAACAACATCAGGACGACCAGGCCACACGCCGGCCATCCCGCGGCCCGGAACTGGTCGGGGCGCGGAAGGTCGTCCCGGCGGACGTGGATGTGGCCGCGGGCCATCACTCGATTCCCGGTGCGTCCGCCTGGCGCGAGCGAGCGACGTTGGCGATCGTGTTGAGCTTGCGCATGTACTCGACCACGACGATGACGAAGGTTGCGTGGCTCCAGGTGAGAGGTGAGACGGAGATTGGCTCGCCGGTGTAGGGGTGGAACTGCTCGGCCAGAACGCCGCTCTTGTCGGCCCGCTTCACGCACCACTGCAGGAGGTCAAGGGCTTCCTGCATCTCCTCACGCGACTTGGCGCGCTGGATGATGAACTGAGCGCGCCAGAGCGTGCAGATGATCCATGGGTTGCCGGGGACGAGCTGGATGTTGTCGCGTTCGACCTGGTGGTAGTAGTCGTGCTCGTAGCGTGCGTACCCGCCGACATCGGTCTTGATGCCGATGCGCTGCTTCGCCGCGGCCATGTCGGCCTCGACCATGGGATCGAAGGGGGAGATGCCCGCGAACTCGAAGACCGAGTAGTTGGCGGCGTCGCACGTCATGTCGAGCTTGTACGTGCCGTTGGGCAGGAGCTGGCAGTTGCGTGCGAAACGGTTCTGCTCGGGGTTCCAGAGATGGCGACGAAGAGCGGTGGTCATGCGCTCGGCGCCTTCGCGGAACTGGCTGGCGAGGCTGTGCTCGCCGAAGTCCTCGGAAAAGGCGGCGGCGGCCCGGAGGGCGCCGATGGTGGTGGCGACGGTGAAGGTGTGCACGCCGCGCCGCTCCTCCCAGAGGTCCCAGGAGGGCAGTGGGAGGCCGTGCTGGTCGCGGTACTTGAGGATCCACTGAGCGGGGCGGACGACGAGCTGGTTGAAGAGGGGCTTGACAAACTCGACGTCGCGGAAGGCCTCGAAGTGTTTGCGCAGGGCCCAGATCACGAGGCTCGTCTCGTCCTGCTGGATCGGGAGGACGCGCTGGCCCTCGATCATCCAGGGGTGCCAGCTGCTGGCGAGCTCGCCCGCGGGCGTGTACTTGTGGAGGAAGTAGCTCTCACCCTTGAGGCACTTGGAGCAGTACCTGAAGAAGTTACGGCTGAGCTCGGACTGGCCCGCGAGGATGAGGGCGTAGGCGACGAGCGCGCCATCGCGTGGCCAGCAGTAGGAGTAGTGGTCGCCGCCGAACTGCGTGATGTCGCTGTCGTTGGCCGCGATGATGGCGCCGCCGTTGTCGATCTGCGTGCGCAGCACGAGCTGGCTGCGCCGGAAGAGATCGCCGATCTCGGGTGGTAGCTGGCTGAGGTCGTGGCGTTCCTTGGTGACCCAGAGCTTCCAGTAGGCGTTGGTGCGCTCGATCATGCGATCGGCGCCGACCTCGAGGGTGCGCTGGTTGAGGGCCTTGACCTCGCTGTAGCTCTTGCCGCAGGCGAGCCAGAGCGTGACGTACGCGTGGCCGTTGGCGGGTACCTGGAGGTTGAAGCCGATGGTGGCGTCGACCGAGCCCTGGCTGATGGCGTTGCGGCCGAGCTGGCCATCCTCTGCGTCGCGCCAGGTGCCCTCGGCGCCGCGGACGCGTTTGGTGCCGATGGCCCAGTTGTCGATGCCGCACTTGTTCTCGTCGCAGGCGTTGAAGAGGAAGTAGGCGTCGTCCTTGTAGACGACGACGCTTGAAGTGGCGGGGTCGTAGTTGGCGGTGTCGCCGACGGGCGAGCCCCGGACGGAGAGGTCCCAGTGGCAGAACAGACGCACGTCGCGGTCCCGACCGGCGAGGTCGCGGACCACGGCGCGCCGGACGTAGAGGGGCTCGTGGAAGTCGACCGCGTCGTTGCAGGTGATTTCGAGTGCCAGGCCCGGGTGGCGAAGCACGACCTCCGTCACGAGCGTGTCGGGGCGATATTTGAGTGATCGCTCCCAGCCGGGCTCTTCGATCCAGGCAAACTTGCCGTCGGCCCAGACGCCGAAGCGCTGGACGTGCCCGTCGGTGTGATTGAAGCGTCCGACGTTGGGGTAGAAGATGTCGCGGATGCGATAGAGGCGATCAAAGGTGATCAGCAGGTCGCCGTTTCCCACTGGGATGTCGCGCGGCATGAGGGCTCCAGACAGAGGCGTGGCGTCGGGTGGTGGGCATGAAGGTGGAGGGGCCGGTCATCCGCGACCTGCTTCACCGTCGCTATCAGAATAGTCTGGCTCAGGTGTCCGATTGGGGGCGCCGCCCGGGACCGGCGTCAGCCGAGCTGACCGGCGAGGAGCGCCTCGGCCAGAGCATCCTCGGCGCCGGCCTTGTCCGGGGCCTCGGGCTTGGGCTGCCCGCGGGTGGCCGGGTCGCCTACGTGCGTCACGCGAAGGCCGAAGTTCTCGCCGACCTTCACAGCAACGCCAACCCCGACGGGCCGGTTGTTGACGAGGAGGTCCAGCTCGCTCTCCGCGCTCTTGGGGAGCTCGATGATGGAGCCGGGAGCCAGGTCGAGGACCTCGCTGACGCGCATGGTGCGTTCGGCCAGCCGCACGATGATGGGGACCTCAAGCTTGAGAGCCTGTGTGTGGTTCTGTTCGGTTGATGCTGCGGTGCTGGCGCGTCCCATTGAGTCCCCTATCGGCAAGGCGGCGCATCGGAATGAGGCACGAAGTGCGCGATCGGCGCAATCCGTGCGTTCTGAGAGCCTGGCTCCTCTTGGAAGGGAGATTGAGCAAGGTGCGTGCCCGGGGAGATGGGGTGGCGCCGGGGTGCTTCGCCACTCTCTCCCCCGCGCTGCGGTGGGACTGGTGGCGCCGGCATTGGTATGTGTGCTGGCGACTACTCGTAGCGGCCGACGATGAGCGTGACGTTGTGGCCGCCGAAGCCGAAGGTGTTGTTCATCGCGTACTTCATCCGGCGCTCGCGGGCGTGGTGCGGCACGAGGTCGATGTCGAACCCTTCGTCGGGGTTGTCGAGGTTGACGGTGGGGGCGATGATCCCCTCGCGGACTGCATGGATGCAGGCGATCATCTCAACGGCCCCGCTGGCACCCAGCGAGTGGCCGTGGACGCTCTTTGTGGAGCTCATGAGCAGCCGGCCGTTCCTGCTCTTGCGGGCGTGATCGCCGAAGAGGGCGGTGACGGCTGCGACCTCCGCCTTGTCTCCCAGGGGGGTGCTGGTTCCGTGGGCGTTGATGTACTCGATGTCGGTGGGGTTGAGGTGTGCGTCGGCGAGGGCCATCTTCATGGATCGCAGCGCGCCGCCGCCGGCCTCATCGGGGGCGGTAATGTGAGAGGCGTCGCAGGAATTGCCGAAGCCCAGAAGCTCGGCGTAGATGGTGGCGCCGCGCTTCCGCGCGTGCTCTTCGGTCTCAAGGACCATGACGGCGGCCCCTTCGGAGAGGACGAAACCGTCGCGGTCCTGATCGAACGGGCGACTGGCCTTCTCCGGGGCGTCGTTGCGGGTGGAGAGGGCCTTCATCACCATGAAGGCGCCGATGCAGAGGGGGGTGCAGGCGGCTTCTGCACCGCCAGCGAGCATGACGTCGGCCAGGCCGCGCTTGAGGTAGTTGATGGCATCGCCGATGGCGTGGCCGGAGCTGGCGCAGGCGGTGGCGTGGCAGGACGCGGGACCCTGAAGGCCGAACTTGATGGAGATGTTGCCCGCCGCTGCATTTGGCATGAGACGCGGGACGGTGAACGGGTTGATGCGGTCGGGCCCCTTGTCCCGCATGACGTGAACGCCGTCCTCGATGGTCTTGATGCCGCCGATGCCGGCCCCGACGACAACGCCGCAACGCTCGGGGTTTTCCTTTGAGATGTCGAAGCCAGAGTGCTTCACGGCCTCGCTGGCGGCCGCGACTCCGAGCTGGCTGAAGCGGTCGAGACGCTTCGCCTCGCGGTGCTCCATCGTGAGCAGCGGGTCGAACTTCTTGGCCTGTCCACCGATCCTCACGGACCATCGAGCGGGATCGAAGGCGGCGAAGTCCTCACCCTCGATCGCGGAGATGCCGCTGCGACCTTCCCGCATCCCGGCCCAGGTCGAGGCGGCGTCCAGCCCCAGGTTGGTGATGGCACCCATGCCGGTGATGACGATTCGTGGTCCGGAACTTGATGTCGGCATGGGAGGGGCTCCGTCTCTCGGTGGCTGCGCGCAACGATATCAAGGACCGAGGACCCGCGGATGGGCGGGCTGGTACGGAGATCGTTGGGTGCGCCGACGGCCGGGAGTCTGGCGAGGTCCGCCGGACTCGATGGGGTGTGGCGGGCGCGAGTCGGCCAGGGCCTGAGGGTGCCCTGAATGATCCAGACTCATGACGTTGCACTGCGGCGTGTGGTCACCGCTGACCACGCGTCGATGCCGCCCGCCTTGGACGGCTTAGTGGTTGCCGCGGTGCTGCTTGATGAAGTCGACCGCGTCGCCGACGGTCTTGATCTTCTCGGCCTGCTCGTCGGGGATGTCGGTCTCGAAGACTTCCTCGAGCTCCATGACAAGCTCGACCTGGTCGAGGCTGTCGGCGTTGAGGTCATCCACGAAGCTCGAGGTCCGGGTGATCTTGCTCTTGTCATGCCCCATCTGGGTCGCGACGATGTCGATCACTTTTGCCTCAATCTCTTGCTCGGTCACGCGTCGATCTCCGTGGTGAGCGGCAGGGCCGCTGGTGCTGGACTCTCTGTCGCGGCGGATGGCCGCTTCTTCGGAGTCCCGGTCATGGTCGAAACCCAACGAGCCCGCGGGCCGGAAGGTCCTTCGGGCGAGGGGAGATTATACGCCTGATCCGGCCGCGTTCCCGTCGGTCGGCTGGAAGGGGCTGCGCGGGGCGTTTTCCCCGACGGGTTCCCGGGCTCGCGGGGGCAGGTGTTGGGTCCGAGTTTGGTGGCTGGGGCCACCATCCCGGTGCCGGGCCCGGTATAGGTGTGCGTTCTGGCTCCGGAGGTGAGGAATTGTGGAACAGTGGCTTGACCCACGCGCAGAGGGAGACGATTCGAGGCCCCGCAGGGATGAGGTTTGCCTTTCCGCCTGGAACCGCGCATGGAGGCCGGTCGTGGCGGGTGGGGGGCCGAGTTCCGTCCGGTTCTGCGTTGGCAGACCGGCAGAGACAGCAAGGGGCCAGACATGGGCACGATGCCTCGGGAACCTGAAGCGTTTGCGGAGTCTGTTGCGCTGATGCTTCGCAAGCGTCACCCCGACTTCTCGGTTGATCTCGTGGCACCTCGCGAGTTGATCGTGAACGGTCGGCGGCTGGACCTCGAGAACCTGTACCGGATGGTGAACCACGAGCCCAGCCGCGGGCTGGAGATCGTGGAGCACTATCTCGAGCAGCTCTTCGCGGGCGACGCGATGCAGGTGATGTCGATGTCGCTGGACTTTGCCAGGCCGCGGATCATGCCCCGGATCCAGCCCGAGACAATCTTCTCTCACCTCTCCCGCGAGCAGGTGGCGCACGTTCCGTACGTCAACGACACGGTGATCGTCTTCGTGACGGACCTGCCGCAGATGACGGTCTCGATCACGACCGAGCAGCTCGTCCGCTGGAAGATCAGCGTCGACGACTGCGAGGAGATCGCGAGAACCAACCTCGAGGAGTACGCGCCTGACCTCGAGGTGCAGTTCGTGGAGTCCAAGGAGGGCGGCCGCGCGGCGATCCTGAACCAGCACGATGGCTACGACGCGGCTCGCCTGATGCTGTCTGGCCTTTATGACCGCCTGGCGCCGCACCTCTCGGGCAACTTCTATGTGGCGGTGCCCGCGCGGGACATGTTCGTGGCCTTCACGAGCGGGCCCGACCCGTTCCTCAAGCGCCTGCGCGACCGCGTCGAGCACGACTATCGCCGCTTGCCGTACCCGATCACGTCTGACTTCTTCTACGTGACGCGCGACGGCGTCTGCGGCACGCGCGAGGAGCACGCTCAGCGCGGTGAGGCGGCTTGACCGAAGTGGCGAAGTGGCGAAGTGGCGAAGTGGCGAAGTGGCGAAGTGGCGAAGTGGCGAAGTGTGCTACGTCGTCGCTTGACGCTTGTCCATTGCATCTTTACCCCGCCACTTGACCACTCTGCCACTTCGCCACTTCTACTTCTTCGCCCCGTCCATCGCGTCAAGCTGCGTCAGTAGGGCGGTGATGGCAACGTCCAGCGTGGGTGGGAGCGGGTCGAGAGATTCCCGTGCGGTCTTGGCGAGTGCGCGGGCGGCGTCGCGGCCTTGCTTCGTGCTCGCGGTCCAGGGCTCTGGCTCGGCGCCGCCGTGGGGCGGGAACCACTCCTCGGGGCGGTAGTCGAAGATGGACTCGACGGCGGCGATGCGCAGCTCACGCGGCAGCGCGGCGTCCTTTGACAGGCGTTCGACGAGGGCGACGTTCGCCGGGTGCGTGCGCCACTGCAGCACGTAGATGTGGAACCAGTCGATCCGACGCCAGAGCTCGTACGCGGGGTCCTTGCTCATGGCCTCGAGCAGGGCGGCGGACTCGGTGGTTGCGTTCTTTGCCAGCGCGATCGCGACGAGCTCGATGTGTGTCCCCTTGGCGCTCGAGTTGGACTTCCAGAAGGCGATCACCTCCGGCGTGGGTGGTCGGCAGACGGCCGAAGCCTGGATCAGAAGGTCGATGCGATGCTCGTGGGCGAGGAATGGCTCGCTCGTCGTGAGGGCCGAGATCGTCGCCGCGGCGGGCGCGGAGGTGTTCTTCCCGAGACGGTCCATGATGCTGGCGATCTTGAGGACGTGGCGCGGCTTGCGGTAGTCCTCGGCGCTGTCGAGGCGTGAGAGGATCGCGGGGCTCTTAAGGCTGGAGCGCAGGGCCGCGTGATCGGCCTCGATCAGGCTCTGGGCCAGGTGCTTGCCAGCCATGCAGATCTCGCCGCTGGTGCGGGCTGGATCCAGAACCACGTCCCGTGGGTCGCCGTCGAGTGGCATGTCCAAGTTGCTCCTTGCGTTCGATGCGGGACGGATCTGGGCGATCGGTCGGCGAGACTCAGCGGACGAGTGGGGAGTGGCGGATGGCCTTGGCCTGGATGATGTCAAAGTCCATCTTGTTGTTGACGGCCGAGTAGTACATGATGTTCTCGTTGATGGGGTGGGCCATGCCGTCGAAATAGGCGGGGTTGGTTCCGTCTTCCTTCTTGCCGCGATGGCCAAGTCCCATGCAGTGCGCGACCTCATGGGCGATGGTGCTGCCCATGCGGGCGGAGGTGCGGTGGCCGTTCTCGGCGATGATCATGGTGAAGACGTTGTTGGGCCTGCCCGCACGGCGGAGGTTGTAGCAGGTGATCGAGTTGCTGCCGGCGGTGCCGTCGGGTGGCACGCCGCTGGGTGTGGCCCATGACGTGCTCGGAGTGCCGTCGTCGGACTGGCTGGTGGCGTTGCCACCAAAGTCGCACGCCGCGCCGGTGATGCTGCCGGGGGCGTACGAGACCATGTAGACGAAGTTCATGACGTTGGGTCGTGCGTTGATGCAGGGCGTGAGCGAGCCCGACGGGATGTTCGTGATGTAGCTCGCGGGCGTGGTGGCGCGGAAGACTCCGGTCTGGCTCGTGGAACTGATGTTGGCCGCGGGAACGTCATCGGGCAGCCAGCCCGTGTCGGTGTTGGTCTCGAGACGCAGCAGCACGCCCATCTGCCAGAGGTAGCGGTTCGCGCAGTTCAGATGCTCGAGGACGATCTCAGGCGTGGCGGTGTTGGCGACCGGGGTATCGCCCGCGGTCGTCAGCAGCGTGGCGCGGCAGGGGATGTAGACGAGTGGTGCGACGAGTGCGCGGATGGCCGCGGCGATCGTGTCATTGTGGAAGAGCTGCAGGAGCACCTCGCCACGCCGGGTTCCGTGGACCTTCACGGTTCGCCCGGTGCTCGACCCGAAGATCGTGGCCTGGCCGCCCAGGCTGCGGACCTCCCATCGAAGTTCCGGCATCACCCGGCGCGACGATGTTGCCGCCGGATCACAGATGTACGTGACCTTGAACTTGGCGCAGTTGTCGTCGCTCCTGACCTGGCCAGATGGCAGGATCGGGATGACGGCCGGATTGAAGAAGACATTGTTGGGACCGGTGGTGCTGACGGCCGACTGGGCGTCATCCATCTCGGCATGAACGCCCGCCGCGAACGCGGGTCGATTTGGTGTGCCAGCGCCGGTGGGAACCGGCAGGCAGTCGTGGATCTCGATGCGCATCGCGGGCGGGGGCGTGACAGTTGCGAGCGTTGTGCCGCCGGTCTCGCGCCGAGGGACGAAGGTCGCGCCCCAGTTGGGATCGCCATCCGCACCCTCGACGCGATGCGTGACGAGGACCAGAAGCGTGAACTTCCGCGAGTTGGCACGGAGCGTGTAGCTTCGGGAGGTAAAGGGCCAGCGGAGCATGAGTCGAACGCGGCCCATGGACTCCCAGCCGCTCACCTCATCGTCCTCGATCTCGGCCACGAGCTCGACCTGGCCGGTCTGTGCGTAGTCAAAGTCCGCGCCCCAGACGGCCATGTCGGTGACGGCGAGGCCCCCCTCGACCATCTCGAAACGCTGGTTGAGGTCCCCCACGGCCCGCCCGCCGATGGTGGCGCGCAGGCGGACCATGTCAGAGCCGATGACGTCGGCGTCGTCCTGAAATGTGATGCCGAGGATGGCAACTCGAACGATTCGGGCCATGAGGGCTCAGCTCCCGTGGGCTTGCTTGACGTCGTCGATCAGCTGCGTGGAGACGCGACCGTCGACGGTCCCGCCGCGGTCCTTTTGGAAGGCCTTGATGGCTTCGACCATGCCGGCCGGTGTGTGGCCCTCAGCGTTCCCTTCGGGGAAGCCGGTCACTGTGTAGCCGAGATTGCGGAGGCGGTGCGCCAGCCCGGCCCAGGTGGTGGGGGGGTCAAGGTGCCCGAGCGCGAGTGGGATGATGAGCTCGTCGGGCTGGCCGGGCCGGACCTTGATCTGTCCCGACCGTGCGTTGGGCGGGATCGAGGCCTTGACCTTTCCGGCCGAGTCGGTCTTGCCGGTCTTGAGGATGCCGTCGATCTCAAGGGCGTACGGGGTGTTCTTGATGGGCTTGGGGGAAAGGGTGGGCGGCTCGGGCACTTCGTACTCGCCCTCCGTCGAGTTCGTGAAGTCCTTCGGAGCGGGATCGTCGGTGGTGAGCTCCGTCAAGACCATCTCGATCTCGCCGGGAACACCCTTGCGCTTGAAGCGGTGCTTGGCCTCGGTGCCGCACGATTCTTCCTTGGGGCGCAGCTCGGGGACAGTGACCCGATCGCCCTTGAGTAGGACGAAGGGATTCTGGCGAGCCTGCTTGAGTTCAGCGTTCTCTGCAAGATTCCACAGGGTCTCCCAGAAGAACCCGTGATCGTGCGCGATGGAAGAGATGCAGTCTCCATCCCGAACCACGTAATCACCCTGGCCAACGGTGCTGGCTTGGGAAGTCTCGCCCGATGGTGGCATGGCGAGATCGTACCAGAGCCGGTCCGATCTGGCGAGGGGCGTGTGGCGGCAAATCGCGGCGGGACGCCTGGCGGTGCGGCTTCGGCACGTCCGATTGCCGGCAAGCGCCACCCCGTGCTGACTCGATGGGGGCTTTGTCACGACGGGGGGCGATCCCTACGCTCCATCGTGCCACTGCTTCAGGCCGACAACCTTCGCAAGTCCTTTGGCGACCGCCTCGTCGTGGACTCTGTCTCGTTCCATGTGGAGCGGGCCGAGGTGGTGGGCCTGCTTGGGCGAAACGGCGCGGGGAAGACCACCAGCTTCCGGATGACGATCGGGATGATCTCGCCGGATCCGGGAGGCGCATCGCGCGTGTACTTCGACGGGCGCGAAGTCTCTTCGCTGGCGATGTACCAGCGGGCGCGACTCGGGATGGGCTATCTCTCGCAGGAGCCCAGCATCTTCGGGCGATTGAGCTGCGAGGAGAACCTGCTCGCCATTCTTGAGACGCTGCCGATCGGTCGGCGTGAGCGGCACCAGCGTGCCGCGGCACTTCTGGAGCAGTTCAGCCTGACACATAAGGCGCGCCACCAGGCACGCACCTGCTCTGGCGGCGAGCGACGCAAGCTGGAGATCGCCCGCTCGCTCGTGACGGAGCCGCGGCTGATCCTGCTCGATGAGCCCTTCAGCGGCGTCGATCCCATCGCGGTCGAGGAACTGCAGGGGGAGATCCGGCGGCTCGCGGACCGGGGGATTGCGTTCCTGATCACCGACCACAACGTCCAGCAGACGCTGCGGGTGTGCGACCGTGCGTGCATTATCGAAGCGGGCCGAAAGCTCGCGGAGGACACGCCGCGGAACTTGATCAATGACCCCGAGGTGAAGCGGGCGTACCTGGGCAATCTGTTCCGGGGCGATGAGTTTGATGGAGTCGGCGCCCGCCCGCTCTCGCAGCCGACCGGGGGTTAGCTCGCTGTGGGCAGGCGGGCACTCTGGGTCCACGCTGTGTGGGTCGCAATTGCCAGAGCGATGGGGTTGGGAGAACCGACCCGCTCGGCGCGGAGTCAGATACACTGCGCCATGCCTGCGAATCGCACGCCAGTCCGAATCCTCACGCTCGCCCTCGTCGGTCTCGCCGCGCTGCTGGGTGCGTGCCGCAGCAAGCAGGTCGTGATCACCTCAGACCCGCCCGGGGCGACGGTGCTGCTTAACGATGTGGAGGTCGGTCGCACACCGACGACCGCCGGGTTCACGTACTACGGCGAGTACGACGTGCTGCTCACGCTCGAGGGGCATGAGCCGCTGCGGACGAGCGCACGTGCGAACGCGCCGGTCTATGACTGGCCGCCGCTGGACCTTGTGACGGCGCCGATCCCGGGTGAGACGACCATCCGGTGGCACTTCACGCTCCAGCCTGCGCTGGAAACGACGCGGACGCCCGAGCAGCTCGAGGAAGAGCTGCTCGGACGGGCAAGAGAGCTGCGCGGCCAGGTCGACAAGCAGGACAAGTAGTCGCAGCGATGACGATTCCGACTAGAGCCGCTCGAACCCGGGCAGCGGACCCACCAGCGGCAGCGCGTACTCGATGAACGCGCGGCTGACGTTGTTGTGGCCCTGCATGAAGCTTGTGGGCATGTGGCGGGTCTTGGCTGCAACGGAGGAGAGGTCCACACGCCGGTACGTTGAGATGTACGGGTGTCCGTTGTCCTTGCCGAGCCAGAGCTCCGTGCCGGATCCCTGGCGCACGATCGCGACGCTGCCGTCCTTGAAGCCGGACATCGCGAGCTGGGCCGCGAACTGCCCGCAGCGGCGGGCCTCGATGCGGTCCACGGGGCTCGCGTCGGGCCAGCAGCGCTGGACGTAGCCGAAGGTGTCCGCGCGGACGCGTGGCGGCTTGCCGCCCTTGGGTGTCAGCTTCTCCTTGAGGAGATCGCCGAGCTGGTCGCCCAAGGCGCCGGAGCCCGAGAGCTGCACGTTGCCGTGGGCGTCGACCTGGGCGTTCTTGATGAGCTTGGCGCCGATGGATACACCCTCGCGGTCCTGGATGCCCTCGCTCACGGCAATATGGCAGCGACCCTTCTTGGAGTAGATCGCGTCGACATCGGTGACGAAGCGGTCGAGGTCGAAGGCGACCTCGGGCAGGTAGATGAGCTGCGGACCATCGGTGGACTCCCCCGGCTCGAGCGGGTTGAGGTCGCGGTCGTGGCGGCGTGCCAGCGCGCTGGCTGCGGTCAGGAAGCCCGCGTGCCGCCCCATCACGACGTTGATCTTGATGCCCGGGAGTGAGATGTTGTCCATGAAGTCGGCCATGCAGGCCATCGCGACAAAGCGCGCGGCGCTGGGGAAGCCGGGGGTATGGTCGTTCTCCATGAGGTCGTTGTCGACGGTCTTGGGAACGTGGAAGCAGCGCAGGTCGTAGCCGCTGGCGACGGCACGCTCCCTGACGAGGCGGCATGTGTCGCTGCTGTCGTTGCCACCGATGTAGAAGAAGTAGTGGGCGTTCTGCTTCTTGCACCCTTCGAGGACGCGCTCGCAGTAGGCTGCGTCGGGCTTGTCGCGTGTGGAGCCGAGGCCAGCGGAGGGCGTCATGGCCAGACGATCGAGGCGATCCTGGTGCATGTCGGTCAGGTCGTGGAGCTCGCCCTTGACGAGGCCCCGCACGCCGTGCTTCATGCCGTAGATGCGGGGGACGTGGCCGCTGGCGTGGAGGCCCGCGCGCAGGCCCTCGATGACGCCGACGAGCGACTGGTTGATGACGGCGGTGGGACCACCCGACTGTCCGATGACCGCGTTGCCGCGGATGAGTTCGCTCATGATTCGTTGCTCCGTTCTCGAAAAGGAGAGCGTACCCCGCCGCGGCCTGGGAACCAATGGCTGACGCCCGGGGTTGAGCGGGCTGGTCCGAAGGTCCGCTCCAGCCTTCGGGGGCCGGTCCAGTCCGCCCAGCTTGCCCAGAATCCCACGGCCCACCCAACAAACCCTCCCCCGGGAACGACGATTCCGTTGACGACTTGGTCGGCGTCGAGTATAAAGGAGGGGTAGGGCCGGAAACGGTCCCGTGGGCTGGATGAGAGAGACAGACCGTCCCCCACACACATGCGGCAGCGTTCCTGGTCGCGGGCTTGAGCCCCGACCTGAACGGTGTTCTTTGTCGACCCGTGCGGGTTGAGAGTGTGGTGGCCTCGAAAGGGGCCGCGAGAGAAGGAGATAGGACGATGAAGAAGATGCTTGCCCTGGCGTTGATTGCTGGCTGCGCTGCCAGCGCGAACGCGACCGTTCAGTGCTGGAACGAGATCCCCGATGCCGGCGCTTTCGCCGTCAATGGCCCGATGGCTCAGGACACCGTCGGCACGGGCTCGCTCGATCAGATCTGCGGCATGGGGGATGGCCCGGATGATCTCGTCGATGCCTACTGCATCTACATCAGCGACCCCGCCAACTTCTCGGCCACGACGGTCGGTGGCGCTGGTTTCGATACGCAGCTCTGGCTCTTCACCGAGTCGGGCTTCGGCGTGACCTTCAACGATGATTCGCAGAGCACGACCCAGTCGACCATCACGGGCCAGTTCCTGCCCACCCAGCCCGGCCACTATGTGCTGGTCATCAGCCGCTACGACCAGGACGCCCTGGGCGTCACCGGCGGTCAGATCTGGAGCGACACTCCCTTCGGCATCGAGCGCATTCCTGACGGTCCGGCCGCGGCCAGCGCCGTCTTCGGCTGGGGTGGTATTTCCTCCGCGCTCGAGGAGTACACGATCAACCTCACCGGCGCTGAGCACTGCACGGTGCCGACGCCCAGCGCCCTCGCGCTGATGGGCCTGGGTGGCCTCATCGCCGGCCGCCGCCGCCGCTGAGTCTGCTCGGTCACTTTGCCGCGGGATCGCCGCGGGTGGTGACGCAATCCTGATGTTCACCTGATGTTCATCAAGGGCCCGTTCCGGTCGTCCGGGGCGGGCTTTTTTCCTTGAGGTGCTGGGGCTTCACGCTGGCCTCCGACCGTGTATCTGGAGAATCTCCCGGGAGTGGTGGCCTGGGCATCGCGATCCTCTTTGTGCCGCGTGCGGGTTGCCCGTGCCCCTACACTCCCCCCGCAATGGCCGATTCTCCCACAAACATCCGTAACTTCAGCATCATCGCCCACATCGACCACGGAAAGTCGACGCTGGCAGACCGTCTCCTCCAGGCCACCAACGCGGTCTCACAGCGCGAGGCCGAGGCGCAGGTGCTCGATTCGATGGACATCGAGCGCGAGCGCGGCATCACCATCA